>NZZP01000017.1 GCA_002698665.1 Gammaproteobacteria bacterium | reverse complement strand
TAATTTATCTAACTAATGATCAATTAACAATGAGTTTATCAACAAAAAAGTTAAAAAAAATGATTGATGGAGCAGATAATCCATTTTCGCCCATTGAGGCAGAAGGATATCTGACTTGTTTTGCTGCAAATTCCAATAATTTATCGATTGATCTTCTTAATAAAGCTCTGTCTATTTATTTCTTTGATGCCAATGATGATATTAAGACCGAGGAAAACTCTGCTATTCTTCGTGAGGTAATATCTGATATTAGTAAATCTTTATCCAATAAAACTTACTTATTGCCAATCGATAATCAAATGAGCATCTCATCCAAGCTAATCACTCTCTCAAAATGGACACAGAATTTCGTTCTTGGGCTTAACTTTCTTCTTGAAAACAAGTCAATTAGAAATACACTTAACATACAGGATATCATACATGATTTTGTTGAAATCGGTAAAATTGAAGAGCACTATATTATTCAGGATAATGAGGAATGTAATAATTATTATAATGATATAAACGCTTATGTAATATCTGTAGTATATCAAATTATAATGAATCAAGAGTGATACGTATAATGAGCAAATCAGAAATAACAAGACGACGTCAAAAGTTAGCCCAAATGATGGTAAATAATTCCATGGTTGTTATTGATTCTACTCTTGAGAAGTTAAGAAATAATGATTCAAATTATAGATATAGACAGTGCAGTAATTTATATTATCTGACAGGATTTAAAGATCCCGATATGATCGTAATATTCACTAAAAAAAATAACGTATTACAATCTATCTCTTTTACAAAAAAACCAAACAAACATGATGAAATATGGACCGGCTCATTATTAAATGTAAAAAACATCAAAAAAATTTATCAATTTGATGAATCTTATTATATTGATTCTTTCAAAGAAAAATTGAATGGTCTCCTAAAAACCGTAAAAACCATATACCATTCTCTAGATAGTGATTCTGCAGTGAATCATATTCTTATTGAATCTATGAAAAATCTTGAAAAAAAATATAGGAGCGGAGCAGGATGTCCTTCTAATATTTCTTCTCTCAAAAAATTAATCCATAAACTTAGGCTAATTAAATCTAAAACTGAAATTAATTTCATACGCAAAGCTTGTAAAATATCTGCTAATGCTCATATTTCTTTAATGAAGAATTGTACACCTGGTTTAAATGAGAGAACTTTAGAAACGGAGTTAAAATACTTTTTTAATATTAATGAGGCTACCGAAGCATATAATTCCATTGTGGCTTCTGGAAGTAATGCTTGTATTCTCCACTATGTTAAAAATGAATCAATTTTACAAGATGGCAAACTTCTTCTTACAGATGCTGGATGTGAGTATGAATATTATGCTTCTGATATAACTAGAACTATTCCTATAAATGGAAAATTCAGTCCTTATCAAAAGCAAGTTTATAGCATAGTGTTAACAGCACAACAGGCTGCTATAAAAAAATGTGTAGCAGGAAATACTTTGCAAGACATCCATAGGACAGCAGTGAAGGAAATTACTAAGGGATTAATTTCGATTGGTTTGCTTAAAGGTTCATTAGTCAGAAATATAAATAATGGTGAATATAAGAAATTCTATATGCACAACACAGGGCATTGGATGGGTCTGGATGTTCATGATCCATCTGACTATATTGAAGATGCCAAACCAATAAAGTTGAAACCAGGCATGATATTTACTGTAGAACCAGGCATATATATCAAACCAAGTAAATCAGTAGATAAAAAATATCATAATATAGGAATAAGGATTGAAGATGATATCCTTGTAACGACATCAGCTCCAGAAATCCTTACTAAAGATGCGCCAAAGACTATCAAGGATATAGAGGAAACCATGAGCTTAAATTATGAAAAAATATGATTTCATAATTAGTGGTGCAGGATTAGTTGGTTGTTTAGCAGCAATTCAGTTAAACAAACTAGGTTTTAAATGTTGTATCATTGAAAAAAACTCACTAGAAAATATAGATATCCCTAATAATTTTTCCCCCTTATCATTGAATTATCATACTTACTTGTTTTTAAAAAAATATGGACTATGGAGTGATTTGTCATCATCCACTTATCCAATAAATATGCTAACCTTGAAAAGTTTTAATAGCTTGAGTAGGATTTCTTTCAAGGCAAATGATATTAATCTAGATAATTTAGGGTACATAATAGATAAAAGAGTTTTATTAAATTTTCTTAGATCCAAACTCGAGGACAGCAGTGTAGAATTTTATCAATGTGAGACTATCGACAAAGTAAGTGGCATTGATAAAGAAGAAATAACCATATCTTTTGCAAAAAATTTAATAATGAAATCAACTTATTTGATAGTTTCTGATGGTATTGATTCGAAGGTTAAGAAATTACTTAATATTGGGTCAAAAATAATTGACTATAATCAAACATCTTATATTTATAACGCTAAAGCATCCTTTAAACCCAAAAGTGCTGTTCAAATTTTTGATGAGTCGGGCATATTAGCAGCTATACCTTATGACGATAATCAACTCAGTATAATACTTAGTCTCAATAATAGTTTTTCACAACACATAGTAAATTCTAACTTCAAACCAAATAAAGATTTCATAGATAAATCTTTTAGGTTTTTTGCTAAAAATATAACTAATATAAAATATGTCAGTCAATATAAATTAAAAACATCTAGAGCCGAAAGAGTTAGATTGGGGAATATTTTATTGTTGGGAAATACTTCTCAATTACTTCATCCAGTAGGAGCACAAGGATATAACTTAGCTGTAGATAATATAGACTCTATGATAAAGAATTTATCTTCTATTGACAAAGATATAAAAAAAGCCTCTGATATCATTGAATCAGCAAGACAAAAAAGTTTCCAGCAAATTGATTTCGCAACAAATATTCTAGGTAATTCTAGATTGAGTTCACGAGCATTATCTTGGCTATCATTTCAAGTATTGAAATGTTCACAAACTCTCAAGAATGACTTTCTAAGACGTATAATTGGCTTGAACAATATTGGCTATTTAAGTATTGGGAAAAAACTGTGAGAGTATTAGTTTCAAGTGATGGTATTATTGGTATGCTCGCATCCATTGTACTTTCTGAATATTTTGATGAAGTTTATTTAGTAAAGAATAAATCTAATAAACACAATCAAAATATTAATAGGTATTTTTCAATTAATTTGTTATCTAAATTTTTTTTTACATCAAAAAATCTTTGGGATTGTATAACTTGCGAGGGAATCACTGAATATTCACAAATTACTACTTTAGACGAGCCTTCTAAGAAATATATGAATTTTCAATCATCAAGCATTGCTTTTGATTGCATGGGGTATATTGTAAATGAAAAAAACATCATTGATAATATAAGAAAAAAAATTGAGACTATCGAAAACATTTTTCAGATTGATGAAGTTCATATAGATAATCATAGCAAAAAGTCATTATCTATATCACTTGATGACATGAAATTATTAAATATTGATTACATTTTTCTCAGTGACAGCTCTAGGGAAGACATTGTAAATCTGTTTTCTAACACCAAGCAAACAATTGATTATAAACAAGATGCAATTGTAGCTAATCTTACCATGAATACAAAAAATAATAATATGATTGCATATCAGAGATTCGATAAAAATAACATTCAGGGCTTATTGCCTGTTTCTGATAACATGTATAACCTAATTTGGTCAGCTAAAAAAGAAATAATTAATGAATTGTATCGAATGTCCGACAGCCAATTATTATCCAAGGTTAATAATACTCTAAGCGTAATGATTGGCGAAGCTAAATCTACGTCTAGTATAGCTAGATTTCCTTTAAAAGGATTTCACTACAAGTCATATCGTTACGAAAATATCTTTTGTATTGGTGGCGCAGCACATTCTGTGCATCCAATGGCCGGTCTTGGTTTAAACATGGGTATAAAAGATGTTTTTTTATTAGAATATTTTTTGTCATCATTTTCTAAAGATAAGTGTAACATTAATAGACTATTAGAGACTTTTAGCAATAGATGTAGAATTGAAAATTCAAAATATTTTTATACAATCAATTTACTAAAGACATTTTATTCCGATAATCATTTACCAAATTTTATCAGGTCCGCATCAATGAAAATATTTGATTCAAATATATTCTTTAAGAGAAAAATTATTGAAACAGCTACAGGTATTGATACTCTCAAAAAATACCTAAAAGATCAGTATTGTTACACTAATCAATAAAAGTGCAATACAAAAAATATTTTTTAATAATGTTGTTCTGGTTTTAAAAGTAGCACTAGCACCCAGATATGAAAATATTAAAGTGCTTCCAGATACTATCATGAACGCATAGTAATCAATAAAGTCTAAAACTGTTTTTTCGAAAATACCAAATAATATATTTAGCAAATAAGAAACTACTATACCAAAAATTGCAATAGGCACACCACATCCTGCAGCTGTGCCTATGCTTCTTTTTAATGACTGACCATGAAAATTAAAATATGGTGTTGTTAGTGTTCCTCCACCTATTCCAAGAATATTGCTGACGGTACCTGTAAAAAATGAAAATGGATATACATATTTAAGAGGAACTGATTCTGTTCTATCTTGACTATTTTTCTGATTAAACATATATGACGAGATAAGTATTAATAAAATACTATAATATATTTTGATTACATTGCTTGATGATATTGTTAAAAATATTACCCCACATAACGACCCACATGCTAGCCCAGGAATCATTAATCTAATTATTCTCCAGTTTATTAGGTTGTTTTTATAATGTCTTACAGCAGCTGATAGACTTGAAATAACAACACAAAGCAATGATGTGCTTACTGCGCTTTGCATAATATTCTCTTCATGCAACCCATATATTGAAAAAATAAAAAAAAGTGATGGAACAAATATTATTCCACCTCCTAGTCCTAGAAGTCCACCAAGGAATCCACCTATACATCCTGTAATTAAATAAAGAGTATATATAGTCATTATTTCATATATCCAAAATTCACATATTATAGTTTAAAATATTCACAATTATGGCATACTATATGAAATTAAAATTTTAGTTTAGTTATTTTAATCATTTTAAACTTATAAAAGGAAAATCACATGTCAGGATATCATCATTTATTCGTACCAGGCCCATCTAATGTGCCGGCAGCCGTACAACAAGCAATTCATTGCCCTATGGAGGATCATAGAAATCCAACAATACCAGACTTAATCAGCCCACTAGTCAATGACCTAAAGAAAATAGTATTAACTGAAAAGGGCAAAATGGTATTCTTCCCATCGTCTGGGACAGGTTGTTGGGAAGCAGCGCTTCAAAGCACTTTAAATGTTGGTGACACGGTATTAGGTGCAAGTTTTGGACAGTTTAGTATGTTGTGGCTTGATATGTGTAAAAGACTACAATTTAACACTATAACAATGGAAGAAGAATGGGGTACGGGCGCCAATCCTGAGAGTTATCACAAAGAACTTTCAAATGATAAAGACCATAAAATTAAAGCAGTTCTTGTGTGTCAAAATGAAACTGCAACTGGTGTTCGAAGTGATGTACTTGCTATTAGAAAAATCCTTGATGATCTCAATCACCCAGCATTACTAATGGTAGATGGTGTTAGTTCTGTTGCTAGTTATGAATTTAGAATGGACGATTGGGGAGTAGATTGTATTGTTAGTGGATCACAGAAAGGTTTAATGTTACCGGCAGGAATAGGAATATTAGGAGTAAGTCCTAAAGCACTTGACGCAATGAAAAACTCTAACTACCCTACATGCTACTTTGATGTAGCTGATATGATTGAAAAACTTGATGGTGGCTATCTGCCATACACTCCGCCGGTAAATCTTCTACGAGGAATGAGAGTCGCTCTAGACATGTTACTTGAAGAGGGCCTAGAAAATGTTTGGAAAAGACATCATCGTTTAGCTGAAGGAACTAGACAAGCTATAATTAATGGATGGGGCATGAAACTTTGCGCTAAATCACCTAATTGGTACTCTGATACAGTTAGTGCAATCTTGGTGCCTGAAGGATCAGATGCAGTGCCAGTTATTAGCACAGCTTTCCATACTTACAATCTAGCGTTAGGTGCAGGGTTATCAAAAGTTGCAGGTAAAGTATTTAGAATAGGACACTTAGGTGACTTAAATGAGCTGATGCTTTGTAGCGCGATATCAGGTGCGGAGATGGCAATGATGTCCAATGGCATCAAAGTAGAATTAGGTAGTGGCGTTGCAGCTGCATCTAAATATTGGCTTGATAATCCATCAGGAGCTTAATTATGACAAAACCAGTTGCCATCGTTACTAGAAAGTGGCCAAAAGAGAATGAGGATAGGCTAAGAGAATTATTTGATGTAACGCTCAACACCTCAGATCAAGCATTTAGCTCTGATGAACTCAAACAAGCACTTCAGAATTGTGATGTACTTATGCCTACCGTGACAGATAAGATTACTGCTGATGTTTTGTCTGTAGAAAATCGAAGAGCTAACATGATAGGTAATTTTGGAGTAGGGTTTAATCACATAGATATTAAAAAAGCTAAAGAATTAGGAATCACAGTATCTAACACACCAAGCGTATTGACTGATTGCACAGCTGATATTGCAATGTCTCTATTGCTAATGGTAGCGAGAAGAGTTGGTGAAGGTGAGAGAGAATTAAGAGCTGAGAAATGGACAGGTTGGAGACCAACACATTTATTGGGGACAAAAGTTACAGGCAAAACACTTGGTATTATTGGATTTGGTAGAATTGGACAAGCTGTAGCAAAAAGAGCGCATTTTGGTTTTGATATGAATATAAGTTATTGGGACCCATTTGATATCCCTGAAGATGTTACTAAAAAATTCAATGCAACAAAACTCAATACTATTGAGGATATATGTGAGCAATCAGATTTTGTATCTATAAACTGTCCAGCTACTGAAGAAACATTTCACTTAATGAATGAAGATAGATTTAAATTAATGAAAAAAACGGCCTTCATAATCAATACTGCAAGAGGTGATATAATTGATGAGAAAGCTTTGGTTAATGCTTTAAATCAAAATGAAATTGCTGGAGCTGGTTTAGATGTATTTGAGACTGAACCTAATCTGCCTTCAGAATTAAAAACGCTTGAAAATGTTGTTTCGTATCCTCATCTTGGTAGTGCAACATCTGAGACAAGAATTGCCATGGGTAATACAGCTATTGATAACTCTTTGGCTTTCTTTGCTGGGAATGACTTACCAAATAAAGTTGTTTGAGATTAGTTCATGTCATTGCGTGAAGATGCCAAATTAATTTATAACAGAAGTATAAGTAAAATTAATCCATCAGAAGTTGTTTACAAACATCTAGAAGAAAATCAATCTATTTTTTCAAATACTACTAATCTATACTTGGTGGCATTTGGTAAAGCATCTGTAGCTATGATGTCTGGTTGTCTAGATTATATACATAATAAAAATTTAGCTTCATCAATATATAAAAGACCAATTGTAGTAACTTCTATTCCTAATTCTAAAACTAGTTACAGTGTTGATATGCATTTATCCTCTCATCCAACACCTACTGAGTTAAGTATATCAGCAGGTACTAAGATTATGGATTATCTTAAATCTTCAACAAAAGATGATACAGTTATTTTTCTTGTTAGTGGTGGTGGATCATCTCTGTTGGCAATGCCTCCAGAAGAAATACCTCTTCATGATAAAATACATTTAACTAATTTAATGCTCAAGTCAGGTTTATCCATAAACGAGATAAATACAATAAGAAAACATATGTCTCTTCTTAAGGGTGGTCGTCTAGCTAACATTGCTATGCCCTCTATCTGTCATTCTTTAATTATATCTGATGTTATTGATGACAATCTAAGCACAATCGCTAGCGGGCCAACAGTACCAGACTATTCATCTTTTCAAGACGCATATGAAATTCTAGGTTCCTATAACTTAATCGGTAGTACGCCATCTTCTATCCTCGATTATATTAATCGTGGCATTAAAGGGCTAATTGATGAGTCACCTGATAAAATAGAAAATTGTACAAATACAATTATTTGTAGCAACAAGCTATTTAGAAAAGAAATATCTCTATCAGCAGAACATCTCGGTTATTCAAGTTTAATCCTAGATGAAGACCTAATTGGGTTTGCCAGAGAAGAAGGGCAAAATTTAATCACACATATTAATAAGGTTGCTAAAAAAAGTAGTCATAAACTCGCAATAATATCCGGCGGTGAGACAGTTGTTAATTTAAAAGGTCTTGGCAAAGGTGGCCGTAATCAGGAACTTGCTGCTTCATTTTTGGCAAATAGCGATATGCTTCGATATGATGGAAACTGGGTTTTTTTATCAGTCGGCACAGATGGTATAGATGGTCCTACCGATGCAGCAGGTGGTATTATTGATAGTCATTCACAGTTTATGTTGGCTAAAAATAATATCAATATTAATGATTTTCTTGATAACAATGATTCTTATAATTTGCTTAATAACATAGATTCATTATTTATTACTGGGGAGTCTGGTACAAATGTTGCTGATATCCAAATAACTTTAATGGAAGATTAATTACTTTCCAACCATTTTTTAAACACCTTAAGCGTAAAATCTAAATCTTTTTTTGTATGTGCTGATGAAATGAATCCAGCTTCGAACATTGATGGTGCAAAGAAAATTCCATGATGTAACATAAACTGGAAAAAGTTAACAAATATAGAACTATCCAGTTTTCTCATATCTTCAAAATTATTAATCTGATTATCAGTAAAAAAGATTCCAAACATCCCACCTTCTCCATCAGCATAAAAGTCTTTATTAAACTTTTTAGCTATGTTATTCATCCCGTTTACTAAATACATAGTTTTGTTATGTAACTTCGTAAAATATCTAGGAGCAGAAATTAATTCAATAGTTTTAAGCCCTGCAGCCATAGCTACAGGATTACCAGATAAAGTACCTGCTTGATATACATCACCATCAGGCGCTAACTTATCCATTATGATTTTTTTTCCGCCGAATGCTCCTACTGGAAAACCACCGCCAAGCACTTTACCAAGCGTAACTAAATCAGGTTTAATATTATATATGTTCTGGGCACCTGCTTTTGCTACTCTTAATCCAGTCATTACCTCATCAAATATTAGAACAGTTTTATAGCGACTACATAATGCTCTTAATTCTTTGAGAAAACTAGGATTTGATCGAACAAAATTCATATTTCCTGCTATTGGCTCTATTATCACACAGGCAATATTATTATTTTTGATAATACTTTTTACTTTATCTATATTATTATATGGCAAAGATATTGTATCTTTAGCCAGTGATTTTGTAACACCCTTAGAATCTGGCTTACCAAATGTTGCTGAGCCTGACCCTGCTTTAATTAAGAAAGAATCGCCATGTCCATGATAGCAACCATTAAATTTGATTATTTTATCGCGATTTGTATAACCTCTAGCTAATCTAATAGCACTCATGGTTGCTTCTGTTCCAGAATTAACCATTCTAATTTTTTCAATTGCGGGAAATATCTCAATGATTTCTTTTGCCAGTAGGATTTCATTTTTACAGGGAGCACCAAAAGTTATGCCTTTTTTAATAGTCTTAGAAATATTTTTTAGTATTCGGTTGTCTGCATGGCCAAGAATTTGTGCTCCCCAAGAACCCACATAATCAATGTACTTTTTATTATCTTCATCAAAAATGTATTGGCCCTTAGCATTCTTAACAAAAAATGGAGTTAGACCTACAGATTTAAATGCTCTTACTGGTGAGTTTACACCTCCAGGAATATACTTTTTGCCTTTGATATATAATTTTTTAGAAATAGTCATAATTTCATATTTTTAATTAATTTCTTACATTCTTTACTTGGATTATCTTTCTCAAAAATACCAGAAATCATTGAAATCATATCAGGTTTATACTTCATTACATATGAGATATTGCTGAGATTAATTCCTCCTATCACGCAAATAGGTATGTTTAATATTTCTCTAGCTTTAGAGAGCACATGGTCCGGACATATTATAGCAGATTCTTTTGATTTTGTTTTATATACAGCACCCAACGAAATATAATCCGCACCATTTGTCTCTGCCCATAGTGCATTTTCTATTGAGTTATAGCATGATACACCAATTATTACTTCCTCACCAAGATACCTTCTTGCGGTTAATAAATCTATATCATTACTTCCTACATGAAGTCCTATACCATCATATTTCTTAACTAAATCATAGTGATCATTAATTATCAATTGCACATCATTATTAATACATAAACTATATATACTTTTTAATAAGTTGTTTTTCCTACGGCGGCTAAAAGATTTAGATCTGAACTGAAAAATATTAATGCCACTTTTTATTACACTTTCTACATTTTCTATATATGATTTATCTGAAAAATATGTTCCTATGCTTACAGGATAAATGCCACGAAGTTTAATATTGTTCATAAAATATTTATAACAAATTAATTGGGTTTATCATAGAATTATGAGAAACTACATGCATAAAAATTATGAAAAAATATCTCTGTTTAATTTGTGGTTTAATTTATGACGAGTCAGAAGGCTGGCCAGATGATGGCATTGCGCCAGGCACTAAATGGCAAGATGTGCCAGAAAATTGGGTTTGCCCTGATTGTGGAGCAAGTAAAGTTGATTTTGATATGATAGAGATATAACAATATCTTGTTTAATCTTTCTAAACTCGATAAAAACACTTTAAGAATTGCACTACCATTAATTGCTTCTAATATCACCATCCCATTAGTGGGTTTTGTTGATAATATGATGATGGGTCAATTTGGTTCTGCTATATATCTTGGTGCAATTGGTCTAGGCTCAATAATAATTAGTTATATTCTTTTTAGTTTCGGATTCATCAAATCTATTACTACTGGATTAGTATCTCAACATTCTGGATCTAATGATTATAAAAATTTAATTATATCAACCTATCAGGTTCTTTTTATATCAATGGTAATCTCATTTGTTTTGCTATTTTTTAGGCAGGAAATCATCTATTTCTCATTACATATAATGAATGCATCTAACGAAGTAAAACAAAGCACAAAGTTGTATTTAGATTATAGGATATGGTCAATACCAGCAATATTTATTAGAGACATTCTAATTGGATACTACATTGGCATACAAAAAATTAGGCTTGCAATGTGGATTAGTATAGTTGTAAATCTTATTAATATAATTTTTGACTATTATCTTGTGTATTTTCTCAACTATGGAATAGAGGGCATAGCAATTGCTTCTCTCATTGCTGAATATTCAATTATATTTTTTGTTTTTTTTGCATTTAGAAACAATGAAATATTCACGTCAAAAATGATTCAATGGACAAAAATATTTCGCTGGAGTTCTATCAAGGATAAAGTATTTATAAATATTGATATGTTTATGAGATCGTTGATATTAATGACTGTTTTTTTATATTTTATGAGTATTGGAGCAAGCTATGGTAATTTAACTCTTGCAGCAAATACTATCCTAATAAATTTCTTCTTTATTTTTTCTTATGGTATTGATGGGTTTGCTCATGCATCAGAAGTCCTAGTTGGTTATGCTGTAGGTAAAAAAGATAAAAATTTAATAAAGAATTCTATCAAATCAACTGGCAAATTATCATTAATATTAACTTTTATCTATTTATTAATATTTGTCATATTTGATGATAACTTTATTAATATAATTTCTCAAAATACCGACATCATAAATTTAGCATCATATTTTACTTATTATTTGTATATGATATTTCTTTTTTCGTTTTTTGCTTTTTGGTTAGATGGAGTTTTTATAGGAGCTATGAAAACAAAACTTTTAAGGAACATAATGATTTTTTCTGGCACATCATTTTTCATTCTAGAAACATCATTTTTTGGAGGGAATAATGATGGTCTCTGGTTATCATTTTTAATTTTCTTTGGCTTGAGAAGTCTTTTTTTAAGTATTTGTCTATATAAATATCTGAAAGATAATAAGTTTTTAGAAAATTAACTTATACTGATTACAGTTCACATTATTTGTGGTATATTAGGAAAAATCTGGTCTATAGAACCCCTTAAGGAGAGAGAATCATGGTATTTGGATTATTTAAGAAAAAAGAGCCAGTTACAGTTACTGTAAAAGGCACCGGTGAGACATTTAAATGTGAACCAGGTCAGTTATTAATGAAAGCTGCGTTTGCCGCAGATGTCAAATGGCCTCATTCATGTAAAGTTGGTAGTTGCGGATCATGTAGAGCAACTATTGTAGAAGGAGAAGGTGCATATCCATCTAGCCCATGTGACCCGACAGCATTGTTAACAAAAGAAGAAATGGATGATGGCATGGTAATTGCCTGCCAGTGGGTACCAAAAACTGACATAACTGTCGATGTTGAGATTGGGAAAGAAGGCGATAAAAGAGGTATGATTTAGTCGCTCACAACTTTCAATTCATCCTCGCATTCTAAGACTGAATTATTAGTTTCTTTTGCCAAAGTATATGAGTCCAAGCCTTTAGCATGTATTGGTTTCCTAAAACTGACAATTACATTTGTTGAATAACGGCTCAGGCATCTCATCGATATCTTAAATAGAGTTTGTGATTTATCAGACCAACATATACTACTATCAGATTTAATATTATTTGGATACGATAGAGGGTATCTTATGAAAATAGGTTGTATATTATTGGTTGTATTCTCTATGCAGTTGAATAATTTACTATGAAACTTGCTAATTTTAATCCCATTACCTATCCTACCTTCAGGGAAAAATATGATAGATTTATTTTTTAAAATATACTGTCTCATCATTGATACAACCCTGTCGATATCATCATGGTCGCCTCGTCTGATAAATATCGTCCCAGTCTTAGATGATAAATGTCCAATCACAGGCCATTTCTTTATTTCAGATTTAGCAACAAAGTTAGATGGTATCATTGAGTTTAATACTATAATGTCAAAGAAGCTAATATGGTTAGATACGTATGCATGGGCTTTATAATCTATGTTTCCCTTAATAATAATATTTATTCCAAAAATATATACTAAACCTTTCATCCATAAAAAACTTATTTTATGATGAATGGGCTTTAGATTACTACTATCTTTTGGGAAAAATAATAGTATAGTTAGACCAATAATCATGTGGACGATGAGAATGGGAAATCTAAATAACACGAGTAATATTTTTATCATGATAGAACTTTGCATAATTCATTAAATGAGTTAATTGTGTCTAAACAAACATGATTTTTACATACATATGCAGTAAACTCATTTTTATCTTTTTTATTTGATATAAGTTCAGCAGAGACTTTTATATCTTTTTCAATAATATAGATATTATCATTTAATAGACTCATCTCACTTAACTTTTTTCTATACATATTTACCTTTTCAGGACTTACTCTAATTATTACTAACTTTTTCTCTATCATACTATTAGGTACTGCTACATATAAACTACAATGAGAGAAAGACGATCTTTTAAGAGAATCATGCATAGATTCTATTGTACTGTTTATAATATCACTATAATCTTCATTACCAGTTAACTCATATAGCTGATGAAGTACCTCCACCATTATGCTATTACCAGCAGGCAAGGAATCATCCATATAGGATTTGGGCCTGTATATTAGTTCTTCATGGTTACTAGAGGTAAAATAAAAGCCTCCATTTTCGTTATCATAAAAGTTTTTAATCACATAATTAGTCAATTTAATTAAAAAATTAAATATTTCTTCACTCCAATATATCTTTAATAGCTGAATAGATGCTTTGGAAAGTAAAGCATAATCATCTAAATAACCATCAAAACAAGGTTCATCGTGGTAACAGGAATATAGTTTTCCATCGACAAACATTTCATTTTTAATAAAATCAAAGCATTTTTTCGCTGAATGATAATATTTTTCATTGTTTGTAACTTCAAAAGCACTAAGTAACCCAATTATTAATAGTGAATTCCATGATGCCAATATTTTTTTATCTACACCCGGATGTTTTCTTGTATTTCTTGCTTCAAGTAATTTCTTTCTAATTACTTTTGTTACTTTATAATTATCTATATACGAAACTTGATTATTCTTTGTTATATGCATGTGATATTTTCCTTCAAAATTTGGTTTATCATACACACTGTAAATATCTTTAAAATATTTTTGCTCTTCTTTATTTAGTATTGTTGTAATTTCTTCTTCAGACCAAGTATAAAACTTTCCTTCACTTCCTTCAGAATCTGCATCAATTGTAGAATAAAAACCACCATTATTATCTTGCATGTCATCAAGTAACCATTCGCAAGTCTCCTCAATTCTTTGAATATAAAGATTATTTTTATTTAATTTATAAATGTTAGATAATAGTTCGAGCATCGGTCCATTATCATAAAGCATCTTTTCAAAATGAGGTATCATCCATAATTCATCCACAGAATATCTGAAAAATCCTCCTTTTACATGATCATAAATACCACCATAACACATTCTAGAAACAGTTAAGTCAATTGCATTAATTATTTCTTTATTATTTTTATCACATGATTTGCATAAAAAAATTAAATTAGTGGTATGTGGAAATTTAGGAGCTGAGCCAAAACCTCCATGTACATTATCTAAAGATTCCACTAATTCTGTTTGTATATTGAGTAGGAAATTCTTATCAATTAAGTTCTTTGATACATTATTTTGATTAAGATTTTTGAATATATTTGATAACTGAATATTCTGAAGCTCTATATCTTTTTTTTGATCTTTATAAAAATCCGATACTCTAGTAAGTATATCTTTAAATGATGGCAGCCCATGTTTTTCAATATCAGGGAAATATGTTCCAGCAAAAAAAGGTATTTTTGAAGGTGTCATAAATACAGTTAGTGGCCAGCCACCTGTTTTGCCAGTAATGATAGTTTGAGATGTTTGATATATCTTATCTAGGTCAGGCCTTTCTTCTTTATCCAGCTTTATATTAATAAATTTTGTATTCATTATTTTGGCTGTTTCATCATCTTCAAAAGACTCATGTGCCATGACATGACACCAATGACATGCAGAGTAACCTATTGATAATAATATAGGTTTATCCTCTTTAGATGCTTTTATAAATGCTTCATCACACCAAGGATACCAATTTACAGGATTTTCTGCATGTTGAAGCAGGTATGCGCTTTTTTCAGTTTTTAATCGATTCATTAATTATTTTTATAGTTTGGCTTCATAGGCTATTATAAATATTTATATAATTCAATTTTAAAAATGACATATATTCATAATATAAATCCAGTTTTGATAACTATTGGTCCTCTCAATTTGTACTGGTATGGGGCCATGTATGCAATTTCTTTTATTTTAATAGATTATATGATGAAACAACAGACTAATGAGCATGATGATTCATTCAATTTAGTGATACTTGATAAAATTTTACTCATAAGCTTAATATCGCTTATCTTGGGGGGAAGACTGGGATATGTCCTATTTTACAATATGGAATATTACCTGCTGAATTTAAATAGAGTTTTATTTATTTGGGAAGGTGGAATGTCTTTTCATGGGGCTTTGTTGGGGGTCTTAATTGGTCTTTTGTATATTAGCAAAACTGAGAATATAAGTTTTTTAAAGATATCTGATTTAGTTGTGCTCTATATCCCCATAGGGCTTTTCTTCGGTAGAATTGGCAATTTTATAAATTCTGAATTATATGGCCACCCGACCGATAGTGACTATGGAGTAATTTTTCCGATTATTGATAATATTCCAAGGCATCCATCTATGCTATATGAGGCTTTCCTCGAAGGGATAGTGCTATACGTAGTATTGAGGTTTATGCATAAGAAAAGACTCGATACAGGAATTCTTACTTCATTATTTTTAACATTGTATGCTTTTTTCCGTTTTATTGTAGAATTTGTAAGAGTTCCCGATGTTCATATAGGCTATCTGTATTCAACATGGCTAACTATGGGCATGATACTGAGTTTTCCTATGTTTATTTTTGGCATAATGATTTATTATTTCTCTATTAAGAGGAAAGAGTAAAATGAAACAGTATCACGATTTATTAAATGAAGTTTTATCTAACGGAATCAATAAGTCTGATCGAACGGGTACAGGTACAATTTCTATCTTTGGATATCAAATGAGGTTCAACCTCCAGGACGGATTCCCACTTATAACTACTAAAAAAATCCACTTTAAATCAGTGGTGCATGAATTACTTTGGTTTCTAAAAGGAAGCACCAATATAGCTTATCTCAAAGAAAACCAAATCAAAATCTGGGATGAGTGGGCAGATGAAAATGGTGATTTAGGTCCTATTTATGGAAGCCAATGGAGATCTTGGCAGGCAAATGATAATAGAAGTTATGATCAAATAGAATCCCTTATAAATAATATTAAAAATGATCCATATTCTAGGAGGTTAATAGTATCAGCATGGAATGTAGGAGAGATTAATAAGATGAAACTACCTCCATGTCATATTTTATTTCAATTCTATGTATCTGAAAATAAATTATCTTGTCAGCTGTATCAAAGGAGTGCAGATATTTTTTTAGGCGTACCATTTAATATTGCATCTTATGCTATGCTTACTATGATGATTGCTAATCAAACTGGTCTTGAGTATGGTGACTTTATTCATACATTTGGTGATGCTCATATCTATGTCGACCACATTTATCAAGTAAAAAAACAACTAAAAAGAGATTATAAAAAATTACCGACTCTGAAAATTAATAGAGAAGTTCCATCAATATTTGATTATAAATTTAAAGATTTTTCTCTTGAAAACTACAATCCTCATGACCACATTAAAGCGCCCGTTTCTGTATGAATATTAAACACAGAAAACTATTATCACTTGTGGTAGCTATGGATAAAAACAATCTTATAGGGAATAAAAATACTATACCATGGAAAATACCAGGAGAATTGAAAAGATTTAGAGAAATAACCATGGGTAACCCCATTATCATGGGAAGGAAAACACATGAATCTATAGGACGTATTTTAGATGGTAGAGAGAATGTAGTATTGACAAGAAATAATTCTTATAAAAAACTCGGAGTATCTATTTATAATGATTTTTCTTTGTTACTTGATAACTATAGAGATACTAATGAACTATTTGTAATAGGTGGATCTGAAATTTATAAACTTGCCTTGCCTCTTGCTAATAAACTTTATATTACTCATATTCATAAAGAGTATACGGGAGATGCATGGTTCCCAAATATAGACTTCTCAGATTGGAATGTTATAGAAAAAGAGGATATTGGTGAGAGCAGACATATAGTTAGTCATTCATTTACAATTTATGAGAGAATTAATGAATAACCCTAGGAATTGTTAATACAAATTCTGGTATAATCGCATCAAAATAGTTTTCGGAATCATTAATCATTTGATAGCTGCCCTTCATAGTACCCAATGATGTTTCAAGAACAGTTCCACTTGTGTATTGGTATTCATCACCTGGATTAATATAGGGTTGGTCACCAACCACTCCTTCACCTTTAACATTTTGAACCTTGCCATTAGCGTCTTCTATAATCCAATGCCTTGATAATAACTTAGCGCCTATACTGCCATTATTTACAATCGATACAGTATAAAGAAAATAGAATTTATTATTCTCAGGTTCTGACTCATGTTGTAAATAGGTTGTATCTATTGATATTGAGATGTTATTTTCTTCTTTTGACATTATATCTCCTTTGTAATTTGCTTCCTCAGGGTAAATAACATAAATTATTATTAATAATTAGCTATAATAATAATTTTAGACATTTTAAATAATATTTAAAGGAAAATTTATGAATATCGAAGATTTGGTAATTTTTAAATCTATAATGAAGTCTTATCACTCAAATAAGGAAAAAGTGACCAATTCAATGCAAATGCTGAAAAGAATTCTTGCAACAGAGTCCAAAGAGACATCGGAAATGCTAGAAATATATCAACGGTATATTTCTGGAGAAGATATAGATAAAAAAACTTTGGATAAAGCTAATGAACAATTTACTGATCTCCTAAAAAATGTGGGTCTGTTAGGTATCTTTGCTTTGCCGGGAGGTATTGTTGCCATCACATTTTTGGTAAAGTTAGGCAAAAAGTTAGGTATTGATATATTACCTAAAAGCTACAAAAGCTGATTAGATATTCCCGCCTTTTTTCTGTATTCTTGTGCCAAGTATTAAAGAAGGTAGTAGAAAAATTACAAATAAAGCTACAAATTGATAAAACGTATTCAATCCCAACACATTTAGTAGACCAGCAGCTATGAGATTTATCCAAATGTAGAAAAATAGCAAATATTTGTCAGGATTCTTCACCCATGTCATGTGTTGAAGCATTAGGGTTGTAGGTAATTTTCCATGAAGCCCATAAAATATAAATATTATCAGAATAAATATGACCGAACTAATCATTAGGGATTTAGCTAAAAGATCGGAGATACCTAGCATCATTAACATATCATTAACAGGCAATAAGTAGTTCTCACCATATCCCCATAGTAACAAAACAGATAACGAACCATAAGTAAATGCTCTAACGCCTTCAGGGCTTATGGATTTCCATGGATCTCCCATAATTATTCTCCTCTACTGGTAAATGTATTATAATCTAACTATACCACTTTAGTTAACATATTAGTATGCCAAATATTTTTGTAGTAAGTGCGCCCTCTGGTGCCGGTAAAACCAGCTTAGTCAAAGGAGTTTGTGACATATTTGACTTTATAAAACCTGCGATTTCATTTACCACAAGAAAAATGAGGGATTCTGAAATTGATGGTCAAGATTACTACTATGTGTCTGAAAGTAAATTTCAAGATATGATTGGTAATGAAGAATTTCTCGAATATGAAAATGTATATGGCAACCTGTATGGGTCGGCATATTCATCAATTGAGGCAATTAGTAGTAAAGGCATGGATGTTATCCTAGAGATAGATTACAAAGGGATGTTAACTGTTCTAAATAAGATACCTCATGCAACATCAATTTACATCGTTCCACCAGACATTTCGTCATTAAACGATAGATTGAAAAAACGAGGAGAAGACAGTTTGGATACTATAGAAACTAGAATGTTATCATCTCATAATGAGTTAAAATATTCGAAATATGCTAATTATTCTATTGTTAATGATGATTTTGACGATGCTTTAAAACAACTATGTTTGCTAATACTACTTAAGAAAATACCTATGAAAAATATAAATGCGCTCATGAGAGAAATTAGCATAATGAATTATCACATTGTTTAATAACTATATTCTGATACAATGTGAGTCTGATTAAAAGGTAATAAATATGGCAAGAATTACAATTGAAGACTGTTTAGAGGTGTTGGATAATGCCTTCGATATTTGTGCTTTAGCAGGGAAAAGGGCAAAAGATTTATCTGCGGGTGCTGAGAGCACAATTGACTCAAAAGACAAACCTACAGTTATAGCTTTAAGAGAAATTGCAGAGAGCAAGATTGATATGAACTATTTTGAGATAAGCCATAAAGAAAAAATTGAAAGCCAACTTTTTGGCACAGAAGGTATTAATGAAGAAGAGATTATCGATGAATTAAGCCAACATGTTAGCGAAGATACAAGTATGCATACTTCTGCAACTGAAATAGCAGATGATAATACTGATATATCAAAAACAAATGATGACCCAGATAATGAAATATCTGAAAATTTAAAAGAATTAGAATCGTCCGAAACAATTAAAACTGATTAGCAGACACCATTTTCCAATGGAAAAGAAATCTATAATAAATAATGTGAGTGAGTTTACTTTCACAAGTAAAGAATACGTAGATTTTAAAAAAAAAATTCAAAAGTATCTTAACCCTTATCAAATAAAAAAAATTGAAAAATCTTTAAAACTTGCACAACAAGCTCATAAAGGTCAACTCCGTAAAACTGGAGAAGAATATATTTTTCATCCTTTATCAGCGGCATCGACATTAGCAGATTTTCAATTGGATCATGAATGTCTAATGGCTGCTATTTTGCATGATGTAATTGAAGATACAGAGATAGAAAAAGAGAATCTAAAAAAAACTTTTGGGGCAAAAGTCTCAGAATTGGTAGATGGTGTTAGTAAACTAGACAAAATAAATTTTTCAACTAAAGAGGAAGCTGATGCAGCAAATCTACGTAAAATGATATTAGCTATGAGCCAAGACATAAGAGTCATACTGATTAAACTAGCTGATAGAAAGCATAATCTCGAAACTATAGAAGCGCTTAAGACTGAACAAAGAAAGAAAATTGGTCGTGAAACTCTTGATATATTTGCTCCTATAGCACTTAGATTGGGTATACATTCTCTAAATAAAGAACTTGAAGATCTTTCATTTAGAACGGTTTATCCATTGAGATTCAAGATATTACAAAATGAGATAATAAAATCTCGCGGCAATAGAAATGAATTAATGGAAAAAATAAGAAATATTATCATCAAAAAACTCAAAGATGAAAATCTCCATACAGATGTAATAGCTAGAGAAAAACATGTATATGGTTTATATAAAAAAATGAAACTTAAAGAATCTAAATTTTCTAATATTAATGACTTATTCGGTGTACGTATCTTAACTAGTTCTGTAGATGATTGTTACAGATCATTAGGTGTTATTCATAATTTATATACACCAATTCCTGGAAGATTTAAAGACTACATAGCAATACCTAAGTCCAATGGTTATCAGTCTCTCCATACATCTATTTTAGGCCCTCATGGTTTACCAATAGAATTACAAATCAGAACCAATGATATGAATATCTTGGCTGAATCAGGTATTGCATCACATTGGTTTTATAAAAGTAAGGGGATATCGCTAAAAAATTATACAAAAGAGCAGCAGTGGATAACTAACCTTCTTAGCATTCAACGTGATTCTGGTAACCCCAAAGAATATCTGCAAAGCATAAAGGCTGATTTGCATCCTGGAAAAGTGTATGTTTTTACACCAAAAGGAAATATTCTAGAGTTACCAAAGAGATCCACAATTGTAGATTATGCTTATGCAGTTCATACAGATGTAGGCAATAAATTTACATCTGCTAGAGTAGATGGAAAAGCTGTTTCACCAAACACTGTCTTAAAGAATGGTCAAAGAGTAGAAATAAAAATAGGTAATAATAATAGACCAGATCCTAGTTGGTTAAGCTTTGTAGTTACTGAAAAAGCCAGACATTCTATTAGGGTTTCTCTTAAATTAATTAAAAAAAATGATGCAATATCATTAGGTAAAAAATTACTTAATTATTCTTTAAGTGACTTTGAAATAAAATTATCTGATATACCATCTAAGACCCTCAAGTTGTTTTTAGAAGAATACTCTTGTAATAATATTAATGATTTATATGCAGAAATAGGTCTAGGTAATAGAATCGCTAAATTGGTTGCAATGAGGTTAGCTCCCGCATCACCATCACAAAAAACAAATCCTTCTGGGGGTATTGAAATTAGAGGAACAGAGGGGCTTGTAGTTTCTTATGCAAAATGTTGTTATCCTATTCCTGGCGATAGTATTATTGGACACATTAGTCAAGACAAGGGAATAGTTGTTCATAGGCAATCTTGCAGAGGGATTAAGAAGATAAAGAAACATGATGAATTGTTAGATCTCGTATGGGCAAAAAATATTGATGATAGCTTTAGCGCTTGTATAAAGGTTGAGGTAGAAAATGTAAGAGGAGTCTTGGCTCAGATTTCATCTCAAATTGCTCAAAACGAGTCTAATATCGAAAGCGTAACATATGACGATACAAAAGAGTCAGGACATAATATAATGGTTTTTGTTATATCTGTTAATAACATTAAAACATTGAGTAGTTTAATAAATAGATTGAAAAAAAATAAAAACGTACTAAATATTGAAAGGAAAAAAAGCTGATATGGACGATGAAGTCAATTTTGGTTCTATAAAAGTGCCTAAAAATAGTAAAACAAAGCTTGTGTCTGATGTCTTTTCATCAGTAGCGGGCAAATATGATATCATGAATGATCTTATGTCATTTGGTGCTCATCGTTTATGGAAAAAACGTATGTGTCAAATATCACGATTAACTGCAAATGATGTTGTTCTTGATATAGCTTGCGGAACTGGTGATATCGCAATAAGTTTATTAAGAGAGATGAAATCAATTAAGTTAACATGTCTAGATGAAAATTCTAAAATGATTGCACTTTGTAAAGAAAGATTAATAAATCAGGGCTTTATTAGCGGTATATCTTATGTAACAAACCCTATGGAGAAGGCAAGCTTTCAGGAAAATTCTTTTTCATTAGCAACATTATCATTTGGCTTTAGAAATTTCACAGATCACAATAAAGCTTTAGAAAATATATACAAACTATTATCGCCAGGCGGGAGGCTTGTAATAATGGAATTTACTACTCCTCAAAATTCAATCTCAAAAAAAATATTTGAAAGTTATACGCATAAAATTATTCCCAGACTTGGTAAAATTATTGCCAAGGATGATCAGAGCTATACCTATCTTGCGGAATCTATTTCTTCCTATTATAGCCCAGAAGAAGTGTCGGAATTATTTTATGATAATAAATTTTCTAATGTTCGGCATGAAGTCTTACCGGGCGATATAGTAACAATACATATAGGGTTTAAATCTTGAAGAATAAGATATCATTTAATAAGCTCATGAATAAAATACTCAATAGTGAAGCTTTCAATAAATCTATACCAAAGG
This sequence comes from Gammaproteobacteria bacterium, assembly GCA_002698665.1. Classification (GTDB taxonomy): domain Bacteria; phylum Pseudomonadota; class Gammaproteobacteria. The sequence continues at coordinate 78,290 of NZZP01000017.1, read as the reverse complement.
ATTTCTTAGATGAATTAAATAATAGAGTCATCAAAATCACTCTTAAAGATATTTCTTATTCTCTAGCAATAAAATTCGAAAATAATACTATAAATCTAATTGAAAGTAGTGAAAATCATGATGTTGAGCTAGTTGCAGCTTCATTTACCTTTATGATGTTTATATTATCTAGGGGCTCTGACTCTTTTTCAAGCAAGATTAAAATAAATGGTGATGTTGATACTGCCAATAGATTTAATTCTTTTGTAAGTAATTCTGAAAAATTACGTGATATTACAAAACATATTATTGGAAGTGATAAAGCTGAATATCTAGAATCTATGGTTGGAAATATTTCAGAATCAGTAAATAGTTTCTTGGACGAATCATCTTCAACTTTAATTGATTTTTTCCAAGATGACTTAGAGGTATTACCACGTAAAGAAGAAATTGAGCAATATTTAAATGATGTTGATGATTTGAAGAGCAGGACTAATAAACTTTACAAAAAATATAAAAATGTTTAAGAACCTATTAAGAATATTTCAAATTATTTATTTATTTATAAAATATGATGTAGACAAAATGATTGTCGATTCTGGGTCTGCTAAAGGTAAATTCTACTTCTATATTCTCCCATGGAATTGGTTTAGACAACGAAAAGTAGATAATATTTCAATTAAAATAAGAATGATGTTTGAAGAACTAGGGCCAATATTTGTTAAATTAGGCCAAGTAATTTCCACGAGAAAAGATCTTCTAACTGATGATATAGCTAATGAATTATCTAAGCTACAGGATAATGTTAAACCATTTCCAGCTAAATTATCCACTGAAATAATTGAACATGAGCTCGGGATGGATATCAATGATATTTTTGAAGAATTTATTACTGAGCCACTAGCTTCAGCCTCTATTGCTCAAGTACATGCTGCAAAACTAAAAGATGGATCTGATGTAATCGTTAAGGTTGTAAGGCCAAATATAAAACAAGAAATTCAAAAAGATTTATTATTAATGAAGCGCATAGCCTCGTATCTGACATCTTTATCTGATGAATTTGAGAGAATGCATTTAATCGAAGTAGTAAATGATTATGAGGTATTAGTTTATGATGAGACAGATTTAATCAAAGAGTCTACAAATGCAAAAAAAATTAAAAAGAATTTTCAAAACTCTGAGCTTATTTATATACCAGAAATACACTGGGATTTTGTTACAAAAAATGTATTGGTAATGGAGAGAACTTTTGCAACACCTATCAATGATAAACAAAAACTAATCAAAGAAGGTATAGATTTTAAAGAGTTAGCTACAAATGGTGTAGAGAGCTTTTTTATTCAAGTATTTGAACATAATTTTTTTCATGCAGATATGCATCCAGGAAATATATTTGTACAAAAATCTAACGGACGCGTACAATTTGTGCTAGTTGATTTCGGTATTATGGGTTCCTTAAGTAAATTTGATAAAAGATATCTTGCTGAAAATTTTGTTGCTTTCTTCAATAGAGACTACGCCAAGGTTGCACGTCTTCATGTAGAATGTGAATGGGTGCCAAAGGATACTAACATAGCCCTATTAGAGAAGGCAATTAGGGATAATTGTGAATCTATGTTAGATAAATCAATTAAAGATGTATCTCTAAGTGATATTATCTTAGGATTATTTGATACAGCAAGAAAATTTAAATTAGAGGTTCAGCCTCAGTTAATCTTGATGCAAAAAGCTCTACTCTATACAGAAGGTCTAGGAAGAGAATTCTATCCAGAATTAGATTTATGGAAAACATCTAAACCTATTTTAGAGAAATGGATGAAAAAGCAGAAAGGTTTACCAGTTGTTATTAAGAATATTAAAGATAATTATTCAGATTTCTTAGAATTATTGCCAGAAATACCTAGTAGTTTTAGGAAAATCATAAATCTTTTAAATAATGACCAGTTAAATCTTGACAAAAATCTCAGAAAACTGGATCGTATAGAAAAGTCAATTTATAAAAATACAACTAGAAATTATTGGATGACTGCAATTCTAATCTTTTCAATTTTTATATCTATAATTATATACCTTCGTGTTGAACAAATTCACTTGGAAGCAATTTATTGGATTACAGGGATATTATCTATTATCATAATAGTCATGAGACCTAAAAAAAATAATGGAAAATAATCTCCTAAATAATCTTAATGAACAGCAGTTAGCTGCTGTAAACTGTAACCTTGGTAATAAATTAATTCTCGCAGGAGCTGGTAGTGGTAAAACAAGAGTGCTTACTTGCCGTGTTGCAAAACTAATTGACTCGTATGATGTAAAACCAAGTAACATACTTGCGCTTACATTTACAAATAAAGCTTCCGCTGAAATGAAACAAAGACTAGAAAAAATCTTAAAAATATCTTCCTATGGTTTATGGTTTGGTACATTTCATGGTATCTGTCGAAGGTTATTGAAAATACATTGGAATGAAGCTGGTATTTCAGAATATTTTACGATACTTGATTCACAAGACCAGCTAAGAATGATCAGGAGAATAATAAAGTCAAAAAATCTAGACGAAAACTTATATGACTCAAAGCATCTGCAAAATTTTATTAATTCACAAAAAGATAAGGGACTCCGATATGATAGTTCCGATAATGATGACGATAAGTACAGAGATATCTTTAGAGATTATGACTTGGCTTGTAGGCAAACTAATTCAGTAGATTTTGCAGATTTGATACTTCTATCTTATGAAATGTTGTTAACTAATGAAAATGTATTGAATTATTATAGAAATAGATTTAGAAATATAATGGTAGATGAATTCCAAGATACAAATACACTGCAATTCAAATTTCTTAAACTAATAAATGGCTCTAGCGGATCACTTTATGCAGTCGGTGATGATGATCAATCTATTTATGGATGGAGAGGAGCTAGAAGTAGAAATATCCAATCATTTAAAGATGAGTTTTTAGATGTAGAAATATTTAAACTAGAGAGGAACTATAGGTCTACTAACAAGATATTATCTGTAGCAAATAGTCTAATATCAAATAACAAAGAAAGACTAGGGAAAAATCTATGGACAGATACAGAAAAGGGTGACCCTGTTTATTTGTATGAAGCTTATAGTGGAGATGATGAGTCAATATTTATAGTCGATAAAATACAAGAATTAATAGATGGTGGTCTAAAAAGATCTGATATTGCATTATTGTACCGTTCTAATTTTTTATCAAGGAGGCTTGAGGAAGAGTTAAATGCTAGAAGCGTACCCTATAAGATATATGGAGGATTCAGATTTTTTGAGAGATCTGAAATTAAAGATGTTATTGCTTACCTTCGCATGGCTGTTAATAATTCTGATGATGCTGCCTTTGAACGAACAATAAATAATCCACCAAGAGGGTTAGGTGAAAAAACTATTCATGCGATAAGGGAATATTCTAAAAAAAATAAGATTACACTATGGGAAGCAATACATGATTTAGATGCGATTGGACTAGGTTCTACTCGCATAATAAACTCCATTAATGAATATAAAAAAATAATTAATAGTATATACCAGGACTTGACAAAGCATAATCTAAAAAAAATAATTGGTAATATTATAGAATATTCTTCATTGAGCAAACATTTTGACTCGAAGAAAAATGAAGAGGCATTATCTAAACAAGAAAATTTGGAAGAATTACTATCTACTGCTGAAAGATTTTATCAAAATAATATTGATAGCGAGGACATAGTTGTGGAATTTTTAGCTAATGCTGCCTTAGAAGCGGGTGAGTATCAGTCTAAAGCTCATGAAGACCCTGTACAACTAATGACAATTCATTCTGCAAAGGGTCTTGAATTTCCTGTGGTTTTTCTTACTGGTATGGATGAAGGTATTTTTCCGAATGAGAATAGAAATATTAATAAGGATTTTTTAGAAGAGGAAAGACGGCTTTGCTACGTTGCAATTACAAGGGCAATGAAAACACTGTATATAACTCATGCTAATGCTAGATATATGCATGGTAGCAATAACTTTCTAATACCATCAAGATTCATAAGTGAAGTCGAAGATGGCTTAATAGAGCCAATTAAGATATCAAGGAAGTATAGAGAGAATGTCAAATCTAATAACTTAAATCACGATTTTAATGAATTTAATCAAGAAGGTAGCTTTGATAATTTCAGCCAAGAAGATAATAGTAATTATTTTAGAGTAGGACAAAAAGTGAATCATATGAAATTTGGTAATGGCGTTATACTTAGTTATACTGGAAAAAAAGAAGACCTTAAATTACACATCAATTTTGAACACTATGGCAAAAAGTGGTTAGTATTGTCATATGCACAATTGGATTTTTTATAAAATGAAAAGAAGAAATTTTTTAAAGACTCTAGGTGGATCATTGGCTTTAACAACACCATTGATTTCAAAGAATGTATCATCCAACACCAAGAATGAGTATAAATGGAAAATGGTTACCTCATGGCCTAAGAATTTCCCTGGGCTTGGGACTGGGGCTGAAAACTTAGCTAATTTAATAACTAATTTATCAAACAACAGGATTATGGTAAAAGTTTTTGGAGCAAATGAACTCGTACCTCCGCTTGAAGTTTTTGACTTTGTTTCAAATGGAGGTGCCGAAATAGGTCATTCTGGTGCTTATTACTGGAAAGGTAAAAGTCAGGCATGCCAGTTCTTTTCATCTGTACCCTTCGGCCTCAATGCACAAGAGATGAATGCATGGTTATACTATGGCCAAGGGATTGAGTTATGGGAAAAACTTTATAATTCTTTTAACCTCATTCCAAGACCAGCTGGTAATACTGGGGTACAAATGGGTGGCTGGTTTAATAAGAAAATCAATAAAGTTTCTGATTTACAAGGCCTTAAAATGAGAATACCTGGATTAGGTGGAGACGTGCTATCACGTGCTGGAGGTGTTCCAGTTACGCTTGCAGGTTCAGAAATTTTTACAGCGTTACAAACTGGAGTTATTGATGCTACAGAATGGGTTGGACCATATAATGACAGAGCATTTGGGTTACATAAAGTTGCCAAGTATTATTATTACCCTGGGTGGCATGAGCCAGGCCCATCAATTGAATGTATAATTAATAAACAGGCTTATGAATCTTTGCCAGATGATCTTAAGTTAATTATTGATATATCATGCAAAGCAATTAATATTGATATGTTATCTGATTATACTGCAAAGAATAATTTAGCACTAAAATTCTTTGAGTCAGAAAATATAGAGATTATTAAATTTCCAGAAGATGTGTTGAATAAACTTGAAATAATTTCAAATGATATCTTAAAAGAAATAAGTACTACAGATGAAATTACAAAAGAAATCTATACTTCATATATCAAATTCAAGAATGATGTTTCTGATTGGACAAACATATCAGATGCAGCCTATATTAAAACGAGGTAATTACATCATAATCAAGTCTGGTATTATTGTTGCAAGTGTTGGGAAAAAATAAATTATTCCTATAACAAAGAGCTGAATCAAAACAAAAGGAATTACGCCCATATATATATCATATGTCGATATATTTTTGGGAGCTACTCCTCTAAGATAAAATAAAGAAAAACCAAATGGTGGTGTTAGAAATGATGTTTGTAAAACCATCGCAATTAAAATTCCAACCCATATAGGATCAAAACCAAAAGAAAATAAAATAGGTCCAAATAAAGGAATGATGATATAAATAATTTCGATAAAGTCTAGGATGAATCCAAGAAAAAACATTATCAATAATGTTATAATCAGAGCTAGTTCTCTATTATCAGGACCATGTACTAATAGATTATGAATAAGAGACTCTCCCTCTAGGCCTCTAAATACAAGAGAAAAAAAAGTAGCACCAATTAAAATAAAGAAAACCATACTGGTTAATTTAATTGTTTCCTTTGATGATTCCTCTAAAACAGTTTTGTTTAATCTATTTTTTAAATATGAAATTATTAATGCTCCTAAAGCGCCTAAAGCTGCAGCCTCTGATGGGGTTGCAATTCCAAATATTATTGATCCAAGTACAAGTATGATTAAGATGATTGGTGGGAAGAAAGATGATATAAAATTTATATTCATACTCATGTTTGATACATTATTTTTGTTACTAATTGACGCAGGTTTTATCAGCTTAATATATATAATATATAGAATTGGCAGTAGGATGCCGGGCAATAATGCCCCTGCAAATAAATCAGATATTGTGACATTTTCTGGTGAAAAGATTCCTGCATTCAGTTGAGCTTGCTGGTATGCTGATGATAAAACATCAGCTAATAATATAAGAACTAACGAAGGTGGAATAATTTGTCCAAGAGTTCCAGAAGCACAAATAACCCCACAAGATAATCTAGGAGGGTAATTGTTTTTCATCATTACAGGTAATGACAAAAGACCTAGTGTTACTACACTTGCTCCCACTATTCCTGTGCTAGCACCCATAAGAACACCAACTATAATCACTGATATAGCTAATCCTCCTTTGGTACTGCTATATAAACTATTCATAGCCGTTAATAGCTCATCTGCAATCTTCGATTTTTCAAACATTAAGCCCATGAATATGAATAGAGGTACCGCCAATAAATTTTGATTAGTCATGATACCAAAGATTCTATTAGGTATGGCAATGAGGTATGAATAATCAAAAAAGTCAAAAACTATTCCTATAGATGCAAACAGTAATGAGTTACCTGTTAAAACAATTGCCACGGGTATACCTGATAGTAAAAAAAGAAATGTAAAAATAACAAATAAAATAGCAATAAATTCTATTGTCATAGTCTACTTACCTATTTTCTTGATTAGAATAGAAAGTGATTGCAATAACATGAGTATTGCCATTATAGGTATAAGAGTCTTTAATATATAGACTAAGTTCATACCTCCCGCTTCACTTGAACCTTCAAAAATTTGCCATGATTTAATAACCATTTCTGAACTTATATATACTATAAATAAAGATGTAGGTATCAAGAATACAATCATACCAAACACACCAATTAATTTTTTTATTTTGTCATTGAATGTATTTAGTAATACGTCAATTTTGACATGAGAATTTTCTTTCAGAGCATAGCTAATACCAAGCATAAATATAGAAGCATGTAAATACATTATAAGTTCTTGTATTGAAACAAAACTTATATTGAATAAAAATCTAAGTATTATTGATATACATGCGATGAGTATCATAGAAAGTAATGCAATAACAAGTAAGTTACTAATTGTTTCAGTTATTCGATCGATGAATATGGATATTTTCTTCATATAAGGTCATATTTATTGTCTATTCTATCCTCTAATATTTTTTCAAAAACATTAGGGTCTTTGATATGTGTCATCTCACCAACCTTGGGAAAGTGTAAATCTATTAGTCTTGATAAGTAAAACCTTAAAGCTGCTGCTATAAGAGCATGTTGCCAAAAAATATATTCATTTCCTACAAAACTTCTTTTTTTAGAATAAGAAGTTATAATTTTTTTATATTTAGAAGTAATTATCGATCCTGTCGAATCAGTACACCAATCATTTATTACTACTGCTAAATCATATATTAAAAAACCTTTGCATGAGTAGTAAAAATCAATCATACCAGAAACTTTGTCCTCATAAAATAGCACATTATCTCTAAATAAGTCGGCATGAATCGTGCCAACTTCAAGATTTTGTTCGCTTAAATCTTTTAACATAATTAGTGCATGTTTGATAATTTTATTTTGCCTATCAGTAATAATTTTTTTTAAACGTTTATAAGAAATTTCAGACCATTTAATATCTCTGGTATTAGGTAGGTTTTCGTCAAAATCTAGTCCATATAAATGAAAATCTCCTAACAAGTTTCCGATTTGATTACAGTGATTACCATTAATGTTAATAATTGATGCACCCTTGAGTTTTTCTATGATTGCCGATGGTTTGCCGTTTATGATGACACAGACATTTTTTGCTTTAGACTCCATAACTCTTGGGCACGATAAGCCTTTATTGCATAAATGGTTCATAAATCTCAAATATTGCTTTACTTCTTTATCCTTGAGATTCTCAAATATTGTAAAAATATATTCATTTTTATCAGTTTTTAGAACGTAATTAGTATTTTCGATACCGTCTGGGATACCCTCAATACTCTCTGCTACCCCCAATGAGTACTTTTTTAGATGATTGTTTAGCTCATCTTTGGTTATTTTAGTATATACAGACATAGCTATTTTAAAATATTTAAGTTATAACTTTGAATGAAATAAACTTAACATAGGTTGGGACATTTTGGTTGATAAAAATTCAAAAAAATTTGTTTTAATAGATGGTTCTTCATATCTATATAGAGCATTTTATGCTATGCCTCATCTAAAAAATAGTAAAGACGAACATACAGGTGCGTTATTTGGTGTATGTAATATGGTTTACAGACTGCTAAATGAATATAACCCCGATTATTTATGTATGATTTTTGACGCAAGAGGTAAAAATTTTAGACATCATATATCCTCAGACTATAAATCGAATAGATCATCTATGCCCGAAGAACTCTCACAACAGGTAGACCCTATAATGAAGTTTATTACAAGCTTAGGAATTAAAATTCTACAGGTTCCTGATGTAGAGGCAGATGATGTTATCGCTACTTTGACTATTCAAAATTATAAGAATATTCAAATTATTATATCATCTGGAGATAAAGATTTAGCTCAGCTAGTTAACGATAAAGTAATCCTGGTTAATAGCATGAACAATAAAATACTAGACATAAAAGGTGTAGAAGAAAAATTTGGTGTTAGCCCAGACAAAATAGTTGATTACCTTGCATTGGTTGGTGATACATCTGACAATATTGCCGGTGTAGATTTAATTGGACCAAAAAAAGCATCTGCTTTGATTAAACAGTATGGCGACATAGACTCTATATTAAATAATCTTGATAACATATCTGGAAAAGTCAGGGAAAACCTAGATAGTTCAAGAAAAGGTATTGCTTTGGCAAAAAAATTAGTAAAGTTAAAAACAGACGTGAATATTAATCTAGATATAGACAATTATGTAATATTAGATCGAGATGAAAAATTACTTGCAGAAATTGTAGAAAAATATGAATTGAAAAATATTGCAGATAATTACCAAATTCAATCAACAAAGAAAACTCTCAATAAGGAGGTAAATTATAAAATTATAAGTACCCAAGTAGAATTTGATAGTTTACTCAAGAAATTACTGAAGAAAAAGATATTTTCATTTGATACTGAAACAAGTTCCATTGATCCGATTTCTGCAGAATTAATTGGCATGTCTTTCTCCGCAGATGAATCAGAAGCTTATTATATTCCTATTGATCATTGCGATAAAAATGGAAATATTAATTTCGATAAAGATTATTTATATTTAGAACTAAAAAAACTATTCGAAAATAAGACACTTACAGTGATAGGTCAAAATATCAAATATGATATTAATGTACTTGCTAAATATAATATTAATTTTAACTGTATGCTTGAAGATACAATGCTTTTGTCATATGTAATCAATTCATCAGGAAAACACGACTTAAATTCTCTTGCCAACAAGCATCTTTCATATGATTGTATCAAATATGAGGATGTGGTCGGATCGGGTGTTAAACAAAAAATATTTTCAGAAGTAGCGGTTAAAGATGCAGCAAAATATTCTTGTGAAGATGCTGATATAACATTGAAACTTTATGTTTATTTATTACAAAAAATATTGACTAATGAAACTTCTTATAAACTTTATAAAAATATTGAGATACCTTTAATAAGTGTAATATCATTGGTTGAACAGAATGGCGTTATGATTGATACTAAAAAACTTAATAAACAAAGCAAAGATTTAACTAAAAGAATTAAGATAATAGAAGCAGAGGTTTATAATCTTGCTGGTAAGACATTCAATATTGGATCACCAAAACAAATCCAAGAGATTTTTTATAACGATTTAAAATTACCAGTTCTAAAAAAGACACCAAAAGGACAACCTTCAACCAATGAAGATGTAATGAGTGATTTGTCTCAATTACACGAATTACCCAAACTCATATTACAGTTCAGAAACCTAATGAAATTAAAAAATACCTATACAGATAGATTAGGTGAACAAGTAAATGGAAGAACAAAACGTTTACACACTTCATATAATCAAACAGTAACTATTACTGGTAGGCTTTCATCATCAAATCCAAATCTTCAAAATATCCCTATAAAAAATCAAGACGGTAAAAACATTAGAAAGACATTTATAACAAAAAAAGGTTATCAAATATTATCAGCAGATTATTCTCAAATTGAATTGAGGGTCATGGCGCATCTCTCCAATGATAAGGCTTTGATAGAAGGTTTTTTGAATAATGAGGATATACATGCTTCAACTGCTAAAGAAATATTTTCGCTTAATAAAAAGCCGACTGAAGAACAACGGAGGTCAGCTAAGGCTATTAACTTTGGGCTGATTTACGGAATATCATCATATGGCCTGAGTAAACAACTTAAAATAGATAACAACTCCGCGAAAGAATACATAGAAAAATATTTTGAAAAATATACTGGCATTAGAGAATTTATGGATGATACAAAAAAATCTGCAAAAGAAAAAGGTTTTGTTAGTACGATATCAGGCAGAAAAATATATGTACCTAATATTACCCATAATAATTTCCAAATAAGAAGTGCAGCAGAGAGAACAGCTATCAACGCCCCAATACAAGGTACTGCGGCTGATATTCTGAAGATATCGATGATTGATATTCACAACTGGATAGTTGAGAAACAATTACCTTTAAAAATTATTATGCAAGTTCATGACGAACTAGTCTTTGAGGTAAAAGATGATTTCTTAGATGAGGCCAAAAAACAAATTATTTCATTTATGTCTAATAGTATGAAAATAAAAGTTCCTTTAATTGTTGATATTGGAACAGGAGATAATTGGGAGAAAGCCCACTAAAAATTAATAGATAGATTGAAGTATATGTGCTTTGCTATATAATGTTTTTTTGAGTTATGAATAAAAAATCCATGAAATTTGTTATATTATCTCTCTTTTTTATTTCCCTTAATTTATATGCTGGCGATGTTGATAGAGGAAAGGAAAAAAGTCTAGCTTGTGTGGCATGCCATGGTAACGAAGGCATTAGCGTAAGTCCAATATGGCCTAAACTTGCTGGGCAGCATGCAAAGTACACTGCAAAGCAATTATATGAATTTAAAAAAGGTGCAGATGGAAATAGAAATAATGCTGTCATGTATGGCATTGCACTAACTCTTACAGATGAAGATATATCGGATCTTTCTGCTTATTATCAATCATTGAAAAAGTCTATTGGAGTCACAGATGATAAATATTTAGCGCTCGGGCAAAGTATTTATAGAGGCGGAAATATGGAATATAAAATACAAGCATGTATTGCATGTCATGGTCCTAGTGGATTAGGCAATAATCCAGCAGCAATACCTGTAATATCAGGCCAACATGCAGATTATATCTTCTCACAACTTAAAAAATTTCAAAATGATGAAAGAGCAAATGACCCTAATAAAATGATGAGAAATATTGTGCATAGAATGACTGATGAGGAAATGAAAGCAGTTGCACAATATATACAAGGGCTTTATTAATGAGAAATTTATTTACATTTTTTCTGTTTGTATCTATAGGCTTTTCAATTTTGAGTTTTGCAGATTCATCACAAAAATATGTTCAAATATCAAATCAAAAGCAAACCGAGAGTGATAAAATTGTAATTTATGAGTTTTTTTGGTATGGGTGTCCGCATTGTTATAACTTAGAGCCTACCATGGATGAAATAGAAGCGAATTTACAAAAAGATACTATAGTGATCAAGGTTCCGGTTGCATTAAGAGATACTTGGGAACCACATGCAAAAGCTTATTATGCATTACAGCAGATGAAACTTGATGATAATCTACATACTAAGGTCTTTAGCGAGATTCATTTAAATTCTAACAGACTAGATACGCTTGAAAAACTTGAAGAATTTGTTGAAAATGAAGGTTATAACTCCGAAAAATTTACAAAGATTTATAACTCTTTTGGTACTGAAATAAGAGTAAAGAAGGCATCACGCTTAGCTAATAAGTATCAAATTACATCTGTCCCAACATTAATAATTAATGGTAAATATAAAACTAGTGGCTCATATGTTGCATCATATGATGAGTTATATGATGTGGTACAATTATTAGTTGAAAAAGAAAGATTGAATTGATAAAGGAGTAAATAATGACAGCAAAAATAATAAGCGGTAGAGAAGTGGCAGAACAGATTTTGACCACTGATCTCAAGAATAAAGTTATTGCACTCAATGAAAATAATATCAAACCTAAGCTTGTTGTAGTGCTAGTCGGTGATGTGAAGGCATCAGCCAGTTATGTAGCGCAAAAAGAAAAATTTGCTGTTAAGGCAGGGATAGAATCAGAAGTAAGAAGGTTTAAAAAAGATGTAACTGAGGATGAGATATTAACAGTAATAGATAATATTAATAATGATAAATCCATTCATGGGGTTATTGTTCAATTACCTCTCCCAGATCATATCTCTGTAGCTAAAGTTTTAAACAGAATTCACCCTTCTAAAGATGTTGATGGGTTCACACCAACAAATGTCGGTAAGTTATTTTTAGGAGAAGACACTCTTGTTTCATGCACACCGAAAGGTATTATGCAAATGTTGGCTTCCACCGGGACTAATTTAACCGGGAAGAATGTAACAGTTGTGGGCAGATCAAATATTGTCGGAAAACCAGTAGCTATATTATGTCTACAGCAGCATGCTACTGTGACAATGTGTCACTCACGAACAAAAGATTTGAATGCTAAGCTCGCAGATGCTGATATTATTATCGTTGCTGTAGGAATACCAAAGTTCATTCATGGTGATCAAATACCCGAAGGATCAATAGTAATAGATGTGGGCATACATAATATAGATGGAAAATTATGTGGAGATGTAGATTTTGATTCAGCATCAATCAAGGCTTCTAGTATTACACCGGTTCCTGGTGGAGTTGGTCCAATGACTGTTTGCGCATTAATAGAAAACACGATTATTGCTGCTGAGAGAATAGGGTAAGCGCCTGAGAAGATTCGAACTTCTGACCTTTAGCTTCGGAAGCTAACGCTCTATCCAACTGAGCTACAGACGCAAATTTATAATGATTTTATTATTTCTTTTAGTATAATCTACACAAAGAATAATACATGGAAAATTTATATGGATAACAAAACAACAGACCCAGAATTTTATAAAATATTTGCAGTAATTACTGCGATAATTGTTTTGTTGACCATTATAATTGCAATACTATCCAAAATCTTTGCTAGCTATTCTACTGATGCCCATGAAAACTACAAATCTGAATTACAATCTTTGAGTAATATAAGAACTGAGCCTACAGGAAAAATCAACCTAGCCAGCAACCCGTCGATTAAACAGGAAATAATAGTGGCTGCAAAAACTAATTTAACACCAAAATCCGGAGAAGAAGTTTATAATGCAGTGTGTATGTCATGCCATACAAGTGGTGCGGCAGGTGCTCCAATGATTGGTAATAGTTCTCAATGGTCCGATAGATTAGCTAAAGGTAAAGATCAGCTATATCTAAACGCTATCAATGGCATAGGAATTATGCCAGCCAAAGGGGGCGTTACAAGCTTATCTGATGACGAAGTTAATTCTGCGGTTGACTATATATTATCAAAAACTAATTAATTATTCAGTTTCTTCTCTAATTCTTCAATTTTCAGTCTAGTTTTAAGCAAAACATCTCTTTGTATATCAAATTCTTCTCTTGTGACAAGATTTAGCTTATGTAAATAATCTTCTATGAGGGATTTGATATTATTTCTTACTTCTTCCTTTAGACCGTCTTTATCGGATGGCAATAATCCCTCAATTCTTTTAACAAGTTCAATTATTCTATTTTCTTCCATTGCTGCACCATTTTGATAGTTTATGCACTATTTCGTACATTAACATTATCATTATTAGATATGTACATTATATTACATTATGGGATAATAAATACGTTCAATTAACTAGGCATTTACGGTTCTGGCATAGTTTATGCATAACATAGAGTGCTAGGCTAATTACGTTGATATACGTCCGCCTAAAACTTAAGACTTAAAACTCAATTATAAGCCTTAATTAAAACTTAAAATATATGGAGAAAAATATGAAAACACTAATGAGAAAAATGCTATCTGCGTTTATGGCAATAGCACTGATGGCACCGATTGCTGTAGCATCAGAATCTGCTGTAGCAGAGGAATCATCTGTTAGCTACAATGTTGGCTATATGTCAGAGTATTGGTATAGAGGTGTTCACCAATCAGATTCTGCTGTAAGTTTTGGAGCAGATTATGAAGCTGGCGGATTTTATTTAGGCACATGGTGGGCCGATGTTGATTCAGGTCTTGAACATGACTACTATGCTGGCTATGCATTTAGCGCAATGGGAATGGATATGTACTTAGGAGCTACTGGCTATTACTACACTGATAATTTTGATTCAGATTATGAAGAAATTAACTTTGGTGTTGCGATGGGCCCAATTGCTATAGATCATGCTGATGGTAATTATGATGGTAGTTCAGTTACTGATACAGGATACCGTTTTACTTCTATAGCATTAGATCTTGGAGTTGTTGGTTTACCAATGACATTGACTGCAGGCTTTTGGGGAGGAGATTCATCTCTAAAAGGTAATGTTTATACGTTAGATTATGCAACATCAGTTGCAGGTGTTGACGTCGGTTTACAAATAGGTAGAAACGATGACGACATTACACAGGGAACTAGAGGTGCAAGTGCTGTAGATACAACATTTGGAGTCTTTAGTCTCGGCTATAGTTTCTAGTTAAGTTTTAAGTTATAATTGAGTTTTAGGGGGACGTGTATCAATGAAGTTAGTAATAGCAGTAGTCAAACCTTTTAAATTGGATGAGGTAAGAGAAGCTTTATCATCAATAGGTGTTCAAGGCATTACAGCAACTGAAGTTAAAGGGTTTGGTAGGCAAAAGGGCCATACTGAACTATATCGTGGTGCCGAATATGTTGTTGATTTTCTGCCAAAAATCAAACTTGAAATTGCTGTTAGTGATAAGTTGGTTGATCAAACTATTGATACAATTATCAAAACTGCAACAACAGGAAAGATTGGAGACGGTAAAATCTTCGTTCTTGATTTACAAGAAGCTATTCGGGTTCGTACCGGCGAAAAAGGAGAAGAGGCTCTTTAGTTAATAAACTTTATTAATTAGGAGAACCTAATGGAAACACAAGTCATTGAACTGGCTTATGCACTTGATACATTTTACTTTCTTGTAATGGGTGCGTTCGTCATGTGGATGGCAGCTGGATTCACAATGCTTGAATCTGGTCTTGTCAGAGCAAAAAATACTGCAGAAATTCTGACCAAAAACATCGCTCTATACTCTATAGCCTGTATTATGTACATGGTTGTTGGGTATAATTTGATGTACCCCGCAGGAGGCTCTGGTATTATTCCAGATTTAGCCTTTTTCTTGGGTGGTGACAATTCTGCTGAAGACGTTATTGCAAGTGGTGGAGATATTTACTACTCAGGTATATCTGATCATTTCTTTCAAGTAGTTTTTGTAGCTACAGCGTGTTCAATTATATCTGGTGCTGTAGCGGAAAGAATGAAGCTATGGCCATTTTTATTATTCTGTGTATTTATGACCAGTATAATATACCCAGTACAAGGATATTGGAAATGGGGCGGCGGATTTTTAGATGCTGCCGGCTTTTCTGATTTTGCTGGTTCTGGTGTAGTGCATCTATGTGGTGCCGCAGCAGCATTAGCAGGCGTTATGGTCTTAGGATCTAGAAAAGGAAAATACAAAGATGGAAAAGTTCAAGCTATGCCAGGTGCTAATTTACCGCTAGCTACACTTGGAACATTCATCTTATGGTTAGGTTGGTTTGGATTTAATGGTGGATCTGAATTGATTATCTCAAATGTTGCTGAGGCAAATGCAGTATCATTGATATTTGTAAACACAAACTTATCAGCAGCTGGTGGTGTTATGGGAGCATTGATTTTGTCTAAACTTATGTTTGGTAAATCAGACCTTACAATGGCACTAAATGGAGCTATTGGTGGTCTTGTTTCTATTACAGCGGAACCACTAGCACCAACACCAGGATTAGCTCTAATCATTGGAGTTATAGGTGGACTAATAGTTGTATTCTCAATTGTTACACTAGATAAAATGAGAATAGACGATCCTGTCGGAGCTATATCAGCTCATGGTACATGTGGTATCTGGGGATTGTTAGCTGTATCTTTAACTGGCGGCTCTCTTGGTGCACAAATCTATGGAACTATCGTCATATTCTTATGGACGTTCATAGTGAGTCTAATTATATGGAATATCATTAAAATGCTATTCGGAATTAGAGTTACTGCGGAAGAAGAAGAAGATGGCATTGATATTTCTGAATGTGGTATCGAAGCATACCCTGAATTCAGCAAATCAATGGATGGTGGTCCATCGGTTTATCCAAAAAAATAGTTCTAAACTATAAAGAAAAGGCGCAATTTTATTGCGCCTTTTTACATTTAATGAAAGACCACATACCTAAAGGATATAATGGCATAGAAAAAGAATTTACACTTAATGATCGCATTCCAATTTTTTTGAGCTTTCTGCTAGCAGGTTCAATAATTTTCTTTACATCTAAATATGGTGATCCACTCTGTTGTATAAAAATTGCATTTTTGGATAGTATGTTATAAATATTTTTATAAAAAATGGTCGAGTATAATTTGTTCGCAATTACATTAGGATCAGTACAATCGATGATAATCATATCATATTTATTACCATCATAATTATTAACGTATTTATATCCATCATCTATAATGATATTTACTTTTTTTCTATTCTTTTGATGTAATTTAAAATTATTCACAAAATATTTTTTACATATCTTAATTACCTTATCATCTATCTCAACCACATCTATATTTTTTACATCAATAGAATTAAAGATTTTGTTAACTAAACCAAAATCACCTCCTCCAATAATTAGTATATTAAGAGACTTCTTTTTGGTTTTAGCTAGGAAAACACATTTGTCATGATATTGCTCAAATCCTTTTTCTGTAATCATAAAGCAATTATCAAGTAACAGAATACTTCCATAATTTATTGATTCATATACTTCTATTTTCTGATATTCTGATTTTCCTCGATACAAAAGCTTATTGCACTCTATGCTGAATACTGTCCCCGATTCTTCGTTATATTCTTTTATTAACATAGACCTTTGTATATAATGGTTCAATTGCTTTTGATTATATAATATCTTTGCTTATATTTCTAAATTGAAGGAGAATATATTATTGTTAAAACATAAACACCTTTTAATACGCGCCGAAGTAAATAATTGCCCCATGCAAGATGATTTAGGCTATGTCCTAGCTTGGATGAATAATCTTATAAACAAAATAAACATGAAACTCTTGCAGGGGCCTAATATTTCGTATATTAACCAAAAAGGAAATCGTGGTATCACATGTATGGCTCTAATAGAAACAAGTCATATAGTACTTCATATATGGGACGAGCAAGATCCTGGATTATTTCAGCTTGATGTTTATAGCTGTAAGGATTTTAATCTTCAAGATGTAATTTCATCCTTAAATGATTCCTTTAACATTACTAAATTACAATATAAGTTTCTTGATAGAAGCAATGATTTAATTATGATAAAAGAAAAATAGTTATTTAAATTTCTTTAATTCTAATTCATATTGTATTTTTGAAATTATATAATTTAATAATAAACATGTATTTTTATAAAGCCTAGAATTACGCCTATAGTCAGCTTCTGCAATAAAATCTACTCTTTGAGCATTATAGAGATCTTTACATGTATTAACTTGTTCTGTAATTCTTTTTTGATATACCGCAATAGAATGGCCACCTTCTTTTTTTATTAAAGCCATGCTAGGGACATCAGTCAAACCATCGCCAATATATATTATATTATCAAAGGGTATTGGTCTATGTGATTCTGGCATATGAGTATTAATGCTCTCAGATAATTTTTCCTTGCCTTTATTTATTCTAAATAAATACTGAGTTTTTGTAGTATCCGTGACTACAACTTTTGGAAATCTTGCATGTTTACTCTTATCATAAAAGTATTCAGAAGCAAAAATCGTTTTAATATATTTTTTGATAGATATGCCTTCTAATATTTCAAGATGGCCAGCAGAAATTATATAATGACATATATCTATATTATTTCCGGATTTGTCTTTCACATAATTATTAATATTCTGAAACCATTCTTTAACTCCTTTATAATATTTAATATCTTTCCCCATTTTATAAAACTCATTCTTGGAAATTTTAATATTTTTTTTGTTAGCTTGTTCGAGTAGCTGTCTCATATAAACCATCATTGTCTCACCACCAGTTAGACTAGCCTCTCTAATAATATTTTTCCAAAACATATTAGGATTAATACCCAGCTTTGGTAGCAATGTATATTCTTGCATTGTTTTGGGTGTTAATGTTCCATCAAAATCATATATAATCGCTATTTTATTTTGTTTCATTACATTTCCTTTGGACTACTTATGTTTAGTAAGTCTAGCCCGCATTTTATAACTTTCTGAATAGCCTTAATGAGATATACTCTATCATAGTTAATTTTATTGTCTAAGATTTTTACATTTGCATAGTAACTGTGAAATTCTTGAGAAAGTTTATATAGATAGTTAGTAATTAAATGTGGTTCTAGCTGAATAATCGCTTTATGAAAGATTTCTGTAAAGCTATTGAGTGTATCAATAATTTCTTTCTCAGAATCATTATCCAATGTTTTAAATTTATGTTTATTGATATCATATCCTTCTATCGATATTAATATTTTTTCAATTCTAGCAAAGGCATACTGTATATAATAAACAGGATTATTCTTACTATCTTGAATTGCAATATTAAGATCAAAATCAATATGTTGGTCCTTATTTTTTGTTAGATAAAAGAAGTTTATAGCATCATTGCCTATTTCCTTCCTTAATGATTCTAATTCAATATATTGTCCTTTACGTGTAGACATCGATATTTTTTCCCCATTCTTAAATAAATTTGCAAATTGTACAAGGTGAACATCTAGTTTATCAATATCGTGCCCTAGCGCCTTCAGACCTACTTTAACTCTCGGTAAATAACCATGATGATCAGCTCCCCATATGTTTATCACTGAATCATAGTCATTCATTTTTATGTTGTGATATGCTAAATCACTAGCAAAATATGTATAGTTTCCATCAGATTTAATTATTACTCTAGGCTCGTCAGCTTGTATCATAAGGGCGCCATCTTTTGTAAAGGTATAATTATCTTGTTCCAATTTATTTATAATTTTTGAAACATTATTGTTTTCAAATAACGAAGATTCATAAAACCAGTTATCAAAATCTATATTTAGATTCATCAATGATTGCTGTATAATGCCTACCATCAGATTTACAATATGAGTTTTTAGATTTTTTTCAGGCCCACTGCTATCAATTTTTTTAAAAAAGTCTTTAGAATTATTTATTATTAATTTTTTCTGTTCTTCAGTGAGATTAGATGCGATGTGATTGATATATTCTCCTTGATACAGTTCATTATATCCAGCCGCATATTCATTATCTATTTTAGAAAATATACTTATTAGTAGAATATGAATTTGATTACCGAAATCATTTACATAATATTCCTTCGTAACATTATGACCTTGTATAGTTAAAAACTTAGCAATTATATTTCCATAAATTGCACCCCTGCCATGTCCTACATGGAGTGGCCCAGTTGGGTTAGCTGATACAAATTCAACATTTATTTTTTTTGGATTATCAGTCTTGCATCCATACAATAGATTATCAGATTCATTAATTTTCTGTATAATATTATTCTTCATAATATCTGTAACTTTGAAATTTATATAGCCAGGTTTTGAAAAAAAATATATAAAATCCTCTTGTTTATCTAAACTGGCAATTATTTTTTCTGCAATAGTCGTTGGATTTATTTTTAGTTTTTTGGCCAGCTTCATAGAAATATTAGTAAAATAATCTGCATCGATATTTTTTGCGGTTACATTCTGTACTTCTATGAACTCTTCAAAATTACTTCCAGGGTATGATTCCCTTATTGCCTTACTTACTAATTGTTTAATTATATCTTTCAATCTTTATCCTCATATTTGAGTTAATACAAATCAATAGGATCAACATCTATTGACCATCTGATACTGCTTTTTTTTTGTTTAGTTATATATTCTCTTATTTCTGAAGTTTTTTGTAGTAAAAGTTTTCTATTGTTAGTATTAATTAGTAGTTGATATATAAATCTATTGTTCTTTTTCAAAATAGGAGCAGCTGCAGGGCCTAGTATTCTGAAATTATTACCATCAAATTCTCTTTTAATTCTCGCAAGGAAACTTAACCCATCAAGTTTATTCATAGATGAAGCTCTGAATAATGTTAAGTAAGAATAAGGAGGCAGAGATGAATTATAGCGTTCATCTAATGCATCATTTGAAAAACTATTATAACCATTGTTTAATAACTTGGTCATTAATGGGTGATTTGGTTTACGAGTTTGAATCACTACCTGTCCTTGATTAGTATGACGCCCCGATCTTCCTGCAACTTGAATAATCATCTGAGAGATCTTCTCAATTCCCCTGAAATCAACACTGTGTAGCCCCGCATCAATATCTATAATCCCAACAAGGTTCAAGTTAGGAAAATCATGTCCTTTTACGAGCATTTGAGTACCTATGAGTATGTCAATTTCACCAGAATGAGCTTTATCTAGAAATTTTTTAAGTTTTTTAGGAGTGGTAATTGTGTCACTGTCGATTCTCATTATTTTATGATTTGGAAACAATTTATTTGCTTGTTTTTCTATCCTTTCAGTCCCAACTCCTAAAGCTATTATTTCGCAATTGTCATTTGAACATATTTTTTTTGGATTTATTTTCTTTTGATTTCCACAATGATGACAATAAAGCTTATTCTCAAATTTATGAAAAGTCATATAAGCATCACAGTTACCACACTTTGACATCCATCCACATGTTTTACATAGTAATGTGTGACTAAAACCTCTTCGATTTACAAATAATAAAACTTGTTTTTTTTCTTTTAGGTTTTCTTCAATAGATTTTATAAGTGTATAAGAAAAACCTTCAGTAGTTGTATCTGTATTAATATCCACAACTTTTACAGATGGTAGTTTGCTATTATAAAAACGAGTTTTCAATATATAATGCTTGTATTTATTTTTCTTGCAATTATATAAACTCTCAAATGACGGTGTAGCACTACCTAATATGATTGGAATATTAGAGTGTTTTGCTCTAAGTACTGCTAGGTCTCTAGCATGATATTTAAACTTCTCTGATTGTTTCAATGATACATCGTGTTCTTCATCTACTATAATCATTCTGAGATTTTGAAATGGTAAAAAAACAGATGATCTTGTTCCAATAATTATATTAATTTCCCCAGATTTACATTTTTGCCATGTATCTATTTTAATTTTCTCTGATAATGATGAATGATATTCATATATTTCGCCTGAGAGATAAGTTTTAAATCTTTGAAGAGTTTGCGGTGTCAGATTAATTTCAGGTACCACAATAAGTATTTGACCTTTCATGTTTATAATTTTTTGAGCTAATTTAATATATATTTCTGTTTTTCCACTACCAGTGACACCTTCAATCAGTGATGGTGAAAATATATTTAAATTTTTTTTTAAGCTATGATAAATTAGATTTTGACTATCATTCAGTTTCACTTTTTTTAGTAGATTGATTTTTTCTTCTGCAGTTTGTATTACCTCAAGCTTCTTGCCTAATTTTAAAGCAGATGGAATAGTACTAAAGATAACTTGACCAATTGGATGCTGATAGTACTCTGCAGCCCAATACGATAGTTTTAAGATATCTTTTACAATGATTGGCTCTTCATCTATTACTTTATCTATTTCTTTAATCTTATAAGCAGTTTTAGTATCTTCGTTTTTATAATTTTTGCGAATGACAACTCCAACCATAGTTTTTGAACCAAAATTTACAACTACACGTACACCTGGCTTAATGTTATTTAGCGTACTGGGTATGGAGTAATCAAATGCTGTATATAATGGTAGATTTAGAGCTACTTTAACTATAGAGTCCATATCTCATTATACTCAATGTCAATATTTTTTGTCATTTCTCAATGTCTTTATATTATCTGTGGTTTATCCACAGTTTGTGTGGATAAAGTTGTGGATAAATAGAGTAATTATTTAATTATTGGTTTTAAATTTTACGTCTGCCCACATTGTATAAATAATAATCAATTATAAAAATGTTTAATAATCAATTAGTTACACATCTAATAAATATTTAGGTTTTATTGAGTTTTATTAAGACTATGTAAATGCAGCAAAGTTAATTATGTTAATAAAGTGTGCAGCACTGCTATTTTTAAGGGCTTATAATGCTAGTTTCAAGCACTTATGAGACATATATATTTAGTTTTCGAGATACATTCATTATCTGTCTGAGAGTGGAATTATAGTGTTGAGATAAAATTCAGGACGAAGACTATTAAAATTTAACGTCTATATAAGAAATATGATATATAATTCCTTATATGGTCATGAATCAACAAATTTTAAGGCTGAATTCAGCTGGCCAGCCGATTGGTTGGATTAATCACGAGACAGCTGCACGATTATATTACACTGATCAAGTGGTTTATGAATGTGGATCATCTAATATCATATTAAGAGGCGGTTATAACCGCATAACAAGCCTTAGAAGCTCATTAAATATTAATTCTATAGTTGCCACTAGGAATATGAGTAAGCTCGATTATTCAGCATTTACGCCTTCTTTGACAAATTCTACTCTTTTTAAGAGAGATGCGAATAGATGCCTATATTGTGGAAACAAATTTAGCTTTAAAGAATTGTCTAGGGATCATGTGGTGCCCTTGTCAATGGGTGGGGAAGACAAGTGGACAAATGTCGTTACAGCATGCAAACGATGTAATAACCACAAAGGCGGTAGAACGCCAGAGGATGCAAATATGATGTTATTGGCCATACCTTTTAGTCCATCAAGGGTTGAATATTTAATACTACGTGGCAGAACAATTTTAGCAGACCAAATGGAGTTTCTCATTTCACACATTTCTAAGTCTAGCCCTCTTTATGAAAGATACACAAATCTTTAGCATTGCTTTACAATAGTTAGATGAATTCGAAATATTCAGATACCACATTAGTTTTATTGGTAAATCTAGGCACACCTAGTAAGCCAGAAACTAAAGAAGTAAGAAAATATTTAGCTGAATTTTTGTCTGATAAAGATGTTATTAGAATGCCCAGAATTTTTTGGCTACCTATATTACATTTAATTATCCTAAGATTTAGACCAAAGAAAAGCGCAGAACTTTATAAAAAAGTTTGGACAAAATGGGGATCTCCTCTACTGTATAATACTTATTTACAAGCAGGTTTGCTTAGAAAAAGGTATGCTGATAAATCAGATGGCAATATTCTAATAGATGTCGCTATGCGTTATGGCGAACCAAGCCTTGAGAACAAGATTACAGAATATTATCAAAACGGGCTTAGTAATATCCTTATCCTGCCAATGTTTCCTCAATATTCAACAACCACAACTAAATCAATAGCATCTAAAATTCACGAGATTTCACGAAAACATAATAATTTTGATAATAATTTAACAATAAATATCATTAAAGATTTTCATACAAATGAAAAATATATTAGCGCATTAGTTGATAGAATCATAAATCACCGAAAAAAATTTTCATCCTCAAAGAAGTTATTACTATCATTTCATGGAATACCTCAGTCTTATATCGCCAGTGATGAGCCATATCAAGATCAGTGTTTCAAGACAGCTAAACTAATTGTAGAAAAATTACAACTTAAACCCGAGTCGTATGATATTGTTTTTCAATCCAGATTTGGTAAAGCTGAGTGGATAAAACCATATCTTGCTGAGACTTTAGAAAAGCTTGGCAAATCTAATGAAGATGACATACAAGTATTTTGCCCAGGATTTGTCTCAGACTGTCTGGAGACTATAGAAGAGATAAACGAAGAGTCCAGAGAGCTATTTTTAGAAAGTGGTGGGAAAAAGTTTGATTATATCCCTTGTCTAAATGGTGATTCTAAATTCATAGATGCATTGGAATCAATAATTGACAATAGAGATCATTTAGCAATTAGCTATAAGAGAATTCTGGAAAAGATTACTTAAATTTTCTAAGTTTTTTTGGAACTAAAGGATGTTTAAGTTTTGCATAGTCCGGAACTCCATTCTTGAATGGAGGATAGTCTTCACCATATACAAGATTATTAATATATTTCCTACATTTAGCTGTAATACCATAACCATCTTTAGTTATATAATTTTTGGGTAATTTTTTTTCAATGTTTGCTACATTTGAGAGATTTGTGTAACCTACACTCCATTTGTAAGAGCCCCCTTTTTTGCTCTTAATTGTCAGCATTACTCCGTCGATACCTTTATTAATTAGATTAAGTGAAGCATATCCAATTGCATATGCTTGCTTTACATCTGTACTCGAACTGATGTGTCTAGCAGCTCTCTGTAAATAATCAGAAACCGCCCAGTGAACTTTATATCCTAATTTGTTTGTGATTAGGTTGCTTAGTTTTGGCGCAACTCCTCCTAAGTGTGCATGGCCAAAGCTATCTTTGGTTTTGCTTGCAGCTAAAAATTCACCATAATTATCTTTTATACCCTCTGAAGCAACTATTACACAATAGTCATTTTTATTAATACAGTTTTTTACTTTTGAAAGAAAATTTTTTTCATTAAATTCTATTTCAGGAAATAAAATTATATGAGGTGGATCCTTCGATATATTTTTTATTATTCCTGACGATGCTGCCAGCCAGCCCGCATGCCTACCCATAACCTCCAATAAAAAAACTTTTGTAGAACTATTTGCCATAGATGCTACATCTAAGGATGCTTCATAAGTTGATGTAGCAATATACTTTGCAACAGATCCATAACCAGGACAATTATCTGTAACAGGAAGATCATTATCAATTGTTTTAGGTAATCCAATGCATTTTAAATCGTAATTATTAGTAGTACAGAATTCTGAAAGTTTTAATGTAGTATCCTGTGAATCCCCACCGCCATTATATAAAAAATAACCAATATTATGTGCTTTAAACACTTCAAGTATTCTCTCAAACTCTTTTTTATTCTTTTTATGATCTTTTAATTTTATTCTACATGAACCAAAAGCACCTCCTGGTGTATGAATAAGTTTTTTGATTTCAGTTTTTTTTTCACGTGCAACATCAATAAGCTCTTCATTTATTGCCCCGGCTATACCATTCTTCCCGATAAGTAACTTTCCATATTTATTTTGATTCTTGGATAGTGAATCAATTAATCCGGCAGCAGTTGCATTTATTACTGGTGTGACTCCCCCAGACTGGGCATAGAATATATTTTTTTTATTTTTTTTCATATTGTAATTTTTTTATGTTTAATAACCAGGAAGAAATTTGTTTTTTATCCATACCCATATCATTTAAAAAGTCCTCTATACCATTAACATCAATATCTCTTGGTTGAATATTCTCAATTTCTATTCTAGACGCTTCGATATATTCTAGTGTAGCTAGTTTTTTTGAAAGATGAATCATTTTATGATTATCTTTTATAATCTTAACAAATCTTTTGTATTTGCTCCCCAGTTTATCCGGAATGCTTTCAACTTCACTGAGTATTTTATCCAAGTTACCAAAAGTTTTCATGAGTATCGAGGCAGTTTTTTGTCCAAGTCCTGGTGCACCCGGAATATTATCAACGGGATCGCCCATTAAAGCTAAATAATCTGGCATTTTTTGTGGTTGGAATCCTAAATTTTCTTCGAGATCACGATACGAATATTTTTTATCTCGGTAATCCCACCATAAATCGTCTTTATATATCAATTGATATAAATCTTTATCATTTGTAAGAATGATATTAGACAAACCTTTATCCCTACAACATTTAGATATTGTATATAAAATATCATCAGCTTCATAAGATGTACTAGCAGAATTGTGCAAACCCATCAAATCTAGAAATTTCCTACATAACCCAAACTGTTTTTTCAACTCCTCAGGAGCAGTTTCTCGATTTTTTTTATAATCAATATAGATATTATTTCTAAAACATGTCCCTAATGATTCATCAAAAGCGAAACTAATATACTTTGGTTCATATTTATTAATCAACCTTATAACAAAGCTTGTGAAACCTAGAAAAGCAGCTATAGATTCATATTTAAAAGTTTTTACCGGAGGAAGTGAAAACCAATACTTCAAAACAAACCCAGTCGAATCAACTAGATATGAATTTTTATGTGCTAATTCATTCGACAATTTTTATTAAATCTCCTACTTTGGGATTACTATTTGGGTAATGCCCATTTAGTAGTCGGAGCTTATCTATAGAATAATTACCTAATGGTGAGGATTTTGCTAGTTTTTCGTATGACATACCCTCACGAAATCTAATAACCTTAATCCTCAGTCCTCTAGAATTTTCAACCTCACTATCTGTCATTTTACTAAAAGTTTTTAACATTGATAAGGATGTCTCATCGTTATCAAGATTTTTTAAAGTTGTCACAGCAATCCATGCTTTTGGTTTCATATTTTTGGTCTTCAAATCAAAAATCACAGTAAATCGTTTATAAGATGAATCCATAAGACTCTTTGAATGATACAGCATAGTATGCCCATTTAAACCATTATAGCTTATAGGCTGAGAACTGATTTCTTTATTTGTTGACAAGAAGGATGTTTTATCTATACCATTTTTGAGATATTGCTCTGGATTTAAACCATTATCTAAATCATCTTGCAGAAGTTCATCTGCCCTTAATATCATTCTATCTTTATCTCTTAAAAAAACTAATTTATCTGGATCATTTTTAAACTGCCAATCTTCATTAATAGTAAATTTTATTGCAAAAATAGGATGATAAAATACTGAATCTTTTACATAACCTTCCTCAGGACTTGTGCCATAGAGTGAACCGTCTAAAAGTTTAAGAAATTTTTCCTTATTATCGTCTTTACTAGATGTTTTGAGCTTATTTTGTTCAAGCGCCTTAATTCTTTTTTCATTATCAGGATGTGTTGAAAAAATCCCATGGTATCCTATATTAGGTTCTCTATTTTCTGTTTCAGCTATCTTTTTTTCTAGTTCATCGGAATTCATTAGTGTTTTTAAGAATGCTGCCATGGCATTTGGATTATAATCATTATTTTCTAGATATTCTTCACCAAGTTGATCTGCTTCTAATTCAAATTTCCTACTATACCCTCTATTTATAATTACATTTACAAGATTGAATGCATTACCTGTAAGTTGTCCTCCCGGAACATTTGATTGTAGTATACCTAATAACAAATTAGTGAGTTGGGCTGTACTCATCCCTCTTACTGCATGCCTAGCTGTGATATGACCTATCTCATGCCCTATAACACCAGCCAATTCGTCTTCTGAGTTAAAGTAATTTAACATTCCTCTATACATGTACACATAACCGCCTGGAGTTGCAAAAGCATTAAAGGTTGGATCATCGATAATAGTAAAAGTCCATTTCAAATTTGGGCGATGACTTTTCTTTGCAAGTTTTTGTCCAAGATTGTCAAAATAGTCATTTAACTCTTTATTATCTAGAATTTTAGATTCTTTTAAAATGGATTCATGGTAAGACGCACCTATAGATATCTCTTGTAATTCTGTGATTGTAACAAAGTCTGGCATTCCTGAGACAGGATTAGTTGCACACCCATAAATTACAAAACAGCAAGAAAGGATAAGCACTTTAAATACCTTTGGAAAAATATACATCTATTTATAGTTCTCTTTAAAATATTTCTCTAAATCTTTTAATGCCTGGGCTCTATGGCTTATGCTATTTTTTTTAATTGTTGAGAGTTCAGCTGAAGTTTTATTAAATTCTGGCAAAAAAAACAATGGATCATATCCGAAACCATTTGTTCCTCTCATACTCTCAGCAATATAACCTTTCCAGCTCCCACTTGAAATTATCGGGAATGGATCATTTGGATATCTCATAAAAACTATCACACACCTATAACATGCCTTCCTCTTATTATAAGGCACCCCATTTAATTCTCTAAGTAATTTAGTATTGTTGCTCTCATTTGTAGCGTTTTCCCCAGAGTACCTTGCAGATTTAACACCTGGTCTTGAATTCAAAAAATCTACCTCAATACCAGAATCGTCAGCTATAGCAGCTAGCCCTGTCACAATCGATGCACTTCTGGCTTTTAATATTGCATTCTCTACAAAAGTAGAGCCTGTTTCTTCAACATCTGGTATCGCTAAATCATGACATGTTTTCAGAGTTATTTTAGACTTGTTTAAGATTTTCTTAATTTCAATAATTTTGTCTTGATTTTTTGAAGCAAGAATAATATCCATAACCACCTTAAATTTTATATTTGCTTTATATAGTATAGAATATAAAGATTATAAGACAAATGTATGAAAAAAAGCAATCACATAGATCAGTACGGTAACGTTAGAATGGTTAATATATCAGAAAAATCAGTCACACTTAGAAAAGCAGTTGCTATAGGAACAATATCAGTAAATAGTGATGTGATATCATCTATAAACAATAAACTAAATAAGAAAGGAGATGTCTTAGCTGTATCTCAAGTTGCAGGCATTCAAGCTGCAAAAAATACATCTTCACTCATACCATTAACGCATCAGATTTTGTTGAAGTCTGTTACTATAAATTTTGAAATTATTGATTTAGATATAATTTGTACTTGCGAGGTAATAAGTGAAGGTAAAACAGGTGTTGAGATTGAGGCTTTATTTGCAACAGAAGTAGCTTTATTGACTATATACGATATGTGTAAATACATAGATAGAAATATGATTATAAAAGAAGTTAAACTGTTAATGAAAAAAGGTGGTAAGTCAGGTGATTTTAAAAGAGAGAAATGATTAATATATTCAAAAAAATTCTTCTAATTATCTTGATTATTATTATTAGCATTATCTTTTATTTTCTATTTTTTTTTAATCCAAATGATTTCAAGCATGAAATAGAGACTTATCTCTCTTCGAAGACAGGTTTAGAAATAACATATGAAGGAGATATTAATATTATTTATACTCCAGAATCAGTTGTTTCAGTTCCTAATATAAGAGTTTTTGAAAATAATAATTTAATTGTAGAAATCCAAGAACTAAATATGATTGTTGCTACAGAAAAAATTAAAGATAAAATTTTAGATGTTAAAAAAATTGAAGCAATAAATCTGAGATATTATGGGATAAATATAGATGATATTCTTTTGAAAACATATTCTATTTTATCATTACAAAATATTAGTTTAGATACAAATAATATTACAAACTTAAAACATATGTCTGCATCTGCTATTGTAAGAGATAATGCTATGATCATTAGTAATATTGTTATGAAATCTCAATTATTGCAGGCAAGTGGGCAAGGTAAAATTAACATTGATGATAAGAATACTTCGATTAATCTAACTGGTGAGATTTTAGATAAGATCGATGTAAGCCAACAATATATAAACAGATACCCAGAAAAACTATCTGGTGAAGAATTGCCAATTATTATTAGTGGTAAAATGGAAAACCTATCAATATCAATTGATTTAGAAAAAATTATCAAAAAGAAAATTAATCCAATTAAAGATAAGATTGTAGATGACATTAAGGATAAAGTAATAGATGAGCTTAAAGATAAAATCAAACTCCCATTTTGATACCATATCGGTAATTCAAGAGGCATTGCTCAAATGGTATTCAAATAATGGCAGACATAATCTACCTTGGAAAGTAAATGATATCTATAAAATCTGGATATCAGAGATAATGTTACAACAAACTCAAGTAAAATCAGTGATACCTTACTATCAAAAATTTATTCAGAAATATCCTACAATATCAGATCTTCTAAAAGCAAAGAAAAATGATATCTTAAAACTATGGAGTGGCCTGGGATTTTATAGAAGAGCTGAAAATATTTTTAAAACTTGTGAAATATTGAAAAAAAAACATAATGGTAAGTTACCTGTAAATTATGATGATCTTATACTTCTTCCAGGTATAGGGAAAACAACTGCTTCTGCAATCCTTACTTTTTCAGGCAATGGAGCTTATAGCATTCTTGATGCAAATGTTAAGAGATTTCTCTCAAGACTTTTAAGAATAGAGAATACTACAAAAAATAATAAGTATCTTTGGGATTACTCAACACTTTTATTGCCAAATGACAAAGCAAGTGAATTTATACAAGCATATATGGATATTGGATCTATGATATGTACGCCTAAAAAACCTAATTGTGGAATTTGTCCTGTTGTAAAATATTGCATTTCTCATACAAAAGGTTTTTTAAATTCAAATGAAATAAATAAGCCAAAAATTAAAGAAAATAATATTTGGGTTATGGTGCTAGTAAATTCAAAGAATCAATTTTTCTTAGAATCTGTAAACTATAATGGATTGTGGAGAGGGTTGTATTCATCGCCATTATTTAAAAATTATGGAGAGCTATCAGATTGGATTAAAATCCATAATATAGAACTTAATAAAGAACATACCATATGGAAATTTGTTCATCATCTCTCACATATAAAATTTAGCTTTAATGTCATATTTTATAAAGTTAAATCAAATAAAAAGATTAGCCTATCGCCTGATAATTGGTATAATCTATCAAACATAGAGTTTGGGATGCCAAAATATCAAAATAAAATCATAGATAAATATAAGAGTATAAATGACTATAATTAATTGTTTAAAACTTAAGAAGAAACTAGAAGGTTTAGATTATCAGCCATATCCAGGCGATATAGGAAAAAAAATTCAGGAAAATATATCAGCTGAGGCTTGGTCTTTATGGATGAATCATCAAACAATGTTAATTAATGAGATGCGACTAACACCGGTAGATCCTAAAGCAAGAAAGTTTTTAGAAGAAGAAATGGAAAAATTTTTATTCGGTGAAGGTTCAGAAGCTCCAGAAGGTTATGTGCCAGAAAAGAAATAATTCAACGCCCAGGTAGCTCAGTCGGTAGAGCAGAGGACTGAAAATCCTCGTGTCGGCAGTTCGATTCTGTCCCTGGGCAAAAAATCATGAATCAGACAAATATTAATCAACTACTTCATAATGCACTTTCTCTTCATCATCAAGGCGACTTAGATAATGCAGATAAAATTTATATACAAATCCTTGAGATGGATAAAGACAACTTCATGGCAAACCATCTCCATGGCTGTGTTTTATCTCAAAATAAAAATTATGAAGATGCAATAATCTACCTAGAGCGATCTGTCATATTAGATAATAATAACTATGAAGCGAATAATAATCTTGGGATTGCATATAAAAATTTACAAAATCATGTGAAATCAGAAAATTGTTTCAAAAAAGCTATAGATATTAATTCCATGGATACTAGAGCTTATTTTAATTATGCTAATTTAGAAGCGGACCTATTAAAATTTAGTGAAGCTATCGAACTTCTTAAAAAGGTTATAAACATAGATGGTAACCATCTTCAGGGTTATCAACGCTTAGGCGAAGTATATCAGTATAAATTTAGACAAGATCGTAATATCAATCATTTAAATGATTCTATCGATTACTTTAATAAAGCATTATCAATTAATCCTTCATCTATTGAGTCAAATATAACGTTAGCAATGTCTCACTTGTGGTTGAATAATATTGATGCTGCAGATAATTATTTTAAGGTTGCTACAACCCTAATGCACTCTTCAGAAGAAGCAATAACAATGAATATTAATAATTATTATAGTAATAATGTACTATTAACTTCACTAATCAAACATGAGTTTGAACAGTTAACGCATATCGATCAGGATAGCGATGATATAAGAAATCATAAATTCACCAAAGAGTATTATGATTCTTTGAAGAAACTATATGATAAGACTTTGACTGGTAATTTGAAAGCAGAAGATGTTACCAAAGGAATGAAAAATAAATTATATAAGATACTATATAATAAGCCTCCAAAAAAATATAAAAATAATTTGATTAATAAAGAAAATATATCTGAACATGAAAGTGAGTACCTTGATAGCAAACCAGAAATACTCATAATAGATAACTTTTTAACCAATGAAGCATTAAGAGATATTCAAAAATTTTGTAGGAATGCTAATATTTTTAAATACCCATATTATGGTGGCTATGTTGGTGCATTTTTATCAAAAGGTTTAGCCAATAAGTTCATTCTAAATTTAAGCGAAGAGCTTAGATTAACTTATAAAAATATATTTAATGATTTTAGATTAACTCAAGCATGGATATTTAAATATGATAGTCAGAAAGTTGGTACTAACATCCATGCTGATCAAGCTGCAGTAAATGTAAATTTTTGGATATCACCGGAATCCGCAAATCAAAACAAAAAAAACGGAGGACTAATGATATGGGATGAATTACCCCCGAAAGAATGGAATTTTGATGATTATAACAGTTTAGATAAGTCACCAAAGATTAAAAAAATGTTAGAAACTAACAATATCTCAAAAAGAATCATTCCATATAAAGAGAATAGGGCGGTAATATTTAACTCTAAACTATTTCATGCTACTGATGATTTTGATTTTGAAAATACTTACATAAATAAAAGGGTTAATATTACTTTCTTATATGATTAATCTATTTTGCCCTCTTTAAAAATTTGTGTATTAACACTATAATAGTAGGCATGGACACACCTTTAAAGCAAAAAGCAGTATTTAGACTTGGTCAAATTGTATATCACAGTAAATTTAGATATAGAGGTGTGATTGTAGATGCGGATCCATATTTTCAAGGTACTGATGAATGGTACCAGAATGTAGCAAAGTCTAAACCTGACAGAAACAAACCTTGGTACCATGTACTGGTTCATGGTCAAGGCAATGAGACATATGTGGCAGAAGGCAATTTACTAAGTGATGCAAGCACAGACCCTATAGACCATCCTTTTGTTGATATATTCTTTGATGAATATGATAATAGTGGCCAGTATTCTCTAAAACAAACCTTTAATTAATGAAAATTTTTTCTGAATTATTACAGAAATTATCTTCGAATCAAAAGTCAAATGTAAACATTCATGAGTTTGAGTCATTTGATGATTTAATACTTGGAACTTGTATTCTATTGATTGAGGTATCTAAAGCAGATGACAGTTTTGATGAAGTTGAAAAAGATAAAATAGTAGATATTCTTAAAAAAAATTTTAGCCTTGAAAGTGACCAGACCAAAATCTTGATTAAATTAGCAGATGAAAAAAATCAAGAAATGATATCATTATATGAATGGACTTCGGAAATGAATAAAAATTATTCATATAGTGAGAAAGTCAATGTTATTAAGGTACTTTGGGATGTAGCATATGCTGATGGCCATATAGATAAGTATGAAGATTATACAATTAGAAAAATATCAGAATTATTATATGTAAAACATCAAGATTTCATCAAAGCAAAACTACGATAGTCATCTAATTCTAAATGTAGCAATTTGACCAAAAAAATTTGGTGCAATTTTGGTGAATAAACTTGCCTGTTGTTTGTGGTTAGTCACTAATACTTCTTCAATATTTAGGTTATTTTCTTTACAAAAAATCAAAAAGTCCTCTATCGTACAAAGATGGATATTAGGGGTATCATGCCATTTAAATGGTAATGATTGTGTAATTGGCATCATGCCTCTAAATAATAATTGTAGTCTTGATGACCAATGACCCATATTTGGAAATGATACAATTATTTCTTTTCCTATCCTTCTCATTTCTTTGATGAGTTCTTGTGGGTTTTTAATTACTTGTAATGATTGCGCTAAAACAACATAATCAAATGAGTTAGATTCAAAATCTTTTAGCCCATTATCCAGATCAAATTGTAGTATATTTATATTATTTTTAAGTGACATTTTAATATTATTAATATCATTATCTATACCATATCCTTCGATATTTTTTTCTTGTTGTAATATTCTTAATAATTCCCCGCTGCCACATCCTAAATCTAAAACTTTAGTATTTGGCATTATCCAGGAACTAATTTGTACTAAATCTTTTCTAAATGCCATTGCATGCCTCGTCTATAAATTCCTTCATAACATCAAAATAATCCTGATTATTCATCAAGAAGGCATCATGACCTCCATCTGCATTGATTTCTGAATAGCTGATTCGTTTGTTATTATTAATTAATATTTTAACAATTTCTTTTGATCTGATTGGGGGAAATCTCCAATCTGAAGTAAAGGAGATTACAAGAAATTTTGCATTAGTAATATTGAGATTTGAAATGAACATATCCCCCATATCTTTGATAGGATCAAAGTAATCTAATGATTTTGTCATTAATAAATATGTATTTGCATCAAAACCAGATACAAACTTTTCACCTTGATATCTTAGATAACTCTCGATTTGGAATTCTACATCATAATTATAGTTTAATTTCGATAGCTTGAGGTCTCTTCCAAATTTTTCTTTCATAGATTCATCTGACAAATAAGTTATGTGACCTAACATTCTAGCAAGCGCGAGTCCTTGATTGGGTGAAACATTATTTTCTAGATAATTACCATCACACCAGTTAGGATCTTTCATTATTGCTTGTCTGGCTACCTCGTTGAATGCAATATTTTGTGCAGTTAATTTCGGTGCTGCTGCAATTATTATGCAGTTTTCAATCATAGATGGGTATTGTACTGACCATTGAAAGGCTTGCATTCCGCCAAGACTCCCACCTATTACGAATTTCCAACGATTAATACCTAAGTGTTTCATTAGATTTTTTTGAGAGTCTACCCAGTCAGATACTGTTATAATTGGAAAATCCGATCCATATATTTTTTTATTTTCAGGATTAATTGTTGATGGGCCACTTGAACCATGACATCCACCTAGGTTGTTAGGGCATACAACAAATAGTTTGTTAGTATCAATAGGTTTCTCTGGGCCTATCATATTGTTCCACCAACCTGGTTTTTCTTCATTACTATAAAGACCAGCAGCATGATGATTTCCTGACAGAGCGTGGCAAACCAGAACGGCATTACTTTTATCTTTATTTAATGTTCCATATGTTTCATATTTCAGAGTATATTTTTCTAGTACTTTACCAGAGCTTAATTTTAGAGGTTTATTGAAATCAACTATGTAGGTTTGAAGATTAAGCATATTATTTTCATTCATTTATAAAAATCTTGTTAAATTAAATATTGGCGGTAATAGTAACATTTGCAACAGATTTATTAAAACTAAGAGAACAATTGGTGATAAATCTATGCCAGAAAAATCAGGCATGATATTTCGAATTGGCCTATATAGTGGATGACATATTTCTTCTATTAAAGAAAAAATTGGATGTGAATTATATGCCATGAACCAACTACCTATTGCTCCTATGATTACAGCATACCAAAGAATATCTAATATTTCCTTTATTGCAAACCCAAAACCTGCTACTAGCAGCGCATTTAAACTATATTCAAAACCACTAAAATTAGGATTTATATAGATTTTCAGAGATGTGGCAAGCGTTATTATTAATATAATCATAATATCCACTTTCCCTATGTATAATGGAATAATTCTTAATGGCATTAAAATTGGATTTGTAGCCCTTACAATTAGCTGAGTAACCGGATTATTAAAGGTTACTGACATTAGTTCACATAGTAGTCTTAATATGAGGAGAAATTGAACAAAACTAACGATCGTCAATGATAAAAATATTATAGGTTGTGATGCATAATTTTCCATTATTTTTTAGTACTCATAGTTTTTGCTTTTTTAAAAGCTCCCTTTATAGCCTTTTCAAAAATATCATTGAATTTGTATTTCATCATAATTTGAAGAGCTTGTTCAGTTGTCCCTCCTTTTGATATAACCGACTGTTTAATATTAAGATGATGTTTTTTACTAGCAACTAAATTATATATTGTTCCATAAAATAGTTCCCTGGCATATTCCTCTGATTTATTTCTTGAAAAACCCATTTTGATATAAGCTGATACCATAGTTTCTAAAAAATTAATAACATAAGCTGGACCGCTTCCAGATAAAACTGTAATTTTATTAATATCATTCTCAGATTTAACATGATGAACATTGCCTAGAATATTAAAAAAATTAGCGAGCAGTACTTTATCATTTTTTTTATAGTACTTATTTGTATAGATAAATGTTGAGGCATAATTACATTCAGAATTAATATTTGTCATTACTCTACTAATGGCAATTTCCATATTTAGTTGCTTAATGATGTTTTTTATATTAACACCAGCCATGAGGCTTACAATCTTACTCTTATTGTCTATGAATGCCTGTAATTTTATAGCTACATCAGAGAAGTGATACGGCTTAACTGCTATGACTGTTAGATTACTTTGAGATATTCTATCGTCAAGTGATTTCGAAAAATTACATGAAAATTTTTTAGCTATTATTCTTTTTTTTGAATTTATATCATATAAATTAATCTTTATCTTTTTATTTTTATTTCTTAATCCTTTGATTATTGAATTAGATAAATTTCCTACTCCAATTATTGATATAGTTTTAATCATTAGTTTCTCTCGCCAAATATTAAAGTGCCTATTCTAATCATGTTCGACCCATTTTTTAATGCTATTTTATAATCATTACTCATCCCAATTGATAGGGTATCCACAGTGTTATATTTAAGTCGTAATTTTTTATATGTTGAATTAAGCATGGCATATGAATTCTCTTTTGCATCCAAAGCATTTGCTTTTGATGGTATTGCCATTATACCTCTAAATTTGATATTTGAAAGAGAAGTGATATATTCTGCAAAGTCATCAATATCACTAATATCTAGGCCTGACTTGGTATGCTCATTATCTATATTGATCTGAATGCAGGCATTAATAAGTTTTGAGCGTTTTTTAGACTCTTCATTGATTTTTTCAGCATGTTTTGTGCTAGATATTGTTTGAACCCAGTTGAAATATTCTACAATATTTTTTATTTTATTTGACTGAATTTTACCTATGAAATGCCATTCATTCGTATCATCATTTATTTGCTTTATTTTTTTTATTGCTTCATCCACATAATTTTCAGCAAATGTCTTATAACCATATCCGATGACTTTATTGATTTGGTCTATAGTTTGTGATTTAGTGACAATAATTAGTCTAATCTTATTGTCAATATCAAAATCTTTGATGTCTTGTTCTATAGACAAAATATTTTTTTTATAAGGAAAATCCATCTATTTATTTTCTAATAGTAAAGACATGATTGCCATTCTAATTGATATACCAGATGAAACTTGATCAAGAATTACTGAATTCGAACCATCTGCTACATCAGAATCAATTTCTATACCCCTATTAATAGGACCTGGATGCATTACAATCACATCTTTTTTGGCAGCTAGAAGTTTTTTGCTAGTCAAGCCATACTTTTTATAATAGTCATTAGTTGATATTAGTGCATCATGCATTCTCTCTTTCTGTAATCTCAACATTATTATTACATCTGAATTACTTATGCCTTCTTCAAGATCAAAAAAATAATTTACGCCCAGAACATCTTTGTTATCAGGCATTAAATTTTCAGGACCAATGATATTGATTTCATCTACACATAATATCTTTAAGCTACATATTAATGATTTAGCAACTCTAGAATGAAGTATATCTCCAACAATTGAAACTTTTAGATTATTAAAACCACCCTTATATTTTTTAATTGTATACATATCAAGCATTGCTTGCGATGGGTGGGCATAGGTGCCGTCACCAGCATTAATAACAGCAATCTTCTGATCAACCTCTTTTGCAATAAAATGAGGTGTACCAGAGTTTGCATGTCTAACAACAAACATATCACATTGCATCGCTTCTAGTGTTTTTATCATATCAATTATTGATTCACCTTTTAATGTTGACGAATTAGCGATATCTATATTTATAAAATCTGCTGATAATCGCTTAGATGCTAACTCGAAAGTAGTTTTTGTCCTTGTACTAGGCTCAAAAAATAGGCTAGCAACAGTCTTACCTTCAAGATTTTTAAATTTTTTATTTTTGTCAGATGCGAATTTATCAGCTAAGTTCAATATATCATTGATATGTCTTTTTGTGAGATTCTCAATATTTAGAAAATGTTTCAGTTTATTATTCTTATCAAATTGAATGTTATTATCAATAACCATGGTATTTATTCTATCATATTTTCATTAAACCAGCTCTGTAAGATTAAGGACGCAGATATGTCATCTAAATCCTTCCTTTTAATAATATTATAATTACTTTCTCGTATTTTACTATAAACCAATTTACTTTCTTCCGTCGATAAGTACTCTGATATTGTAACTATTTTTATCTCATCTTTATAAAGACTTTTTAATTTTGAAATAAACTTTTCTAATTGTGAAAGAAGCTTGCTTTTTGATTTACTATATGGATAGCCTATTACAATTACATTAGGCTTCCATTCTTTAATAATTGAATGTATTAAACCCCAGTCTTCTTTATTATTTTTATTATTAATTATTTTAACAGGCCTAGCTTTTTTCGTAATAAGTTGACCAACAGCAAACCCTATCTTCTTTAAACCATAATCTATAGACATATACATGTAGTCTTTATTTAATAAATTATTTGATGTCGGCATGATAATTATTTATGGCAGAAGTAATATGAGATGCAACTTCGTATCTCAACTCCTTATTTATGGTTTCAATTTGTCGTATGCCTGTCGGGGATGTTATATTTATCTCTGTTATGTAATTTCCTATCATATCTACACCGCTAAAATATATCCCATTATTTTTAAGATATTCAGCAATAGGCACCAGTATCTTAGTATGTTCGGGATTAATTCTATTTATCGCATACTTGCCCCCGTATGATAGATTTGCTCTAAAATCTCCCTTTTTAGGATACCTCACCAAAACATCCTGATGTATTTCACCATTAGTTATCAAAATTCGTGTATCCCCATTATCAATTTCATCAAGATATTTTTGAACCATAATATATTTTTTGAAATTGTTTGTTAAATTTTCAATGATTTTTTTTAAGTTATTGGTTTTTTTTGAAACTTTCGTAACCCCAATGCCACCCATTAGATTAAGGGGTTTTAGAACAACTTCATTATTATTATCTATGAAATTTTGTATAACATCTATATCCTTACTGATCATAGATGGCAATAGATGAGTATTAAGATAAGTCCCGAGAATCTTTTCATTAAAATCTCTTATTGTTTGAGGTGAATTAATAACCATCGTCCCTTTGTTAACTAAGCAATCAAGCAAGAGGGTCATTTGAATATAACTTGTATTTACTGGCGGATCTATTCTAAAAAGAACACAAGTAAGATTAGCAAGATTTTCATATCTTTCATCATTTAGCTTATAATATTCTTTTTTATTTGGAAATACTTCTACCTTGCATACTTTAGCTATGACTGAATGATTTGTCATATGTAATGTTTGTGGAATAATATATATTATTTCATGATTGATTTGAAGGGCATCCATCATGGCAAGTGTAGAATCCGTGCTTGGATTTATACTTTCAATAGGATTCATGATTACTCCTATGCTAATCATACCTAAATCTCAATATTATAAAGCTCTTTCGATGCAGCAAGTATAGCCAGTCTTGCTACAACACCATAAATATAAAATTTATTTGTGTCTGAATATATCGTTTCATTACTATTAGGACTAATACAAGCTTCTTTAAAAGGAATTGGGTGAAATGTCATTCCTGGTGAATTTAAGTTTTCTGAATTATTTTTAGAACTATGCAGTCTGTAAAAACCCCCTACTAAATTATTTCCAAATGAATATATTACTGGCTCCGCTATACTTGTTTTAGCATGTAATGTCTCGTTAGAATAAATACCTTCTTGTAGTATTACTTTATCAAGTTTGTTACCACCTTTTATTCTCGTCATTTTTGTTCTTTGTTTCCTATTTAAGTTTAGTAGTTCATCAATACTCTTAATTTGTATGATGCCCATTCCATATGTCCCAGAATCAGCTTTTATCATTATATATGGGTCCTCATTTATTCCATAGCATCGATATTTTTCTTTAATAAGTTCAAATAGTCTCGAAGCATGATGAACAATACAATCCTCTCCTTGTTTAGTTTGAAAATCTATCTCGCCACAATTTCTAAATAGAGGCTCAAGTAGCCATGTATCCAAGTCTAATAATCTAGAAAAATTACTTGCTACGTTACTGTAATATTCAAAATGTGAAGTTTTTGATCTATTTGTCCACCCAATATTTTTATGTGGGATTATAGGTTGTTTAACCCTATTAAGTATATCTGGTATCCCATTAGATAAATCATTATTTAGTATGATAATATCAGGAACAAATTCATCAAAAGATAAAATGTCATTATCTAGCCTAAAACCCTTATTTTCCAGTTCATTATTCATTAGGGTAACGAATTTTATTTGATAACCTGCTTTATGAATTAAATTTGACAGGTAATGTATATTATCATTATAAAATTTATTCCTTGTATGACTTTCCCCGATTAGTAGAACTTTATTCATTGTAGGAGAAATTCTTTCTAAGGCATGTTGGATTGCAGAAACATATAAAAATTCTAGATTCCTATCTAAATTATTAAAACCAGCAGGGAATAGATTTGTATCAATTGGCGCAATTTTATAACCAGAGTTTCTTAAGTCAATTGAAGTATAAAAGGGAGCTGGATATTTTACCCATTGTTTCCTAAACCATGATTCTATTTTAGTATGATTAGATATAATCAATGAATGCAAATTTTCATTAGGGAATATCTTTATATATTGAGCGGTTGAGTCAATTTTATACATATTAATAATTCCTTAATGTAGATTGAGCAACTATGGCTGCCGTCTCTGATCTAAACACTCTATCTCCAAGTTTTATTATACTCCAGTTATATTTTTCTAATAGTTTAATTTCTAAATCTGAAAAACCACCTTCAGGGCCAATCAAAATAATATGTTTTTTACCACTTTTATCAGAGTTTGTAATCGTTCTTCCATCTATATGGAAACATAACTTTTTATAATCATTATATTTGGCATTATCAACTATTTCTTCAAAATGAGTTGCATCATCAATATCTGCTATGAATAAACCATGTGATTGTTCAGTAGCACTTATTATGATCTTTTCCCAATTAGATTTTTTTTTGTTATAAGCCCCTGGTTGACATCTATCAGATATTATAGGAATAATTTTACTTATACCAAGCTCAACTGATTTTTGTATTGTTAGATTCATTGATTTTATACTAGAAATACATTGTAGTAGTATAATTTCATGAGTATCAACTTCATTATGTCTAATAACATCCATCACATTTAATACCATCTCTTTGGTACTATAATTTATTTTCGCTAGGTATTCTTTGCCATCACCATTAAAAATTAAAATGTTATCTTCATTTTTTATTCTTAAAGAATTTTTAATATGATTTAATGTTTCATCAGCGATATTAATATTTTTTCCTATTGATATTTTATTATCAATAAAGATTCTATGAATTTTATTTTGTTGCAATGTTAATAGCTCCACTAATTACTTCTATGACCTTATCAATTTGTTTCCTATTTATAATATAAGGTGGCATGAAATAAATCACATTACCAAGAGGCCTCAATAATACACCATTTTTTAAACCATACTCATAGCATCTTATTCCTCTTCGTTCCTTCCAATCATATGGTATTTTTTTTGACTTATCTTTTACCATTTCAATAGCAGAAATCATTCCATGTTGCCTTACATCACCAATATTAGGATGATTCCAAAACTTCTTAATTTTATTATAGATATATCTTGATGTTGATTTGTTTTTTTGGATAATATTTGAATTCTCAAAAATATCCAAAGATGCATTAGCTGCAGCACATGCTATCGGGTTTGCGGTATAACTGTGTGAGTGAAGAAAAGCATTTAATTTAGTATATTCATCATAAAATGCATTATATATTTCATCAGTAGTTAAGATTGTAGAAAGAGTCATATATCCACCAGTTATCCCTTTAGATAAACAGATAATGTCAGGAGTAATGTTACTTTGTTGATATGCAAACATGGTACCAGTTCTTCCAAATCCTACTGCAATCTCATCAGTGATAAGATGTATTTTATATTTATCGCAAGCTTCTCTGAGTAATTTTAGGTATACAGGATGGTACATTCTCATATAGCCTGCACATTGTACCAAGGGTTCAATAATTACAGCACA
This sequence comes from Gammaproteobacteria bacterium, assembly GCA_002698665.1. Classification (GTDB taxonomy): domain Bacteria; phylum Pseudomonadota; class Gammaproteobacteria. The sequence continues at coordinate 35,849 of NZZP01000017.1, read as the reverse complement.
AACATTTTTATGATTTTTTTCTATTGAGCTAAGCATTTTGTCAAACATCAAGGAAGTATGTTTTTCATCTGAATGACTAGTATTTTTATTATAACAATCTGGCGAATCTACTATGATTGTTTGCTTCATCAGTTTTTCATATGTTTTTTTGTATAAATCAATATTACTTACTGATAATGATCCAAGTGTTTCGCCATGATAGCTATTTGATAGTGCTATAAATTTACTCTTCTTCTTATAACCTTGATTTTTCCAGAAGTGGAAACTCATTTTCATTGCAGCATCTATGGAAGACGATCCATTATCAGTGAAGAAGCACTTTTTTATTTCCTTAGGTGACTTTTTAATTAATCTCTCTGATAGTTCAATTGCAGGCATATGTGTAAATCCAGCTAATAAAACATGCTCAAGAGAGTCAATTTGTTGTTTTATTTTTTTATTTATATATTGGTTAGAATGCCCAAATAAATTTACCCACCAAGAACTTATTGCATCAATGTAATTATTATCATCAAAATCTTTTATGAAAACTCCTTTGCCGCTCTTGATAGGTATTAAAGGGATTTTTTCATGATCTTTCATCTGTGTGCATGGATGCCACAAAACCTTTAAATCCCTTTTAATGATTTTATTTCCATTTTTAAAATGAAAGTCAGACATAGTAGATTAATATAAGATTATAGATATACTAATATCTATATGTATCTTTTTTGTATGGGCCATCTTTTTCAACACTTATATAATCGGCTTGTTCTTTAGTCAGTTTTGTTAATTTTACTCCGAGTTTTTCTAAGTGTAGTCTAGCGACTTTTTCATCAAGATTTTTTGGTAATACATATACTTTATTCTCATAAATTTTATGGTTATGCCATAATTCTATCTGAGCCATAACCTGATTAGTAAAAGAGCATGACATTACAAAACTAGGATGTCCTGTAGCACAACCAAGATTTATTAGCCTTCCTTCAGCTAAGATTATTATTCTTTTACCATCTGGAAATATTACATGATCCACTTGAGGCTTGATATTTTCCCATTTGTATTTTTTAATACCGTCTATATCAATTTCATTATCAAAATGACCTATATTGCATACAATAGCGCCATTTTTCATTTTTAGCATTTGATCATGATTTATTACTTTAAAGTTGCCAGTAGCTGTAACAAATATATCGATTTCTTCAATGTAGTCATTAATATCTACTACTTTATAGCCTTCCATAGAGGCTTGTAGCGCACAGATAGGATCAACTTCACTAATTAACACATTCGCTCCTAATCCTCTTAGAGATCCTGCAGAACCTTTTCCTACATCTCCATAACCGCATACAATAGCAAGTTTGCCTGCAATCATGGTATCTGTAGCTCTTTTTATTCCATCTACTAGTGATTCTCTACATCCATATAAGTTATCAAACTTAGATTTTGTCACTGAATCATTTACGTTCATTGCTGGCATCATTAATTTGTTATCTTTCTCCATTTCATACAGACGGTGGACTCCAGTGGTTGTCTCTTCTGAAACACCTAAAATATTTGATAGCAAGTCTGGATATTCTTCATGAATAATTCCCGTTAAATCACCACCATCGTCTAACAGTAGATTAGGCTTCCAATCATTTGGGCCTTTTATTGTCTGTTCAATACACCATTTATATTCCTCCTCTGTTTCCCCTTTCCAGGCAAAAACTGGAATATCCTGACTAGCAATAGCTGCTGCTGCATGATCTTGTGTTGAGAAAATATTACATGAAGACCATCTAACATCTGCCCCAAGATCTACTAAAGTTTCAATTAGAACAGCTGTTTGAATTGTCATATGAAGACAGCCTATAATTCTCGCACCTTTTAATGGTTTTTTGTTTTTATACTCTTCTCTTAGTGCCATTAAACCAGGCATTTCTGTTTCAGCAATCTTAATTTCTTTTCTGCCATATTCTGCTTGAGAGATGTCTGCAACTTTAAAGTCATTCCCTATTTTTTTAATTTCATCAGTTTTCATAATGTTTTCCTTTTACAATCATAATTCGTTTTTTAGTATATCAATCTTATTGGTTTGTTCCCACGTAAAATTGTCATCTTCTCTCCCAAAGTGGCCAAAAGCAGCAGTGGGTTGATATTTCCTATTTAGAAGGTCTAATGTTTCAGTTATTCCGAACGGTGTTAAGTCAAAGACCTTACTGACAATTTTAGATATTTCTCCATCTGTCATCTTGCCTGTTCCAAATGTATTTATTGAAATAGAGGTTGGTTCTGCTACCCCTATTGCATAAGATAGTTGAATTTCACATTTTTCCGCTATTTTCGCTGCTACAATATTTTTTGCAACATATCTAGATATATATGCTGCAGATCTGTCAACTTTAGATGGATCTTTGCCCGAAAACGCTCCACCACCATGTCTTGCCATGCCACCATAAGTATCTACAATTATTTTTCTGCCGGTCAATCCACAATCACCCATTGGACCTCCATCAATAAATTTTCCAGTTGGATTAACAAATATCTTTGTTTCATTAGTTATATAGTTGCTGGGAATTGTTGTTTTAATTATTTCTTCAATAACAAATTCTTCGATTTCTTTGAGGCTGACTGTATCATTATGTTGAGTTGAAAGCACAATAGTATCAATAGTTTTGGGTTTATCATTCTCATATTGAAATGTAATTTGGCTTTTTGCGTCAGGTCGAATCCAATTAATCTGCTTTTTTTGAACGATGGATGCTTGTTTTTCCACTAATCTATGCGAGAAGTAAATAGGCGCCGGCATAAGAACTTCTGTCTCATTAGTTGCATAACCAAACATTAGACCTTGGTCGCCAGCACCCTGCAATCTTTTTTCACTTCTATCTACCCCAATCCTTATATCAGATGATTGTTGATTTATGAGCTTGGTAATTTCTACTTCATTCCCATTGAAGCCTAATTCATTTGAATTATATCCAATTTTTGTTATGACTTCTCTAAGTTCATCATCAAAATCAAGAGATTCAGTAGATGTTATCTCTCCTGCTACAACTATATTCCCAGCAGTTTTAGATTTTCCTTTAGTGAGGACCTCACAAGCTACCCGTGCATTTTTGTCATTTTTAAGTACATAGTCTAACACCACATCAGATAGTTGATCACTCAGCTTATCTGGATGTCCAGGCGAAACGCTTTCAGATGTAAAAAGGTAGCTATTACTCATAATATTAAATATTAGGTTAATATAGCATCAAATAAATATTATTTGTAAGTAAAAAGCTATTTTTTGAAGTTTTTTAATATATTTTTTTCTTCTTCAGTCAACATTTTATTGTCCGTATATTTTTTTAATACAATATGATATAAATTTTCGTCTGATGATTTTTGCTTGTTGGACAACATATCATTAAGCGTAAGCTCTGCAGATTTTATAGATTCATAAGTTTTTTTAGAAGAATCTAATTTAAGGAAAATATTTTTTATATCCTCACTTTCATTTAAGAATGAATTAAGCCGATACCCTGATGCAGACTTCATATTTTTCAGTAATTTTAACATTTGAATTATATTTTCATTACTTACTAACTTAATAATTTTTTCTCCATATTTTTCAATCAAAGATGGATACTCAATAAATATTTTACATATTAAAATGTCGGAAATACCAACATCATTATTTAACGATTTAGCAGTTCTATTTTTCTGTATATTTTCAGTTAATAGAGATTTTTTTACATTTGTAATTTTTATTACTTCATCTTGTAGAAAACCCTTGTATAACCCATCCGGTATCGAATTTATTAATGGTCTAATTGTATTAACAAAATGAGTTTTATCTTCAACATTATTTAGATTCAAACCTAATTGTAATTTTGCTAACATAAATTCTGACAATGAAATTTTAGACTCAAGTATATCTTTGAATTTACCTGGATCTGTATTACAAAGATCATCGGGATCCATGTTATCTTTTATGAAAGTGAAGTAAATATTTGTATCATCGCGTATTTCTGTGAGACAATTTTCTAACGCTTTCCATGCAGCTTTTTTGCCCGCATCATCACCATCAAAGCAAAATATAATATTTTTTGTATACCTTAATAGTTTTGTTATATGATTTTTTGTAAATGCTGTTCCAAGAGTAGCAACAGCATTATTGAAGTTATTTTTATGCAAAGCAATGACATCTGTATAACCTTCAACGATTATAATGTGGTTTTTTTTTGATATAGCAGATTTAGCTTCAAATAAACCATACATTTCATTACTCTTATGAAATATTTCTGATTCTGGTGAATTTATATATTTTGCATTCTCATTTGTATCAAGCGTCCTTCCTCCAAATGCTATAATATTTCCAGATGTATTTTTAATTGGAAACATTATTCTATTTCTAAAACGGTCATAGTTCTTGGTGTTCTTATTAATAATCAGGCCAGTATCAGTTGCAGCTTTTATTTGATTTTTTGCTGTAAATAGCTTTGTTAAATCATCCCATGCGTTTGAAGCTAGACCAATATTAAACAAATTTATCATTTCATCATTTATACCTCTTTTGTAAAGATATTCTTTTGCAAGTGTGCTCTTTAATAAATTTTTCTTAAATCTTTCACATGCAGTATTATTGACATTAATTAAATTTTTATAATTATTGCTTTGAGCATTATATAGTTGAGGAATTTCAACATTAGCAATTTTGGCTAATTTTTCAATTGCTTCCATAAACGTCAAGCCATCATGTTCTCTTAGAAATTTAATTGCATCTCCTGATGCACCACATCCAAAACAATGATAAAACTGTTTTGTGGAAGAAACATTAAATGAAGGCGTATTTTCCGCATGAAATGGACATAATCCTTTATGTCCTGAACCATGTTTTTTAAGTTGTACAGACTGACCAATTATTTCAACTATATCAACACGAGACAATAAATCATCAATAAAAGCTCTATCTAAACTCTTCATCTTTACGCAACTTTTGTGATTGATATTAAGAGGTGATTAATATTGGATAATTTAGGTTTCACAATAATGAAATGTTTTATTTCCTTTTCAGAATTATCAATTATATTCTTGGAAAGATAACTTCCAGTTTTTTTAAAGTGCATCTTGATGAGCTTCATTAGAAAATCTTTATGTTTTGTAAGTGCAGGGTCATCTATTTTTTTAATTTCAACAGACTCATCATTTATTTTATTTTTAAAACATTTATTCTTATCATACACAAACGCTAGACCGCCTGTCATCCCCGCGCCAAAATTTTCACCAGTATCTCCAAGCACAACAACAGCGCCACCAGTCATATATTCACATGTATGATCGCCGCTACCTTCTATTACCGCAGTGCAACCAGAATTCCTCACACCAAAGCGTTCGCCTGCTATCCCCTCTGCAAATAATTTTCCTCCAGTTGCTCCATATAAGCATGTGTTACCCATTATTATCATTTTATTTGCATCTTTCTTAATTGATTGAGGCGTTTTAATTATAATTTCACCATCAGCCATACCTTTGCCAACATAGTCATTTGCATCACCTGTTAGAATTATGTGTAAACCACCAGCATTCCACACACCAAGACTTTGTCCAGCAGTCCCAGTAAGTTCTAACCTAATAGGATTATTTTTTAAACCATAGTTACCATGTATCTTCGCAATCTCACCTGATAGACTTGCTCCTATGCTTCTATCATAATTCTTTATTTTGTAAGAGAAAGTTCCTTTCTTTTTCTTTTTTATAAGAGGTAAAGTATCTTTCAAAATCTTCTTCGCTAGTAAAGCTTTATCAAATGGATCATTAGATGGTGATATGCAATAATTTGGCATATTACTTTTTGCTTTAAACAGTAATTTTTTTAAATCTAGTTTCTTATGTTTTAGTGTTGTGCCTTTTATTTGTTTTAATAATTGTGTTTGACCTATAATATCTTCCAGAGATGTAAATCCTAATTTTGATAAAATCTCCCTTACATCTTGCGCAACAAAATTGAAATAATTAATAACCCTTTCAGGACTCCCGCTAAAATGATTCATTCTAAGAATTTTGTTTTGTGTTGCTACCCCTGTTGCGCAATTATTAAGGTGACAAATTCTTAGATATTTACAACCAAGCGCAACCATAACTGATGTTCCAAAACCAAAACTCTCAGCACCTAAAATCGCTCCTTTGATAACATCTAGACCCGTCTTTAACCCACCATCTGTTTGCAATCTTACTTTATGTCGTAAACTATTCATCATTAAGGTTTGATGAGCCTCGCTAATACCTAATTCCCATGGGCTCCCAGCATATTTTACAGAAGTCAATGGGCTTGCACCGGTTCCTCCATCATATCCTGAGATGGTAATCAAGTCTGCATATGCTTTCGCGACACCAGCTGCGATTGTTCCTACACCTGCCTGTGAAACTAATTTAACAGAAATAAGTGCTTTATTATTAACTTGTTTTAAGTCAAAAATAAGCTGAGCTAAATCTTCAATCGAGTAGATATCATGATGTGGTGGTGGAGAAATAAGTGTCACTCCTGGCACTGAAAATCTAAGCTTCGCAATCATCTTATCAACTTTATCGCCTGGAAGTTGACCGCCTTCGCCTGGCTTTGCGCCTTGCGCTATTTTTATTTGTATGACTTCAGCATTTACAAGATAATGAGGCGTTACACCAAACCTGCCAGATGCAACCTGTTTTATTTTTGATGTTTTATTTGTATTATATCTTTTTAAATCTTCTCCTCCTTCGCCAGAATTTGAACGTCCTCCGATTGTATTCATTGCTACCGCTAGAGCCTCATGCGCTTCTGGTGATAACGCGCCTAAAGACATACCTGCTGTATCAAATCTTTTAATAATGTCACTAGTACACTCAACATTGTTAATAGGAATTTGCTTATTCCTAGAATTTAAAGTATATAAATCTCTCAAAAAACTAGGATTCCTACTATTAACAAGATCTGCATATGATTTATAGTCATTATATTCTCCAGTGGTTACACACTCTTGTAATGCTTTAACTACATTTGGATTATAGTCATGATATTCTTGTCCATGTACATATTTTAAAAAGCCCCCAGTCTTAATTTCCTTAGAAATATCCCAAGCATTATTACGATCATCTTCTAAGTCTAATTGTATGTCTTCAAAAGATGAGCCAGATATACGACTAATACTATCTTTAAAACATAAATTAACAATTTCTTCATTAAGTCCAACTATTTCAAACAATTGAGCACCTCTATAACTTGACACACACGAGATACCCATTTTCGACATAATTTTTAAGAGACCTTTATTAATCCCTTTAATGTATTTTTCAACACTATCACCATATTTTTTTGCAGTTATCTTATTCTTACTCACCATTTCATATACTATTTCATATGCTAAGTAAGGATATATTGCAGTAGCACCATAACCTAACAGTACGGCATAGTGATGAGGGTTTCTTGTAGATCCTGTTTCGATTATTAGATTAGTATCACATCTTAATCCATGATGTATTAATCCATGATGTACTGCACCTACCGCCATAGGGGTGGGAATAACCAGCTGATTTTTATTAACTTTCTTGTCTGATAATACAATTGTTATATTTCCTTTTTTTACACTTCTAATTACCCTGTCACATATTGTATTAATAGCTTCTTCAAGATCTAAAGATGAATCATAATTTAAATTAATAATATCGTGAGGATAGTTTTTATGTTTTGACTCAAGTATAGACAAATATGTTTGTCTATCCAGTATAGGTGATTTAAGAATTAATCTATCGGCATGTTTAGAAGACTCTTCGAATAAATTTCTTTCCTTACCGAAACAAACTTCTAATGACATAACCTTTGATTCTCTCAATGAGTCTATCGGAGGATTAGTAACTTGTGCAAATTGTTGTCTGAAGTAATCATATATAGATCTATTATGTCTAGATAGAACAGGCATAGGAGTATCATCACCCATTGAACCTGTAGCTTCTTGGCCAATATCAGCGAGAGGTGCGATAATTTCTTTCTCTTCCTCAAAAGATACATTAAAAATTTTTTTATATGTATTAAGTCTATCTGTTGATATGCCTATAGGTTCTTCTAAGTCTGGATTATAATCGCTTGCTTTGACTGAGTATTTCTTTAACCATGATAAATATGGATGCCTATCTTTAAGTATATGATTAATTTGGTCTGTTAAAAGAATCTCTCCTTTTTCAGTATCAACTGCTAACATTTCGCCTGGGGCTAGTCTCCCTTTAGTTATTACATTTTCTTGCTCATAATCATATACGCCAATTTCTGATGCGAGAGTAATGTGTCTATCATCTGTTATTACATATCTTGCTGGTCTAAGACCATTTCTATCTAACGCACAAGCAGCATATCTTCCATCTGTAAGGACAATTCCAGCTGGTCCATCCCAGGGTTCCATATGCATTGAATGATACTCATAACATGCCTTTAATTGTTCATCTAAATTTTTCGAATTTTGCCATGATGGAGGCATTAAAGTTCTCATAGCACGAAATATTCCCATATCACCGGCTAATAATAATTCAAGCATATTATCTAGCGTGTATGAATCTGAGTCAGATCTAGATATTAACGGATGAAGTTTATTTAATTCTGGCATAGACTCAATTTGAAGTTTATTCCTTCGAGCAAGATACCAGTTTCTATTTCCTTGTATGGTATTGATTTCTCCATTATGGGCCAGATATCGAAATGGTTGTGCTAGTTTCCATTGAGGTAGTGTATTAGTAGAGAATCTTTGATGAAAAACGCATAATGACGTTTTCATTTTTTTATCTTTAAGGTCTGTATAAAACTCTCTAATATTATTAGATACAATTAAACCTTTATAAGATATAACTTTTGAAGATAAACTTGGTATGTAAAAAACTTTATCATCAGATAATATTTTTTCAGTTTGGATTCTAGCGATATATAGTTTTTTTTCGAAGTCAGACGCTATCATGACTTCTGGTGCGTTTATAATAATTTGTTTTATTATAGGTAAATTTCTTAAAGCGTCATCCCCACATACTTTTTTATTTATAGGCACATCCCTCCAGCCCATCACATTTAAACCTTGTTTTCTTAATTGGAAATGTAGCGTTTCCATTGATTTTTTTAAATATTTTTTATTCAGAAAGACAGATCCAAATGCATAGTTTTTAGCTAAATCAATATTGAGGTCTGCCGCAAGAGATTTACAAAACGAGTCAGGTTTTTTTATGAGCAAGCCACAGCCATCACTTGTTTTGCCATCATCGGATACTGCGCCTCTATGAGTTAATCTTTGCAAGGCCTTAATGCTAGTTTCAATTACCCAATGCGAAGGCTTGTCATCCATTTGGGCTATTAAGCCGAACCCACAATTATCTCTTTCGAAAGATGGGTTATATAAGCCACCTTCATGCGCATATTTTTTTTTCTGCTTCATAATACTAGAATTCTAACATATTATTAGATTTAGAGAAAATTTACCTTTGGAAAGTATTTACCATTTTTGATATGTATACTCTAGAAATTCTATCAAAAACCACGCATTCACCAAGTGATCTCAGAAGCACGAAATTAATCTTCCCATCTTTCTTTTTTTTATCAAAATCCATATGTTGCATTATTTTTGTGGTTTTTAATTTAGATGGAATTTGAATGGGTAGGCAAAACTTTTCTAAAGTATTAACGATTAAGTTAAATTCATCAATTGTGAGACTTGCTTTTTCAACGGAGAGTGCCGAGGCAAAAACCATTCCTAAGCTAATAGCTTCTCCATGTAGTATTTTTTTATAATTCATAGCTGATTCTACTGCATGTCCGAGTGTATGCCCAAAATTTAGATATGCTCGTATATTACTTTCCTTTTCATCTTTGTGAACAATTTTAACTTTTTCTTTAACAGACGTATTAATTAGTTTAATTAAACTAGTAGTTTGTCTGTTAAGTATTTGATTGGAATATTTATTTAGCCACTTTAAAAATGATGGGTTACTTATAGCGCCATATTTCACCACCTCTGCTAAACCTGAAATGTATTCTTTATCTGCTAATGTCTTAAGGTATTTTATATCAATTAGAACAGCTTCTGGATGCTTAAAGCTCCCTATTAAGTTTTTACCTAAAGTATGATTAATACCACACTTACCACCCATAGAAGAATCAACTTGAGCTAGCAAGGTTGTTGGTATATGTATCAATGGTACTCCTCGTAAAAAAGTGTCAGCAGCAAAAGCAGCTATATCACCTATAACGCCACCACCAAGTGCTAATATAGTGATATCTCTATTAAGTTTGCTTTTAATTAAGTAATCATGAATTTTATTTAATGAATTAATATTTTTATATTTTTCTCCATCGGGCAATACATAAGAAAAAATATTACGCTTAAATAAAACTTTTTTTAAATCTTTTAAATATAACCTAGCCACAGTCGTGTTAGTAATAACAACAACATTATTTGTCTTCACATACGTATCAAGGCTCTTCCTTGTAATAATATTATTGCCAATTGTTATTGGGACAGTCTTTGTAGATACTTTCAGGTTGATTTTATTCATATAAAATAGATTGTATATCTTTTACGATAGAAATTTTATCTTTATTAGATACTTTTATTATAACATCTGCAATTTCTTTATAAACTTTATCTCTTTCCGTCTTTAGATTAGTAAGTTCTTTCTTTAAATCTTTATTTGACAAAAGCGGTCTATTTTTTTTATTTTTTAATCGTTTGAGCTGTGTATCAACATCAATATCTAAGAAAATTATATGCCCGGATTCTTTCATAATGTTAATATTCTCTCTCCTCAATATTATTCCCCCGCCAGTTGATATAACTAGGTTAACTTCTGGTTGACATTTATTAAGCTCTTTTGTTTCTAGTTCTCTGAAATACTCTTCACCATATTTCTGGAAAATTTCTGTAATATTGCACCCCATAATATTAATAATCTCATTGTCTGTATCAATGAATTTACGATTTACTTTTTTAGCAAGTATTTTTCCTATTGAGCTCTTACCTGAACCCATAGAGCCAACAATAAATATATTAGAGGAATCCATATTTTATTTTACATTATAACTTGGACTAATGTCCCTGATAATATCTATAAGTAAGTTAACCTTGCTAGGATCAATATCTGGAGTTATTCCAGATCCAAGGTTAAATATATGGCCTACTGGACAATTGTAGTCCTTAAGTAAATCATTCACTGATTTGATCATTGCCTTTTCATCACTCCGGAGTACTTCAATGTCAAGGTTTCCTTGCAAGGCAAATCTATTACCTACAGCTCTCTTAATATCACCAATTTTAGCAGATGCATCTATACCCAAGACATCTATATCCAAATTTTTTATTTGATTGATTTTAGATTCAGTATTTCTAACATAATAAATTAGTGGAATACCAGTTTTACTAATTGAATGTTTAATCTTGTTTATGTATCTAAGAGACAATTCTTCATAACTTTCATCATTTAATAAGCTACCCCAAGTATCGAATATCATTGAAATGTCAATTCCATATTCTATTTGCTTATTCAGATAGTCAATACTTATGTCAGTTAACAAATTTAGGATGTTATGTAAGAGCGGCTTGTTTGTTTTTAATAACTTTTGGACATTTGTAAATTCTTTGGAAGAATTTCCTTCTATCAAGTATGTTGCAACAGTCCAAGGGCTTCCTATAAAACCTATTAATGGTTTTTTACCATTTAATTCATTTTTAAGTTTTTTGATTGTATGAAATACATAATCTAAATCATTTATATCATAGGACTTATTTAGTATTTCAAAGTCTTTATCAGTTCGGATTGTTTTGTTAAATACAGGTCCCTTTTTTTCTATAAAATCTAAATCTATCCCTATAACTTCTGCGACAATAAGTATGTCTGAGAATACAATTGCACTGTCCAATGAATATCTTCTAAGTGGTTGCATTGCGATTTCACATGCTAGGTCTGGATTTTTAACTAGATTCATAAAGCCCCCGGCCTCATTTTTTAGCTTGATATATTCTGGGAGATATCTTCCGGCTTGTCTCATTATCCAAACAGGAGTCCTGGTAACAGGCTCTTGTCTAATAGCTTTTAAGATTAAATGATTAGGAGTTTGCGACATTAAGTTTTTTTTCTACTACGTCATTTAAAAACTTTATAATACCATTTGCAGCATTTCTTCCTTCAAAAACAGCTGTCACTACTAAATCTGAGCCTCTTACCATATCTCCGCCAGAAAAAATTTTTGGGTTATGAGTTTGATGCATATAATCTGAACTCGAATTTACAATCACACGTCCGATTTCATCTGTTTTCACTTTATTAGATAATAACCATGATGGAGGATTAGGCCTAAAACCAAAGGCCATAATTACCTGGTCAGCTTTTATTACCTTTTCAGACCCTTTTACTACCACAGGAATTTCTCTTCCGCGTATATCAGACCTTTCAAGTTTCGTTTTTACAAATTTTACTCCTTCCACTTTATCTTTTCCGAGTATCTCAGTTGGCTGCATATTCCATAGGAACTTAATACCTTCTTCTTTGCTATTTTTAACTTCTCGTTTAGATCCTGGCATATTATCTTCATTTCTCCTATATGCACAATAGACTTTTTTAGCACCCTGTCTGATTGCAGTTCTATTGCAATCCATGGCAGTATCACCTCCTCCAAGAACCAATACTGTTTTATTTTTCATGTTAATGTAATCACATTCTTTGGACTTCATTAATCGTCGTATATTAGAATTTAAATATGGTAGTGCATCATACACTCCATCAAGTTCTTCTCCTTTAAAACCCCCTTTCATATAGGTATAAGTACCCATCCCAAGAAAAATTGCATCAAAGTTCTTATCAATTTCTTTAAAGCTTATATCCTTGCCAACTTCAGTATTAAGCACAAATTCAATGCCCATGCCTTCCAATATTTCACGTCTTTTTAGAACAATATCTTTATCTAGTTTAAATGGAGGTATTCCAAAAGTTAGCAGACCACCTATTTCTTCATATTTATCATAGATTACTGCTTTTATCCCATTTCTAGCAAGAACATCTGCACATGCAAGCCCAGCAGGACCAGCACCAATAATACCTACCTTAAAATCTGTTTGAATAACTTTGGAAAGATCCGGCTTCCACCCTCTCTTTAAGGCTTCATCTGTAATGTATTTTTCTATACCCCCAATTGTCACTGCTCCAAAACCATCATTTAGTGTACATGCCCCCTCACATAAACGATCTTGAGGACATATTCTTCCGCATATCTCTGGGAGAGAATTAGTTTGATGAGACAAATCAGCAGCTTCGAGTAGCCTATCCTCTGATATTAGTTTCAACCACTGAGGTATATAATTATGTACTGGACATTTCCATTCACAATAAGGATTTCCACATTCTATACATCTACCTGCTTGTTCACCTGCCTGTTTAACTGAATAGTGCCCATAAATCTCTTTATAGTTTTTTAATCTCTTAGACGAAGATACCACCTTAGGGTCCATTCGTTTTAGTTTTAGAAATTGAAGATTTTTATCCATAACAATATCTTATACCATCTAAGGCTAAGTGGTCGATAATTTTATTAGGTACTTGCTGATATAGGCAATATTATTCAAGAAAGGAGTTTTTTAGTCAACTTACTGACTAGTGACATATCCACATTTTCTGAGTGTGTATTTTTTATGTGTGCCATAACTTTGCCCATATTCTTGATTGAATCAATTTCTAGACTCTTAATAGCTTCTTTTACGATTGCAGTTGTCTCATCTTCTGATAGAAGAGTTGGAAGATATGCTTGTATCAAATCCATTTCTTTTTTTTCTTTTTCTGCTAAATCACTTCTTCCTGCCTTTATGAATTGGTCATATGACTCTTGATTTCTTTTTAATACTCTTTTAAGAACTTGTAAAGTTTCTGAATCAGATAAGTCTTTTTTTTGATCCTTTTCTTCTTTTGTAATAAATGATATTGCGAATCTCAATATCTCTACTTTCAATTTTTCACCTGATTTCATGTGAGTTACGAGATCTGCTTGTATTTTAGATTTCAATGACTGATTAGACATTAAGTTTTAGAATTTTTTATAAGGTGGTTTTTTTCGTATGGCAGACATACTAACTTTCCGTTTATGTCTTTTTGTTGCTGCAGCTATCTTTCTCTTTCTCATTGCAGTTGGTTTCTCATAAAACTCTCTTCTGCGAGTTTCAGCAAGAATTCCAGCTTTTTCACATCCTCTTTTGAACCTTCTTAAAGCAATTTCAAATGGTTCGTTATCTCTAATTTGTACACTTGGCATAAATATCTATAAAATAGTTTATAATGGCGTAATATTACTTGAATATATCAATAAATCAACAGATTTAGAGCATATAAAGGTTATTTATGATTGTATTAGGAATAGAGTCTTCATGTGATGAGACTGGTTTGGCATTATATGATTCGCATAATGGTCTAATTGGGCATATTGTCAGCTCACAACATAATATTCATGCTAAATATGGTGGAGTTGTGCCAGAACTTGCTTCAAGGGATCATGTGCTTAAATTAATTCCTTTATTAGATACTTTATTAAAACGCGAAAATATAAAACTTCAAGATATAGATTTGATAGCATTTACTAATGGCCCAGGCCTTTTAGGCCCTTTATTAATTGGCGCATCTTTCGCAAAATCACTCGCCTGGTCTTTGGGTATTAAGGCGATTGAAATTGACCATCTCGAGGCTCATATATTTTCAGCAATGATATCCAACACTCAATTAAAGCCACCATTTTTATCACTTCTAGTTTCCGGCGGACATACTTTATTGTCAGTTATTAAAGATAATTCGAATTATAAAATTTTAGGAAAATCTCTAGATGACTCAGCTGGAGAAGTTTTTGATAAAGTTGCAAGACAGTTGGGTTTGAGTTATCCTGGTGGCCCGAAGATTTCAATGCATGCGGAAAAAACCCAGTCGTCAAAATTTTCTTTTCCACGCCCAATGATTAATAGCGACTGTTTTAATTTTAGTTTTAGTGGACTCAAAACTCATGTTGGCTTAGAAATAAAAAAACAAAAGCTAAGTCCTAAGCTGGTATCAGAGATATCTTTTGAGTTTGAGAATGCTATTTTAGATGTTTTAATTTCTAAAACATTATCTGCTGCTCAAAAATATGAAATTGATAATATTGTAATTGTCGGTGGTGTCAGCGCAAATAAAAAACTAAGAAAAAGATTTCAAAAAGAAAAAGGCTCTAGAAACATCTTTTTTCCAGACATCTCATTTAGTACTGATAATGGTGCTATGATTGCATTTATGGGTTATTTAAAATCTTCAGATTCTATTGAAAATTCCTTAGAGATAAAACCCAGCCCTGTTTCAAGACTTATCTGAAAAAAATGATATTATGTTTGATTTGTGTGTCATTATTATAAATATCGTGTTGACGAATGATAACGCAACCATATATGGATTATTTGATATCATGTACATTAGTAATGGCAGAAAAACGAAAGATACTATGGCGGATACACCTGATATCCTAAATGTATAGTATATAATTATCCAAATAATTATCAGGATAACTCCTAATAATAAATTCAGTGCTAATAATATACCCATTGATGTGGCTACCCCTTTGCCTCCTTTAAAATTAAGAGTAATTGGGAAAGCATGCCCAAGTAATATCGAAAATGTCATCAAATAAATGGTATGCTGCATCAATCCCATTTGATCTAAAAGTAATACAGGAATATAGCCTTTAAGGGCATCACCTAATAAAGTTAATATTGCTGCTGGCTTGTTTCCACTCCTAAGTACATTGGTAGCACCAGGATTGCCAGAACCAAATGACCTGGGGTCTTGCAAACTAAATAATTTTGATGTGACTATTGCAAATGGTATGGAGCCAATTAAATATAAAATTAGGCTAACACCCAGTATCTCCATGTTCAGGATATTTTCTATCATCTGAATAATATATAATTAATATAAGTTTAATCATAGTTTACTCGGAATAATAATGCATAAATCTAACATAATTTTTTTACATGGATGGTTATTTGATAGTCGTATTTGGTATAAATTACCAGAAATGTTCAATAATCAATATAATATTGAAATTCATGATCTGCCCGGCTATGGTACTAATAAAAATGATATACAATCCCATGAAAATTATTGTTTAAAAATTTTTTCCAGAAATGAGCCATGTTTTGTAGTCGCATACTCATATAGCGGACTACTAGCATTAAATGCCATAAGCAATCCTCAATGCAATATAAGAAAAATGATTTTGATTAATTCTAAATTTGATAGTAGTACAAATAACGACCAACTTATTAATCAGGAGAATATTAAGAATTTAATAAAGTCTCTAGACATAGACCGAGTGGGCGCCATAAAAAAATTTATGTTTGAGTGCACAAGATACTCTCAGACATCTAAATCTGATTATAAAAATATTATTGAAATTTTTGATGTTGACAGCTTACCTTCGAATGAAATTTTGAAGAGTAACTTGATGTATATGAATAAATTTAAACCTATGACAATTACGAATAATTTATATGATAAAATACTCTCAATAGTAAGTAATAATGATAAATTAATTGGCGAGTCTTCTGTTACACCTGAAAATAAAAATATCATTAAATATCATTTAGATGGATTAGGTCATATACCTTTCATCAATGGAAGTCAGAAAATTTATACTATAATAAAGAGGTTCTTGGAAGTTGAAAGAAAAATATAGAAAAAAAATAGCAAGATCTTTTGACTCCAAATCTAAGTTTTATGATAACTACTCTCTTGTGCAAAAAGAGATAGCCAGAAGAATGATTGGAAGACTAAGTCTCACAAAAATTAATCCTTTAAACATACTAGATTTAGGAAGTGGCACAGGTTACCTTGCCAGTTTAATTGCAGAAAAATACCCTAGTGCTAGTGTAACTTGTTTAGATATTTCTGAAAAAATGATTTTAGAATGCAGAAAAAAAAATAATAATTTTAAATTAGTAATATCTGATATAGAAAAATTACCCTTTAACTATTCTTCTTTTGATTTAGTGGTTTCAAGCTTTACTTTGCATTGGTGTGAGGAGATAGATAAAATCTTTTTTGATATTTTTAAAATATTAAAAGATAATGGATTATTTATGTTTACTACAGTTGGTCCTTCTACACTGAAAGAATTACAAGAAGCTTATGCTAACGTAGATGATAATCAACATATAAATAGTTTTACTGATCTTCACTTATATGGAGATTCACTGCTAAATAATAAATTTCAAGACCCAGTAATGGACATGGAAGAGGTTGTTGTTGAATACCGAACATTTCATGATGTCCTGGATTCACTTAGAAAAACAGGCGCTAATACTTTGATTGGAACATCAAAATCTTACACCAAGAAAAGTGATTATATTAGGTTATTAAACTCTTACCCAATCAATAAAAAAAATAAATTATACCCCGTCACATACGAAATGATTTATGGTTTTTCATGGAAAAACCATAACCAGAAAGAGAGCAATAATACTAAGGTAATACCTATTAAAAAAATTTAATTTTCTTAAATTAGAAATTCCATAAATACTAATACTTTGTTATTATATTGTTCATAAAAGAAAGGACTATAATGAGAATATTAACAACACTATTAATCGCATCATTTCCTGGATCAATCTTCGCAGACTGGGAAACTAATATGCCTCGTGGTGTAACACCAACGAGTGAAATAGCATATGACATACATATGTTAATCTTCTATATAACAGTTGTAATTGGCATTCTGGTTTTTGGGGCTATGCTTTACTCGATTATCTATCATAGGAAGTCTGTTGGACACAAACCTGCTTCTTTCCATGAGAGTACAAAAGTTGAGATTATCTGGACAGTAATACCATTTATAATATTAGTCGGAATGGCTATACCAGCAACCAAAGCACTTATATTGATGGAAGATACGAGAGATTCAGAAATAACACTTAAGGTAACAGGATATCAATGGATGTGGCAATATGAATATTTAGAAGACGATGTTTCTTTCTTCAGCAAGATTGACACCGCTAGTAATACTGCAAGACGTCTTAATTCAGGACTTGATGTTTTTGAGGTGGATGACTACCTGCGTAATGTAGATAATGTAGTGGTTCTTCCAACTGACACAAAAATAAGAATTTTATTAACAGCTAGTGATGTTATACATGCCTGGTGGGTGCCAGAGCTAGGTGGGAAAAAAGATGCTATACCAGGATATATTAATGAGATGTGGATTGATATTAGTAAGCCAGGAATTTACAGAGGGCAATGCGCTGAACTTTGTGGAAAAGACCATGGCTTTATGCCAATTGTAGTTAAAGCTGTCCCTAAAGATGAATATATTAAATGGGTATCAATCCAGAAAGATGAAAAAATAGCAAAAAATAGGTAACAAGGAAAATATATGAGTACTAATATAGATAAACTTCATGACGATCACCATCATACTCCATCTGGTATTATGAGATGGATTACTACAACAAACCATAAGGATATCGGCACGTTGTATCTTTGGTTTAGCCTTCTAATGTTTTTTATCGGTGGTTTTATGGCACTAGTCATACGTGCAGAATTGTTCCAGCCTGGACTTCAATTGGTTATTCCTGGTTTTTTCAATCAGATGACAACAATGCATGCACTAATAATGATTTTTGGAGCGGTCATGCCTGCCTTTGTAGGATTAGCCAATTGGCAAATACCATTAATGATTGGTGCGCCGGATATGGCACTTCCGAGACTTAATAATTGGAGTTTTTGGATTCTACCTTTTGCATTTACTATGATGATAAGTACTCTATTTTTTGAAAGCGGCGGACCAGCAGCTGGTTGGACATTATATCCTCCATTATCTCTGCAGGGTGGAGACTCAATGCCGTTTGTCATCCTTTCGATTCATATGCTTGGATTATCATCAATATTGGGAGCTATTAATGTTATTGCAACCATACTTAATATGAGAGCGCCTGGTATGACTTTGATGAAAATGCCTATCTTTGTATGGACATGGTTAATCACTGCATTTTTATTAATTGCTGCAATGCCCGTACTGGCTGGAGCTATTACAATGTTACTTACTGATAGATTTTTTGGAACAACATTTTTTACAGCGTCAGGTGGTGGCGATCCTGTTATGTTTCAACATATTTTTTGGTTTTTTGGACACCCAGAAGTATACATATTAATATTGCCTGCATTTGGCATAATCTCAACCATCATTCCGGCTTTCTCTAGGAAAAAACTATTTGGATATGACTCTATGGTTTATGCTACTGCGTCAATAGCATTGTTATCGTTTGTTGTCTGGGCTCATCATATGTTTACTGTTGGCATGCCTTTAGCAGGAGAGATATTTTTTATGCTCACAACAATGTTGATTGCGGTACCTACTGGTGTAAAAGTTTTCAACTGGGTGGCAACGATGTGGCGAGGATCAATGACATTTGAAACACCAATGTTATTTGCTATTGCTTTTATAGTATTATTCACTATCGGTGGTTTTTCTGGATTAATGTTAGCAATGGTCCCAGCGGATTTTCAATATCATGACACCTATTTTGTAGTAGCACACTTTCACTATGTCTTAGTTCCTGGGGCAGTTTTTGCAATTATAGCAGCAGTATATTATTGGTTACCAAAATGGACAGGTAAAATGTATGACGAAAGTCTAGGAAAAATCCATTTTTGGCTTACAACAATTTTTGTTAACCTAACTTTCTTTCCGATGCATTTTGTTGGGCTTGCAGGTATGCCTAGAAGGATACCTGATTATGCAGTTCAATTTGCAGATTTCAATGCTATCGCATCTGTTGGAGCCTTTGGTTTTGGTTTATCACAATTAATGTTTGTATATATACTATACAAAACCCTGAAAAAGGATGTTACAGCTGAAGACAAAGTTTGGGATGGCGCTGAAGGTCTTGAATGGACATTATCATCACCTCCACCTTATCATTCATTTAACGTAGCGCCTAAAATAGATTAATGAATACTTATAAAAAAACATATATTGCACTTACTTTCGCGGTTCTCTTCATGTTCTCATTTTCGTACATGCTGGTACCTCTTTATGATATTTTTTGCGAAATCACTGGTTTGAATGGTAAAACAAATCAAGAGAGAGTAATAGTCGACAAAGAAGAGATAACTGATAGATATGTAACAGTAAAATTTACATCTACAGTTGCTAATTCTGCGCCATTTAATTTTGAGCCTATTGACCGTGAGATGGTTGTTCGAGTTGGTAAAGTTAACAACACTTTTTATACATTAACTAATAATTCGAATACTATTAAACATGCAACTGCTAGTCCTAGTGTTGTTCCTGGAGAACATGCAGAATATTTTAAAAAAATTGAATGTTTCTGTTTCTCTCAACAACAAATAAATGGTCTTGAAACTAAAGAACTTCCCATTCAATTTGTGGTAGATACTGATTTGCCAAAGAATATAAAAACATTAATATTATCGTATACAATGTTTAATACTACCGATCAAGTTGGCTCTAACTAGGAGAAGGCGATGAGTGAATCTAATAGTTATTATGTGCCACATGAAACAAAATGGCCTTTTCTAGCTACTATTTCGCTTGTAGTACTTTTCATTGGCTTAGCTAATTATATGAACGGCTATTCATCTGGAATGGTTATAATGCTTACCGGATTTGCCTTATTATTTATAATAACATATGGATGGTTTTCCAATGTTATAAGTGAAAGTGAGTCTGGTACATATAATGCACAAGTAGATATATCATTTAGGTGGGGAATGGTGTGGTTTATCTTTTCAGAAGTAATGTTTTTCTCGGCTTTTTTTGGAGCTCTTTATTATGCAAGAGAATTATCTTTACCATGGCTGGGTGGTGATGGCGCTAAAGTTTCTACAAACTTATTTTTATGGCCACAATTTGAGACAGTATGGCCTTCTAATGGGCCAACAAATGCTGGTGGCGACTTTACATTAATGAAAGCGAGCGGCATACCAGCGCTAAATACATTAATCTTATTAACAAGTGGTTTAACAGTTACATGGGCACATCATGGCCTGAAAGAACAGAATAGAAAACAGCTTATCATTGGTCTAGCTCTTACAGTATTCTTAGGTTTTATTTTTGTGGGTTTCCAGGCTTACGAATACATGCATGCTTACTCTGACTTAAATCTTACTCTTTCAACTGGTATATATGGATCAACATTTTATATGTTGACTGGCTTTCATGGCTTTCATGTCACTCTTGGTGCAATTATGCTGACTGTTATAATGATTAGGTGTATTAATGGCCACTTTGCTGGAGACAATCATTTTGGTTTTGAGGCGGTAGCATGGTACTGGCATTTTGTTGATGTTGTATGGTTAGGCCTATTTGTTTTTGTTTATTGGTTATAAAAATCAAAAACCATGCGGTTCTAATAAATCAAAATAATACCCAATAATTAATAATGCAAAAAGCAAGAGTGAGAGGATTATCCTCGTCTTTAGTGAGTGAAAACCCCTGTTAGAACGTTCTTTATCTTTTATAATATAGAAAAATCCTGCAGTTAGATTGTATATAATTAGCGCTAGCAAGATTAATATTATATATTTCATAATGAGTATTATACTTTATATTAGTTTGAATTAAAAAATATCATGATTAAATATTTAAAGTTATCTTTTCTATTAACAATAATAATAGTATGTGTATTGTTAGGATTTTGGCAGGTAGATCGTGGCCAAGAAAAGTCTATGTTGTATGATGATTATGTTAAAAAATCTTCATTACCACCTAAATTAATCGTAGATTCAACAGATAGCGTAACCCAGTATACTAAAGTAAAACTTAAAGGTCAGTTTAATAACGAGAGACAATTTCTATTGGATAATAAAATCAACAATAAAAAAGCTGGGTATGAGGTTATAACACCAGTTGCGTTTGAAGATAAAATAGTACTTGTTAACAGAGGATGGGTCACTAATAATAATCGTCAGTTTCTACCTAATATCAAAATTGATTATAAAGTTAGTGATATTACCGGATATGCATATTTTTATGGAGAAAGTTACCAGCTTGCTACTGACCATTACCTAGATGATTGGCCAATATTAATACAAAGTATTAACATTAAAAACATATCTACAGTGCTCAATAAAGAAATCTTACCATTTGTAATTATAATGAATCAGAAGCAGAAGAATTCATATATGATACAGGAAATCCATACCAAAAATCCTGTTCTTAAGCACTATATGTATGCAGGACAGTGGTTTTTATTTGCATTAATTGGTATTGTGTTTATGGTTTTATTATCACGTAAGGAATAAATTATATGAATAATCGAATAAAATTTTTACTAATTGTGTTAGTTTTTTTGATTCCCTTTATCATTGCCTTTATGATTATGGATGACTACGCTGAAGATAAAGAGTGGGATACTACGAATTATGGTAAATTGTTAAATCCAATATTAAACATAGACAATATTGATTTAGAAACATTAGACAATACAATAACTAACACAAGTCATTTCAATGGTAAGTGGAATCTTATTTATTCACTTAAAAAAAAATGTGATAAAGCCTGTCTAGGAAATATCTATCTTCTCAGACAGGTTAACATAGCACTTGGTAAAGATGCTAATAGACTTAGCCGAACATTCATGCCGTCAATAAACACATCAAATGATTCAATTAAGAACATAAGTATAAATTACCCTGATTTAATCATTATAAAGAACAAACCCGATAAAATTCATGGTTTAATAAATTCTTTTTCAAATAACAATTCAATATTTCTAGTTGATCCAATAGGAAATGTTATACTCATGTATGAGGATAAATTTGAAGGAAAGAAACTTCTAAAAGATATTAAAAAACTCTTTAAACTTTCAAGAATTGGCTAACATGAATTTAATAATAATTAGAAACTTGAGTCTCTTTGGTGCTTTATTTACATTTATAGTCATATCTGTTGGCGCTTGGGTTAGGTTAACAGATGCTGGTCTAGGCTGTCCGGATTGGCCAGGTTGTTACGGTATATTAGGTACTCCCGACACTGAAAGTGAACTTTTGCAAGCTCAAAAAGCATACCCAGATGCAAACATCGATGTAGGTAAAGCTTGGAGAGAAATGCTTCATAGATATCTCGCAGGATTATTAGGTATTTTAGTTATAATTGTTTCCTATTTAACATTTAAATATGCTAGTCATGTATCTAAAGTTTTACCAATTTCTCTATTCTTTCTTATTATTATTCAGTCTTTTATGGGTATGTTAACAGTTACTGAGTTGGTTAAGCCTACTATTGTGACAACACATTTGATCTTGGGAATGTCTACAGCAGTGCTACTTTTTTGGAATTCTCTTAAAGTTGGAGATACTGTCACGACTTATGACAATATGCAAAATATAGGCAACATATACAAGGAGGGTACTTCAAAAAAATTATCAAGACTGATTCTTTTATGTATTGCTGCATTAATACTACAAATTATTCTAGGAGGATGGACTAGTACGAATTATGCATCCCTTGCATGTACTGATTTCCCTAAATGTACTAATGCATGGTGGCCTGAAAATATGAATTTTTCTAAAGGTTTTACTTTTTTTAATTTACCTAGTATAAATTATGAGCTAGCGCCATTATCTTATGATGCTAAATTAGCTATACATTTTAGTCATAGAATCGGGGCGTTGGCAATTACACTATTATACATATACTTATTTTTCTATATCTTTAAAAAACAATCAAACACTCTACTAAAAAATATAGGACTCCTTGTTTTATTCTTTTTCTTTCTGCAGATTCTTTTAGGTATTAGCAATGTTGTTTACAGTTTACCCATCAGCGTTGCTGTCCTCCATACAGTAAATGCTGCGATTTTACTTACCGGCATGGTGAGCCTATATTATTATTCGACATATCATACACAAAGATGATAGAATCTACTCATGCAAAACCCTTCAATAGATACAACAAATAACTATTTCAATATAATTAAGGAGTTCATAGCCCTTACTAAGCCTAGGGTAAATTTACTAATTATGTTTACAGCGATTGTCGGAATGTTATTAGCGCATAATCATTCTCTTCAATATGAATTAATCTTCTTTGCTAGTATTGGTATTGGACTAGCCGCATCTGCAGCGGCAATTATTAATCATGTTGTTGATCAGAAAATAGATTCGCTGATGGATAGGACAAAATCCAGGCCACTAGTAAATGGTTCTATAAAACCATTACATGCTATTTATTTTGCCTTATTCTTATCATTCTCATCAATTATCTTACTTTATATACTAGTTAATCAGCTAACTGCTTTATTAACACTGTTATCTATTATTATTTATTCTTTTATTTATTCAGTTTATTTAAAGAACCTCACCTCTCAAAATATTGTGATTGGTGGTATTGCCGGCGCTATGCCCCCACTACTTGGTTGGACTTCAATTACGAATCAAATTGAGCCTTTCCCGCTTATATTATTTTTAATTATCTTTCTATGGACGCCGCCACACTTTTGGGCTCTAGCAGTTTATAAGTATGATGATTATAAAAAAGCTAATATACCTATGTTACCAGTAACACATGGTAAGGATTTTACAAGATTGCATATATTTTTATATTCAATTTTATTGTTCTGTATAACCCTCTTCCCATATATATTAGAGTTATCAGGCTATATATATTTAACAGGAACAATAATTATTGGTACTAAGTTTGTTATAGATTCTTATATGTTGATGAGTAAGAAAACGGATTCAAGAGCTATAGGATTGTTTAGGTATTCTATTACATATTTAGCAATATTATTTGCACTTCTTCTAATCGATCATTATTGGTATATATAGGTTACTAAGCAATAAGGATATTGCTTTTGAGTATATCGAGGGACTTAGTTTCAATCTGTCTGACTCTTTCTTTAGATATATTATATTTTTTCGATAAATCTTCGAGTGTAGTTTTATTCTCGATTAGATAACGCTGACTTATTATGTCTTTGCTTCTAGCATCTAATTTTTCTAATGCATTATGTAATTTTGAAACTTCTAGAGAACCGTCTTTGTCATATTGTAATTTTTTCAAAGGGTCAGACTCATCAGCTATGTACGTTGAAGGTGAATTTTCATCATCATCCATTTCTAATGGATCATATGAAATATCTGAACCACTTAATCTTGACTCCATTTGTGTTACTGTACTAGTATTCACATCAAGTTCTAATGCTATGTCCCGCTTTTCAGATTCAGTTAACCAAGAGGTGCTAGTTTTTTTACTTCTTAATTTGAAAAATAATTTACGTTGAGCTTTAGTTGTTGCTACTTTAACTATTCTCCAGTTTTTAAGAACAAACTCGTGTATCTCTGCTCTAATCCAGTATATTGCAAAGGATAATAGCCTTACATTTTTGGATGGATCAAATCTTTTAACCGCCTTCATTAGCCCTACATTACCTTCTTGGATTAAATCTAATAGAGGTAAACCATAACCTCTATAGGTTTTCGCAACATGTACAACAAACCTTAGATGTCCTAATACTAGTTTTCTCGCTGCATCTAAATCATCTGATGAATGTAATTTATTGAATAATCTTAGCTCTTCATCTTTTGAGAGCAAAGGTGTTTTACGAAGCTGATTAAGATACAAATCTAGGGAATCACCTGATTCTAAATCAAGTGACAGTTCAACCGGCATATTTCCTATAAGTTCATTGGTCATTAGCTCAACTCCTACAAGGTAATTATAATATCAAAATCTATTCTTTCAAGTATATAAATTGATTATTTCCTATGTTTTTCAATATTTTAGGGAGTCTATGAGAGTCCTAAATACGAAAAAAACCATATTTAAAACATCATTTTGATAATAAAATATTTTGCTATAATTCTATCATGATAAAAAATTTAGCAATTATTGATATTTTAAAGATTTTAATTTTAGTTATTTTTCCTGGCGTTTCTCTGGGTGGACTGAATTTTTCAGACAGATTAGAGCAACATCAGCTTGATAATGGTTTAAAAATTATTTTAATAGAGGATAAAAGAAGCCCTGTGGTAGTATCAAGTATCTGGTATAAAGTTGGCTCTAGCTATGAATATGATGGTGTTTCTGGTATATCTCATATTCTAGAACACATGATGTTCAAAGGAACAAAAAATACAGAACCTGGTGAATTTTCAAGATTAATTAAAAAAGTTGGTGGAAGCGAAAATGCTTTTACAGGAAGAGATTTTACAGGGTACTACCAGAAAATTCATAGGGATTATCTTGAATTAGCTCTTCGTCTCGAGTCTGATAGAATGACGAATCTTGTCATAAAAAAAGAAGAGTTGAAAAATGAAATTGAAGTTGTTAAAGAGGAACGTAGACTGAGAACAGACGATCAACCAACTTCAAAACTGTTTGAGAGAATTAGCATACAAGCATTTGGCATGAGAAATTATGGCATTCCAATAGTAGGTCTTATGAAAGACATTAATGAAATATCTGTAAATGATTTAGAAAAGTGGTATGACAGTTACTACTCGCCTAATAATGCTACCTTAATAATTGCAGGTGATTTTAATCCAGTTAACGCACTCTCTTTAGTCAAAAAATATTATGGATCTATCCCAAGAAAAAATATAAAATCAAATAACTTAAAAACTAAGCATGATATTAAATATAATGATATTTCTATAAAAGATAAAATATCTCGGCCACTAATAGTACTATCATTTAAAAAACAACCATTTTCATTTAATAAAAAGAAAGATTCATATGCTTTAGATTTATTATTAGAGTTAATGGATGGTGGTAATTCTTCTAGATTTACCAAAAACCTTATTGAAAATGAAAAAATTGCGATAAAAACATTCATCTCTTATGACACTTATTCTAGACAAGAAAATCTAATTAGCATAGGAGGTTCTCCTAGAGAAAATGTATCACCTGAAAAATTAAAAAATGCATTAATGAATCAGTTTGAGAAATTTGTTAAGAATGGGTTGGTCGCTGATGAATTAAAAAATGCAAAATCAAGGTTACTAGCTAGAAGTATATATGATTTTGATTCCGTCTTTTACCAAGTTATGCAAGTCGGCATGCTAGAATCTAAAAATTATGACTGGAAGTTACTTGATAATTATTTTGACGAAATCGATCAAATAACTGAAGATGATTTAATGCGAGCAGCAAAAATATTTATTCTGGAAAATAAATATATTTATTCCACAATAGAGCCAATTTATGAGTAAGTTTAAAAGTTTTTTTGTATTTCTCATATTATTGGTTTTCAGTATACCATCATTATCATTTCCCAAAATTGATGTCATCAACCAAAATGATAACTACCTTCTCGTAACCCAGGAATCACTTCCTATTATAGACTTAAATATAACTTTTAAAACTGGCAGCAGACATGATGGTCAATTTAAAGGAATAACTAACTACTCTGTTAATCTCCTCCATCAACAAATACACAAGAATGAGAAATTTATAGATTCACTGGAGAGGATTGGAGCAACTTATAGTTCAAATGTCACAAGGGATAGCTCATCTTTATCCATAAGGTTTGTTAATACAGATAATAATCGCCATTTTATCTCGAATCAAATTAATCAAATGCTAAATAATCGAGTTATCTCAAAGAAAACCTTTGACTTAACAAAGGAAGCATTGTTAGATCAAGTGATTTCCAGAGATTTAGGTCCATCATCATTACTCAGCTACAAATCTAATGAAATATTTTTCAAAAATACTGGTTATGCGCATCCTATTATTGGTTATGGGAAAGATATAAAGAGAATATCAATAGAAAATATAGTGAATCATCTAAATAAGATTATAAATCTTGATAATATTAAAATTAATATTGTAGGTAACATAAATCAAAGAGAGTCCGCATTTTTTATTTCTAATTTATTAAATGGATTACCAGTCACACATAAAATTGATGATGTTAAATATTCATTAACGTCAGTAAATAAGTCTAATGTAAAATTTTATAGCGATAGTAATCAAACTCATATTTCAATAATGATACCTGCTATCACCAGAAAGCATAAATCTTTTTATAATATATTGGTAGCAAATTATATTCTAGGTGGAAGTGGTTTTGGATCTATGTTAATGAGGGAAATTAGAGAAAAAAATGGATTGGCATATTCTATTTATAGTTATTTAATGCCATATAAAGATATAGGTGTACTAATGATTTCTATGCAGACAGCAACAAGCAATAGTGACAAAGCATTAACTATTCTTTTAAAACAAATCGATATATTTCAAAATGTAGAATTCACAGAAAAGCAAATAGAATCAGCAAAACTTGCCCTCATAAAAGGATTTAGCTTAAGATTCGACACTAATAAAAAAATTCTCAATACATTATCTGCGATTAATGAATATGGCATGCATAATGATTACTACAGTGAATATATTGATGGTCTCAAAAGTGTGACAAAAAGTACTATTACAAAATCAATAAAAGATAATATTCGATTTAATAATATCTTCATATCTACTGCAGGAAGAAATTAGTTGTCAAATAGTACACTTAAAATCACCGGAGGTACTTTGAGATCTCGCACTATCTCATATACTAAAAAAAGTAAAATTAAACCGACTAAGTCTTACATTCGAGAAGTTATTTTTAATACAATTAATATAAATAACGAGATGAGAGTTTTAGATTTATTTTGTGGAAGCGGTATTCTGTCTCTTGAAGCAATATCAAGAGGTGTTATGTCATCAACAATGGTAGACAAAGATTATCTTGCATGTGAGCATATTAAGCATGAGTTCGACAAATTAGAGGTTAAAAACTATATTTTATATAATCATGATGTTATCAATTATATTGAGAATAATAATAAGCCAAGGTTTGATATAATTTTTCTTGATGCACCATATGATACTAATCTATTAGAATTATCAATAGAATTATTATCAAAAAAGAATTACTTTGACAATAATAGTTATATTTATTTCGAACAGCATAAAAAAGATTATAATCAAAAGCTTGTAAGTATGATATCTAACACACATAATATAGTTAAAGATTCAAATATTGGAGATGTTAATTATATCATCGCATTAAAAAGGTAAAACCTATGGCATTAATTGCAGTATATCCCGGAACATTTGATCCCATAACAAATGGACATGTAGACTTAGCAAATAGAGGCTGTAAGTTATTCAGTAAAGTGGTTATTGCTGTAGCTAAAAACCCTCAAAAAAATACACTTTTCACGATAGATGAAAGAGTAGGGCTTATTGAGGAAATATTTAATAAAGATAATAATGTTGAGGTCTATCCTCTCGATAGCCTCCTAGTTGATTTTGCTGCTTCACATAATGCGTCTGTAATATTGAGAGGTTTAAGAGCTGTTTCTGATTTTGAGTATGAAGTGCAACTCGCAAGTATGAATAGGTCTTTATCTCCAGCCATTGAAAGTGTATTTATGAGTCCAGCAGAGAAATATAGTTTTTTATCCTCTAGTATTATTAAAGATATTGCGAGACATCATGGCAACATTGATGGTTTTGTTCATCAGGCAGTCGCTACTGCTTTAAAAAATAAATTTGAATAACTATTTTTGACACTTTGGGCAGAAGAACGAAGAGCGTCCTCCAATTTTGACCACTTTTACTTTTTGCCCACATCTAGTAACATCTTTATTATATATTAGGAGCTTTTGTTTGAAGTAACCTAGTTTACCGTCCGTAGATACAAAATCTTTTAATGTTGTACCTCCGGATTTTATTGATTTTAGCAATACCTTTTTTATAGATTGTACAAGTTTTTTACAGTCATTTATCGTTACATACTTTGATTTTCTGTTAGGCCTAATACCGGACATATAAAGAGCTTCAGATGCATATATATTGCCTACTCCAACAACGATATTTTGATTCATAATTAAGTTCTTAATTGCAACATCCCTTTTTTTAGCAATGTTTTTTAAATAGTCATAATTAAAATCATTTGACAATGGTTCTACTCCAAGATTTTCAATTAAGAAATGCTTATCTATATCATCCGTCCAATGTAATGAACCAAATTTCCTAACATCGTTATATATTAGTTTACTGTTGTCTTTAAGAATTATTTCATAATGATCGTGTTTTTCTTTAGAGAAATAAGATTTTGTCTCACTATATCTTATTATTCCTGTCATCCCTAAATGAATTATTAGAAAACCTTTATCTAAGTGAAAGATTATATGTTTCCCTCGCCTATATATATTGTTTATTTGAGCCTTTGAGGCTATTGTTTTAGTATATGGATCAATTTTCCATCTTAATTTATCGTTGAATATATTTAAGGTCTTAATATAATTCGACTTAAGTGATTGATTTATAGACCTAACAACTGTCTCTACTTCTGGTAATTCAGGCATATTTGTTTCGATTGATTGGACATATTTTTTAATCTATCATATGATGAAACATTATTTAAATATATACATATGATTGAAATACTTATTAACGGAATAATTGAATTTACATGGGTCGAATACGTGGTTTATACCTTAATAGTGACTCATATTACTATCGTAGCGATTACTTTATACCTTCACCGTGGAGTCTGTCATTCTGCGATTCATATAAAGCCAATTCTATCACATTTTTTCAGGTTTTGGCTCTGGTTGACCACATCAATGAGAACAGCTGATTGGGTTGCCATCCATCGTAAGCACCATGCCAAAGTAGAGACTATAGATGATCCACATAGCCCGGCTTATCATGGAATTAAAAATGTCTTACTGCGTGGAGCAGATTTATATCATGAAGAAAAAAATAATTATGAGACAATTAAAAAATATTCTCAGAATTGTCCTAATGATTGGGTTGAAAAGAATATTTACACGGGTAGGAATAACTTAGGTATTTTAATTCTATTTATTATGAATATTTTCTTATTTGGATTTGTTGGTATTATAATTTGGTCGATTCAAATGGCTTGGACTCCTATATTTGCTGCTGGAGGAATTAATGGAGCGGGTCATTATTGGGGTTACAGAAATTATGATACTAGTGATGATTCAACTAATATGCTCCCCTTAGGTATAATAATAGGTGGAGAAGAATTACATAACAACCATCATGCTTTTCCAACAGCAGCTAAGTTTTCTCTTAAACCATGGGAGTTTGATATAGGGTGGATGTATATTAAAATATTTTCTTTTTGTAGACTTGTTAGTGTTAAGCGATTAGCTCCAAAGACGATAATAGATTCATCTGGTGATCATTTTAATTTTGAGGTCAGTAATGCGTTACTAAGATCTAAGCTGACTGTCATTACAAATTATACAAAAGATGTTATTAAACCTTTGATGAAAGCTGAATTCAATAAAGCAGATAAAAAACTGAAGAGTCTTATAAGAAAATCAAAAGCATCATTTGCTAGAGAGCCACACAGAATAACCAATCAACAAAGTAATCAGTTACATGAAATATTTAATAGTTGCTCGACACTTGAGACCGCATATCATCTGAAGAACAAATTGTTTGATATTTTAAATACCAGAAATCAAAAACATGAAAATTTTATTATAACTCTCGACGCGTGGTGTGCAGAAGCCAAAAGCAAAGGAATTGATTGCCTGGGTCAATTTTCGGATAGTTTAAAGGGTTATAAAGTAGTAAGTTGATTATTTAATTTTAGCTTCTTTATACATTACATACTTTTTAGCTTTGGGATCAAATTTTTTAATCTCGAACTTGTCTGGCATAGTCTTCTTATTTTTAGTTGTTGTGTAAAAATGTCCTGTGCCAGCTGATGATACTAATTTAATTTTTTCTCTCATAATAGTGTTATGTTATGTCGTATTTCTCTAGCGCCTTATCTAGTCCTAATTTATCAATTATTCTTAAGCCTTTCTTTGAGAGCTTTAGCGTAATCCATTTTTTTTGAACCTCTGACCATAATCTATGATTATGAAGATTCGGCTCAAACGTCCTACGTGTCCTATTTTTAGCATGTGACACATTATTTCCGGACATCACTGCTTTTTTTGTTAGTTGGCATCTTTTCGACATTATTTATATCTCCAAACTCAATAATGATATCAGAAACATATTCATATACAATATATATATTAAAATTATAAAGGATGTAGCATGGATATTGTATTTATAAAGGAATTATGTATCGAGACCATAATAGGAATTTACGATTGGGAAAGGAAGATTAAGCAGGTGGTATGCATTGACCTTGAAATCAGCACAGATATTAGCAAGGCTTCAAGTACTGAAGAAATATCTAATACTGTTGACTATAAGGATGTCTCAAAAAAAGTTAAGGCATTCATAGAAAGTAGTAAGTTTTTACTAATTGAGACATTGGCAGAGGAAACTATACAAATGATATTTAAGGAATTTGAAATTGAACACATTAAAGGAAGATTTAGTAAACCAGGCGCCGTTACTGGGTCTAAAGAAGTCGGTGTAATAATCGAAAGAACCAAAAATGATCAATAAAATTTACTTAGGAATTGGTAGTAATGTTGATAGAGTTAACAATATTAAATCATGTTTAAATATGATAAGAGAGTTATATGGCGATATTCAAATTTCTCCAGTTTATGAGACTAAATCCATGGGTTTTGATGGACCAAATTTTTATAACTTAGTTTGTTATTTTCAAGCAAACATAGATATTCATAATCTCAATAACATACTAAAAAAAATTGAAAATAAACATGGTAGAAATTTTAACGAAACTAAATTTAGTTCTAGGACTATTGATATTGACATATTGTATTATGATGATTTAATTTGTGATGGTGAAAATATTAAATTACCTAGAGATGAAATCTTGAAATATGATTTTGTATTAAGACCGCTTGTAGATATAGCTCCTCATTATATTCATCCAGAAAAGAAAATTACTAATAAAAAAATTATGGATACATATAAAATACAACAACAAATAATAGGTAAAGTAGATTTAAATTTAAATGAGTAATATAAAAGTTCAAGGCATAATAGCATATCTTGGGTTAATACCTATTATATCCATTTCTATAGATCTTTTTTTTATAGGATCAATAAGTCATACAATCATTTATGACTTTTTTATTTTTTACACACTAATAATTTATACATTTATTGGGGCAATGAACTGGGATGTTGAAATAGATAGCTCTATAATTAAGACTTTTTATGGCGCTATACCAAGTTTAATATCATTTATATTAATAGTGCTTACGTTATTAAGGCTGGATTATGAAATTCTTGCATCAATCTTAATTGTATCTTTGTTATCACAGCTAATTTTAGATTATATAATTTATTGTACTAATTCATATAAATCAAGAATAGAATTTTATTATTTTGTAAGATGTCCGGTGACATTATTTTTATGTAGTTTTCTAGCTTTACCTATATATTTACATATGTAGTTTTCTGCCACCATCAACATTGATATTTTGACCTGTGACATAATCAGATTGCTCTATCAAAAATAAAACTGCTTTTGCTATATCATTTGGATTTCCTGCTCTTTTAAGAGGGATTCTTGATAAAATTTCCTTCTGTTTCTTTATATTTGATAAATCTTGTTTTGGCCACATTATTGCTCCTGGTGAGACACCATTGACTCTCACATGAGGAGCTAAATCTTTAGCTAAGGTCTTCGTTAGTGATAGTAGCCCTGCCTTGCTTATATTATAGATAATATGATCTTTCAATGGGGGATCAGCATGGATATCTATAATATTTATGATTGATCCTTTTCTTTTTTTTAATTCATCTTTAAACACTTTTGATAAAAATAAGGGTGTTTTAAGGTTTGTGTCGATTAAATCATTCCAATTTTTTTCATTAATCATTTTCATATTAGTTGGATAAAATTTCGATGCATTATTTATAAGAACATCTACTCTTCCAAAAGATTGCATTATTTTCTTGTAGAATTGTTTGAAGTTAGTAGAGCCCGTAAAGTTCATCTTAATGATATCACATGAACTAGCTCTAACTTGATTCAGCTCTTTTTTAAGATTCCTTGCCTCTTTAATAGACTTATTATATGTAACTATTAAATTATATCCTCTATCATGTATATAGTGACAGATAGCTAATCCTATACGTTTAGCTCCACCAGTAATTAGAATAGTTTTATTGTTAGCCATAGATATATATTAAGGGTAAATGAAAAAATGTACACTATAATAAGAGTATAAGTCATGAAAAATCAGATAGAACAATATTTACATAATAAAATTAAGTTAAATAAAAAGATATTATTCTCTGAATTTATGAATCTATGTCTTTATCACCCTGATTATGGATACTATACGAAAAAATCAACTATATTTGGTAAACAAGGTGATTTTGTAACGTCACCTATTACATCATCAATGTTTGGAGAATGTATATCCAATGAATTTATTAATATCATTAAATCTCAAAAAATATCGTCTATTCTTGAGCTTGGAGGCGGCGATGGTAGCTTAGCTATTTCTATACTTAAGCATTTAAAGATAAATAAATCATTACCAACTCAATACATTATCCTTGAGATTTCACAAAATCTGATTAAGTATCAGCAGGAAAGAATTAGAAAAGAGTTTCCTAATCACTATAATATTTTCAAGTGGGTTACTAATCTTGAGGACATAAAAATAGATGGACTTATAATAGCCAATGAGTTCTTTGATGCATTACCAACTGAAAGATTTAGAATTAATAATTCTAAACTTGAAACATTATACATAGAATCAAATAATGAATCTTTAAATTATAAATGGGATGAACCATTAAATAATTTCACGAATGAGTTATCTAAAGCAAAAAATAATCATAATATAGATTTCCCTGATAAATATGTAAGTGAGTTGAATTTAAATTACTCTAAATGGATTAACTTGATAGATAAGTGTATGAAGTCAGGAGTTTTATTTATTATTGATTATGGATATCCTTCTCAAGAATATTTCTTGCAAGATAGATGCGATGGTACACTTGTATGTGTCCATAAGCATAAATCAAATTTTGACCCTCTTTTACATATAGGTAATCAAGACATATCTTCATTTGTTAATTTTTCTCATTTGAAAAATTTATCCCTTAATACAAGTTTAATTGTTTCAGGGTTTTTATCACAGTCTGCTTTTTTGATTAATTTAAATATACTAGATATATATCAATCAAAAGATTATAGTGATGATGAGATCTTGATAGAATCAAATAAATTGAAAAATATTCTATTGCCCAATACAATGGGTGAGTTATTCAAGGTTCTTGTTATGCAAAAGAATATCGATATAGAGCTAAAGTCGACGAGAGAATTTAACCAAATGGCTAAGTTATAGAATGGACTTTACTCACATATTAATATTATCAATTATTCAAGGTATAACTGAATTTCTTCCTATATCTAGTCAATCCCATTTGATTCTTTCTTCTTATTTATTGGGACTTAAAGACCAGGGTTTAGGATTTGATATTGCACTACACTTTGGGTCATTAATTGCAATCTTAATATATTATAGAAAGGAGATTAGAAGCTTATTCTCATTTAGTGATGAGGGATTAAATTACCTTAGATTAATAATTATTGGCTCTATACCATTGCCAATCATAGGTCTATTATTTATTGATATTGTCTCTCAAAATATGCGTTCCGTTCTTTCAATAGCATCAATGACATTATTATTCGGGATTATCTTATATTTAGCGGATGTCAGAAAGAAGGAAGTAGTAACTAAGTTTTCAAATATTAGTGTCTATACCATTATCTTTATCGGATTAATGCAGACATTAGCTATAATGCCTGGTGTATCCAGATCTGGGATTGTTATTACCGCGGCATTATTGGCAAACTTTAGCCGAGAGGACTCTATTAAGATTGCCTTTCTGCTATCAATACCTGCTATTTTTATGGCGACTGCATATCAATCAATACAATTATATG
>NZZP01000016.1 GCA_002698665.1 Gammaproteobacteria bacterium | reverse complement strand
ATAATTATTTCCTCCGTATTTGATATTTATTAGAACATAGTAAATTCTGCATCAGTAACAACTTCAACAAATTCATCTCGTGTACCTTCTAATGCGTTTTCTTCTGCAACTGCAGCTTGAATCTCATCTTCTGTATATGAAGGTGGAGTAGGAATTACACCAACTTTGTTTTCATTAGGATTTAATCCCTGTTGAGCCATCTGTTCTATGGGTGGTTGTCTTTTATTATTTGATGATGATACAGCTCTAGGAGAATTTAACCCAATATTTTCATTTGTTTCTTCATTTTGATTAGCAATAGCATTAAGTAAATTACCTTTCTTAGTTGATCCAACAAATCCAGTTTTTGAATCAAATCTACCTTTACCATATCTAATACCCGAAGATCTGCCTAAAACATTCAATATTATAGGATTTTGTTTTCGATCACCATCTAAAAATTTACCAAGAACAACATCACCTTGAGATAGTGCTGGATCTTTTCTTCTACCAGCTGCACCACTTCCATCAGAGACACCAAGAGCAACCAAAGCAAAAACTATTTCTTCATCTTTTATTGAACTATCTAAAGGATGATATCCCATGATTGCGACTCTAAATCTATATCCGAAACCAGAATTACCATCAATTTGATTTTTTTGAGATTCATAAGGTAAAATAATACCAATCCATTCATGAGTTGCAAGTCCATAAAAGTCATGATCTGATACAGAATTATACAACATTATCTTCTACCTCCACGTCTAGTTCTACTTTTATTACTAAATTTAGTTGATGCATTAGATTTAGATGAATTTTTAGAAGCATGCAATCCATAGGAATCACGTACTAAAGTTAACGAAGTTACAGATTTTTCTGATTCAAAATAATGGCATAAAGATGAAATAATATAAACACCACTTTGTTTTTGATCTGGCCCTTGTTCTTTTTTATCAGTGATATCTTCAATTTCAAGACGTAAAGTATTACCTGCTTCCAGATCAGTATTGCAAGGAATTGTTATAGAGTGTTTTTGTGAAAAAAGCATATTATATCTAGTGGTTCCAGCAGCATAGTATAACTCAGGACTATTATTAGGATTAATACTTTCAGATTCACCTCCGATATTTAATACTGCAGTTTGTACTCTATGAAATTTATTTCCTTGTTCAAAATTTTCAGATAATATTTTAGGAATTTCTGGTTTTTTTCCTAGCGTAGAAAATTTTGGATCTTTATATAATCTTCCATCATCAACAGCAACATCAATTTCTGTAAACTTGTAAGTTTGGGGATTGAAAAATATAGTTTTATTTGCATATACACCAGATCTAATTTGAGACATTAAATTCTGGTCTTTTATTACTTGTAAAGATGCTATCTTATAATCATTACTTTCATCCCTAGTTTGTGATGTTGATTGAACTTTACCATCATAATAATATGTTTTGTCATATGGATCATTATTAATAATTGAATCAACAGAAACATAATTGAAACCACTTTTTGTTTCATAAGCAAAATAACCAGGATTTGAAGTATTTTCTGGTACTGATTGTTTTGCAAGCATAAGAATTAAATCAAAAGGCCTTTTTGTCATTCCAGCAAAGGAGTATGGATTACTACAATCATCAATATTAATTCTATCCGTATCTAATTTAAATTCATTTTTAAGAATTTTTTCTATAGAATTTGTAATTTTACCTGTGTAATGTTTAGTAAGTCTTTTTGTATTATTTAATAATCCTATTCTAGATATAAATCTTATCTGAATAATTTCAGAAGTTGATTTTTTATCTATAATTTGAACTTCATTAACATACAATCTTTTAAATGGATCTTTTTTAGATGAAAAATCCAATCCCTCTCCTATAGGATCCTCAATTTTTATCAAGAGTTCACAACCTACTTCTAATGGAAGTGAAGTATGTAAAGATCCAAGTCTCTCTTGCGTATCATCTTTAGACTTAGTAACTGCACTTGTGCTTACAATTGTAACTATTCCTGTTATAAATGGTGATAATACATTTTCATAATAGTAAAAATTAGCAATTCTAAATTGACCTTGTGCAAAATCCACTTCATTTTTACCATCAGCAGATATGATTTTAAATATACTATATTTTGATGATTGCACTGACATTATGGCATCCT
Source organism: Gammaproteobacteria bacterium (assembly GCA_002698665.1). Lineage (GTDB taxonomy): Bacteria > Pseudomonadota > Gammaproteobacteria. The sequence goes on along the minus strand of NZZP01000016.1, from coordinate 10,421 downwards.
CATATCTGATCCAACAGATGCTAATGGTTCAACTGAATTTATGGTATTAGATCCCCCATTAGATTTATTTGTTGGAATTATTTTTTCAACTTCGATAGGAATTATTACAGTATTAGTTTTATCATCAAGGTTTCCTACTAAATTTTTAGAATTTTTATTTTCAATTTTTGATACCACTTTTTTTGAATTATCATCATTAAAAATAGATGACGACATATTTGTCTTATGAATAATCTTATTAATTTTATTATCATTTACTATATCACCAATCTGTGAATTTATATTCATTTTTGGTGTAGTCTCTGTTTGGGGTTTTGATTTATCCTTAAACATGGATAAGTCTCCACTGGAAGGTTTTCCTCCTCCCAGTGCACCAATTTCATTTATACGAGTACCTGGTACAATTTCTGGATTAGCAGCACGAATTTCAGCTGTGGAAAGAGGTTTTGGTTTTAATTCTGTTGTCGATTCCTGAATATTATCTTCTGAATTATCAATATTGACGGTATCTATTTCTTTTTCCAAAACAGTAGAATTATTATATAAAAGATCGGTGTTTTCCTCTGCTTTTTTTTGATTAAATAATCCAGATATCCATCCACCAAATTTAAACAAAGATTTACCGATAAAACTTATAACTTTCCAAGCAGTTTCAATTAAAGGTTTTACAAATTCATAAGCAGATGTTAATTTTTCTATAATTATAGGTAGATTTTTAACCAACATTCCCATTAAAAGATAACCAAAGAAATTTAATATTTTATCTTTCATACTCATAACAGTAGTTGATATATTGGATAGAATACTTTTTAATGGGCCTTTTTTTGGTTTCTTTTCTATATTTGTTTCAGCTGCATCTCTCTCTGCTTTTAATCTTAATTTGCGGGATAAAGTTGTTTTTTTAGAATTTAATTTTTCTAATGTTTTGGTATTTTTATTCAACACACTTCTAATATTAACAGCAGTAATTTTTAGTTTTGCAGATGTGATGGCCATTAATCATATACCCCCAAAAGATCTTTTGTAAGAGGTATATAAGAATTTGAAACATCTTCTGCCCCAACAAAAGGTATGGAATTTTCACTATCACCACCCACATTTGAATTAGCAGTACCCTGATTATTAACCATATCAGAAACTTTTATAGGATCCATTATTGTTACATTATTTCTTGTAGATTGTTGAAGATTTTGTGATTTAACATTTCCAGAAAAATCCATATTGGTAGTGGTATTGACCAAATCACTATAAGTATCGGCAACTGTTCCCAGTGTGCCTTTAGGTCTGTCTTCAGAAGGAGATATTACATCTCTTGCAATATCTGCTGCAGCAATAGTATAACCAATAGGGCCAGGAATAGCACTACCCAATGAAAGTGCAGCACCAGTAAAGTCACCTTTAGAAGCACGATAAACAGCCATTCCTAAATCAATCGCATTTCCAAGAATTGGGAACATACCCAAAGCTTTAAATCCACCTTTTTGTGCTACTTTTGTAGCAACTTTTTGAGTTGTTTTTTGAGTTACTTTAGGAGCAACTTTAGTACTAATATTAAGAACTTTACCAACTTTTCCTAATGCTTTAGGGCCAAATCTTAGCAACGTTCTTGCTATTCTAAGAGCATTCTTAACAATAACTAAACCAGTTTTAAGAAATCTAATAACTTGCCTAACTTTTTTAACAAGTTTAACGGCAATAACACCACCAACAAGAACTCCAAGACCAATTAAAATTTTCTTTCCATGATCTTGTAAAAATCCAAAAAATCCTGTTACTTTATCTTTATTTTCTGACAACCATGTTAATGCCTTATCTGCTAAAAATCCTGTTGCTAAGGTAGTAAAAAATCCTATGACTTTATCAAGAATATTTCTTGCAGGAGCAGTAACAGCACTAAATGCTGTTCCTACTTTACTAGTTATTTTATTGACTGTTTCTAATCCTGCCTCTATTCCACCTCTTTTTTTAGTTTCTGCTCCTTCTCTTAAAGCATCTATTTCATTCTTTTTTTGTGTTATTCTATTTCCAAAATCTAATGATAGTGCATTACCAATATCTTGAAGAATAGAATTAATTTCTTCCAAAGGACCACCACCAAATGGATTTTGTTGAGTTTTAATAATCCTTTTGAGTATCGTTATTTTCTTTTCATTCGCAGCAACCCTTTTTTCTAAAGGATCATAATCATTTAATTCAAATAATTTTTCAGTATCAAGAGAACGACCTTTGGGAACAATGACACCACCTTTAGGAATAATATCTCCTGATCTACGACGAGTTATGGCACCTCCCTTACCGCCACCGTTAAAAATACTTTTTACGTTGGTTACATTTAATTTAATGTTTGATGGTACTATCTCAGGAGTAATTGCTGCCACTTTGCTGTTGTTTTAAATTTTCTTCTTCGATGTATTGTTGGAGAAGTGAAACATATATTTCTCTCTCCCACGGTATCATGTTTTCAAGCTCTGTTAAGCTATATTTATGGTGCTGTATGAGGGCAAAATTAGTACGATAATAATTTTCCAAACTCTCATGTGCCAGAGCTAACTGAAAAAAGACGCTAATCCCTCAATTACCACCTCACTTTCAACTTTAGTCTCTGGATTTGTTACTTTGACTTTATGGGATAATTTAGGCATTGTTTCAAAAAAAGTTTCAACTTCTTTAAATTGTTTAGAGTTCATTGATTCAACAAAATCTTTCAATTCTTTTTTTGTACATTCAGCAGCAGACCAAGATTCTTCACTATTATATACTTGATTAATACAAGACATAATTACATGTAAAGATTGATCTACTTGATTTTTAGTATCACTAAGATCAAAATTAGTTTCGATAAATTGATTTAATGATGGATAATTCATCTGAATGGATAAATCATTATCTAATTTAATGATATTAGAATGATTAGGATCCTTTTGAATTTTTATTGAATCAATATCAATCTCCATTTCCACTGTAGTTTTCCCATCATCTGGACATGTTACATTAACTTCTACAGTTTCACCAACAGATTTTCCACGAACATTTAAAAACAAATATTCAATATCAAATGTTGCCATCTTATCGACCTTAATACCTCTAGTTAAAATACAGTCAGCTAAAACTGTTTTTATTGCATTGGTAATCTGTTTTTGATCTTCAGATTCCAATGCCATAATTAAGATTTTTTCTTCTTTAACTAAAAATGGTCTATATTTAACTTTTTTATTAGTAGATGGTAATACCAACTCATATGTTGGTGTAGAAATTTTCGGTAATGGCATAATGTTTTCACACTTCAGTAAGTTTATTTATAGCAGTTTATTTAGATAAGATTATAACGATCATATGCAAATTGAACATTTACTTTTAAAAGATCTGCACCACCATATTGAACAGGTATTGATATCATTGCTTTAGGAAATGCATTTATAAAACTATATTTGATAGATTTACCAAGATTTTTTTCAAACTTAGATATTGTTAAACTTCCACATTTATATCCAATTTTTCTATCAGTATTCATAGGATAATTAAATCTCCTGTAATAATTTACGTCATCATCTCTTCTAAACTCACTATTATCATCACCTGAAATATAGTCCATCCATCCCTCAAAAAATTTCAAAACATTATAATTATCATCAATATAAAAAGAAAAATCACTATCAATGTAAATTCTTGTATGAGCAAATTGTTGATTTACTCCATGAAAATTATCTTTAACTTCTGATGTAGCAAACGAACTAGTTGGAAGTGTGGCTTCTGCACACATTATACCAATATCACCACCAGATGCATAGTTATTTGGAATATTATAATATCTACCCAAATATCCTTTTAAATCTGCAGTTATTCCTGAAATATTAACTTGATATTGATTATTCAAAGATACCTTACTAATATCCATTTTAGTAAGTGCTGTCATTTTATAATTTGAAATAAGTCCTGACACTCTAAATATACTTATATTATTATTTCTATTTAGATGTCTTATAAGGGTCGTTATCAACCAAACAATCCCCTAAAATATAAAGGTAACTTTAGAAACATCATCTATCGTTCATTATGGGAATTAAAATTTATGAAATATTGTGATAGTAATCAAAATATTTTAGAATGGGGAAGTGAAGAAGTCTTTTTACCATATCGTTCTCCATTAGATAATAAAATTCATAGATATTTTCCAGACTTTTATATTAAAGTTAAAGAAAATACAGGAAAGATTAAAAAATATATTATTGAAGTAAAACCCAAAAAACAATGTATTGAACCCAAACCACAAAAAAAGAAAACAAAAGGTTATATTTACGAAGTTCGTGAATATGTAAAAAATCAGGCAAAATGGAAGGCAGCAAAAAATTATTGTCTTGATAGAGGATTGGAATTTAAAATATTAACCGAAGACGAACTAGGTATCACCAGATGACATATAGTTATCCAACAGAAGACAAACATAACAGAATACGTTCTGTGGTTAATGGTATCAGAGGGACAGAAGATCCTGATGATTTGATGTTGGAAATGATGGAAGCTCTTAATAAAACGGTAACACCCGTACCAGATGTAGGAAAGTATTATACATTTGTATATGCACCAAAAACACCAATTATTCAATATGATGCACATCCATTAGTTGCGGTCACTGATATATTTCAATGGGGTTTTAAAGGTTTAAATTATCATTGGGGCCAAATGAGACAATATACTTGGAATGAGATAGTCGGCCAACTGTATGAAATCTATCCTGATGAGATTGCGGATGCCAGAGAAATACCTTTTGGAAAAATAGGTCTAAATAGTTAATACAAGTATAAAGGTCGATGCCAAATAGATATAGTAAAAATAAACCAGGTAGTGGAGTACAGAATACAGGTGGGACTGTTTATGTAAATCCTAATCCAAGTAATAATACAAGAGGTGTTGGTGCAACAAATACTGCAAAAAAAGATGGAACTGGTATAAACGCAAGTACAAAAACAAATACAAGAGGTGTTGGTGTAAAAAATACTACTAAAGGGGTTAGTAATACAAGTGTAACTACACCTCAAAAAACAGAAAATCCTGAAAAAAAGAAAGAAGAAAATAAATCAAATAAGTCATATCAGGCAAGGGTAAATCAGATAGTAAGTGAACCAGGTAAACAAGGTAAACCAGAAAAATTTAATGATTTAAGATATCCATATAGCACCATAGAAAGTGGTCAAGACTTTATTAAATTTTCTGCATTCAAATATAAAAGAAATGAAAGTGATCCTGGATCTAGTGAAAGATTAGTAACAAGAAATCAAGATAATTTGAAATCTGAGTTATTGGGTCAAATTTTACTTCCTATTCCTGCCAATCTTGTGGACTCGAACCAAGCAGCATATGGTGAGGGAAATATGAACTTTTTGCAAGAAGGAGGAATGGATGCTGCGATAAACCTTATGGATCTTGATTTAAAAAAGGCTGGGAAAGCAATTAATAGTACAATCAGTAGAATTACTGGTGGTGGAAATTTAGTTCAAAATTATTTTGCCACTCAAGCACTAAATCAAATTGGTGGAAATCTTAGTTTAGATCAAGTATTAGCAAGATCTAATGGATCAGTTATAAATCCAAATATGGAGTTACTATTTAAAGGGCCAGCTTTAAGAAACTTTGGTTTTCAATTTAAATTTACACCAAGATTTCAAAAAGAAGCAGAAACTGTTAGAACTATAATAAAGGCATTTAAAAGAAATATGGCCCCAAAAGGTTCTGGAGGTGCTTTCTTAAAAACTCCAAATATTTTTGAGATTCAATATGAAGGAAAGGCAAGAAATTATTTAAATAGAATTAAACTTTGTGCCTTAACAAATGTGCAAATGAATTATACTGGTGATGGAACTTGGGCAACATATAATGATGGTTCTCCAATTTCAATGAATATGACATTGGCATTTAGAGAATTAACACCAGTTTATAATGAAGATTATGAAGCATATGGTGATGAATCAGACGGAGTAGGTTACTAAAATGGGATATTTCAGAGAACTACCAGATTTAGAATATCAAAATTTTCTATCAAATAGTATTTCTTCTCAAAGTTACGTAAAAGTTAAAAATTTATTCAGAAGAAATAAATTACGTGATGATTTACAGAATGTTTTTACTATCTTTAATAAGTATGAAATAATGGAAGGTGCCCGACCTGATACGGTTGCCGAAGAAATATATGGAGATGATCAACTAGATTGGGTTGTATTATTAACTGCTGGTATCATTAATGTAAGAGACGAATGGCCTTTATCTGATAGAGAGATATATGATTTTGTTGAAAGTAAATATGGTCTTGCTAATATAAACAGCAATCATCACTATGAAACTAAAGAAATTAAAGATTCTATAGGTAGATTAATTCTTCCTTCTGGTCAAGTTGTTGATAGTAATTTTTCTGTTACATATAGTGAAAATGGCACATATGTAACACCAACATCTTCAAATACTATTAGTGGTGTTAGTAATTATGAATATGAGGTTCTTAAAAATAATAAAAAAAGAAGTATATTTGTTCTTAGATCTCAATATTTACAACAATTCCTAAATGATATGAGAGACATTATGGTATATCAACAATCTTCTGAACGTATAAATGATAAATTGATAAGAACTGAGAACACCAGAGTTACAATGGAATAAAAAAAGACCCCTGTAAAGGGGTCTTAAAATCAATTAACATTATTCTGCTAATTTAGCAAAGTATGATAGTGCATCATCTTCATCATCTTCTACGGGAGAAGGTTTTGAAGTTATGGCAGCAGTAACTAATTGTTCTGCTGAACCACGATCATCATCTTCATCAACAGTTTCTACATCTTCACGAACTGTAGTCTTATTGCCAAGAACATAACCAAGACGCTTCTTCAAATCTTCATAAGATTTGAACTGATCTGCTGCAACAAACTCTTGAAGAGAACTTTCTTTTTTCCAAAGTCCCTCTAGTGCATCATCATCATCCAATAATGGAGTGACGGCAGTGAACTCAGAAGAATCATAGTTTCTATAACCAGCAACATTCTTTGCTTTCAACTTGAAGTTGGCACCTTGCCAGAAATCAAATGGATCAATTGCTTCTTCATCCTCAAACTCAGGTTGCATTGCTGCAGTTAGTTTGTCAAAGATTTTCTTCCCATACTTGTATAGAAATACTTTACCTTCATTTTCAGGATTAGCAGGATCCTTCACAACATAGATGTTACTAATATAAGTAAGTTTACGCTTCTGTCTACGAGCAGCATCTTTACCCGCATCTGTGCCATTGTTCCAGAGTTGAGTGTTATATTCAGACACTGGATCTTTCTGACCAAGAGTGGTTAGAGAGTTCTCAATATACCAACCACCAGGCCCCTGAAAGGCATGGGAGTATAGTTTTACAAATGGTAGATCTTCCTTATCTGGAGCAGGTAGGAAACGGATAACAGCATAACCATTACCTGATTTATCACATTCTAATTTCCATAGACGGTCATCACCTGATGTACCGTTATTATTCATTTTTTCGACTTCTTTCACAAGTTTTTGTGTAAGAGAGCCTAGCTTTGATTGCTTTTTAAGATTAGCAAACGACATTAGATTACCTCGGATTAATTGGATTAATTGGATGTTTAGATTATAACAAAAAATATACTATAAGTCAACAGCAGATTCAAGTGTTTCGATTGTCTGACTCATACTGTCAAACAATACACTTATACTAGTTCCTGTAGGAAAACCCAACATAGTAACTGATTCCTCTATTTGAGATTTTAGTTCAAGAGCTTGTGGATCTTCTGAAAGAGATAATCTAGCATACATAACTTTCTGCTTTTCTAATAAATTTTTCAATCGATTAATGTGTTTCAATCTACTTTCACGAGATAATAATGGAAAATTAAAAGCATCTCCATAAATTTCTTTTTGAAGTTCATTAATATCGTTCAATTCATCTTGAACTATTTCAGAATTAAAGAAATCACTCATTTATTAAGTCTCGTAAAATTTTTTTATATTGAAATACATTAATATTTAGGAAAGGTATATACTTTTTAATTTTTAAACTTACGGTTTCCCATACTGGATCCTTTAAATTTTTATCAAAGTTTTTTACGAAAGAAAAAACTTTTTCCAGTATTATAAGTGTTTCTAGCGAAATTTCTCCACCTAGATATTTTTTTAATAATGGGGGATGTCCCTTCGAGCAATTGAACACTTTCGATAAGTCGTTCTCTGAGAGAAGTTTTTCTGTTTGCTCCTTGAAAATATAAGTCATACTCTGTTTCCGTCTCATCCATTCTGCGTAGGTTCTTTCTCCACTGTTGATTATCTCTCCGATCCATAAGTTTTGGGGTGTGTTAGTGTTTACAAAATTTGCTAAAAGAAAATTTAGCACTTCTTCATCAGAATATTTTCTAGAAGTTTTCTCAAACCAATATTTATCCTTTCTCTTATTGAAGGATGATATAGTGGCTCTTGATTTACCTCCATATTTTATAAAGTCATACTTAGGATTGGTAAAATGACTTTTCATAGAAAGATAAGTTTGATACGTCTCAAATGGTGTCACTTTCATTTATATTGTTTATTGATTTTTTTGTCATTAGTGCCAAAAAAACTTGTAATGGCATACCTACCCCAACCATCATAATAATCAGAATTTTCAATTTTTACCTCATTCACACTATGTTCAACCCAACCAGGCATTATTATAATTGAATTATTTTCACATGTCAATTGATAATTATACTTAGGAAATACCAATTCACCACCACTAAATTTTTTAGGTTCTTTGTAGAAATAAGAAAATCCTAAAAATTGCATAGATCTATCAGTATGTGGTTCATAATATTCACCATTATGATAGTATCTCAATTTAGTTATATCCCAATTACAATCTTCAGCAATAGAACAACAATCATGAATTTTACCAAATTCTTTTAATATGCCAATTTTAAATAATTTTCTATTGACAGTTAGAATATTAGACATTTGACGATGAGTTAGAAATACCTCATCCAATACCACGGCACGAGCATTTGTTCTATCTTCAATTCCACCATAATTTTTAGCTTTGAGAAGTTTATCTGGTTTAGTAAAAAAATTAAGTTCCTCCCATATTAAAGTTAGTTCATTTTTATCATAAAAATCATTAACAATTAAATGTGGAAAAGGATTTTCATATGATATAGTTTTCATTCAAAAAAATTTCTATAATAAAAAGGATTAGGAATCTCTGGATTAACCATCTCAGATTTTAATTCACTACCAGTAGTATGCTTTACAACTAATACTCTAGTCTCAATAAATGTTGCTTGAGTTGGAGGTACATATGCTGGTGACGGTAAATAAAAAATCATAATGGTAATTTAGCTCTAGAGGTTTTTTTCATAAAATTAAGTTCTTGAGCATCCCACTTTAATTTTTCCTTAAGAGGTTTAGAAACTAATTTTGTAACTGATTCTATCTCAAGATTATTAATTTCACAATAATAACAAATGGCATCAATATAATTCATATCCTCATTTGCCACAATATTTTCAATTTCCATGGCAAATTTTGATGGTGTTAGAAATTTTTTTTCTATTTCCTTTTCTAATTCTTTATTTGGTTCCATAGAGCTCCAATTTATCTCCAACAAACTTTCTAATATATTCTCCGAGGAGTTTAATATATTTTGCTTTATTGGTTTCTTCGTAGACGACACATTCTCCATTTTCACAAGCCATAATGATTACAAGTTTTTTTATCGAAATATCTTTCATTTCGTATAGCATACATCCATATGCCATTGCCTGAACAAAATAATGTTCAATCCAATTTCTTGGTTTAGGTTTTTTAGATGTTTTAAAATCTATTATTGATAACTCCCCATCATATTCTGCAATACAATCAACAGTTCCAGCAATGCCTAGTTCTTTACTATATAGGGCACCTTCCAAAGCATGTATGTTATCAATTAAGTTTAACTTTGGTTTGGCAATCTTAAATAAGAAATCTGAAATGGGTGGAACAGTAGGAAGTTCTTCATCATTTTTTAGATAATGTTCTGTAAGAGTATGCATATCAGTTCCACGGGTTGTAGCCGCTTTTGTGATTTTATCTGCAGTCTCATTACCTACCTTCTTTCTCCAATTAATAAAGATCTCTTTATTAAAATGACTAGTAACAGAAGTAATAGAAACTAATTTAACTAATTCCTCTTCATCTGGAATAGAATAATAACGAACACCATCTATAGTCTCTCTCTTGAGAGGTTCAAGATTTAAATCAACATGATTAAACATTAAATACCTGCTTCAACTTTTGCAATAAGATATTCTTTTACAAGGCCTGACCTAATAATATCATCAATACCAAATTCTATTGTATCAAAAGATGGCATTTTTCGCAAGATGTTCATAAAATCAACAATACCATTACGATCATTAGTTTTAACT
>NZZP01000015.1 GCA_002698665.1 Gammaproteobacteria bacterium | reverse complement strand
GTATAACATTTCTCAACATTCATTGTGGTTAAAAATAAATTAATTTTATTAGGATGAATATCAAATATATAACAAAACTTAAATAAAAAATACCATCTTGTTCCAATATCAGAACCTTCTCCTAAACCATCTATGTATATTTTGAAATCATGGTCTGTATTTTCTAATAATTTTTTCATTCCTTCTATATTTTTCTCACTATCGTCTTGTAAAAAATATTTATCTACATCAAACAAAGACATTACAAGTACTTCCCAATCTTTTTCTTCCCATATATTAGTCTCTGTTTCTTGTGGATGAAAAGTTTTTATATCCATTCGTGAATCACGAGTAAAAAAGATTCTAAATAAATTATCAGTATAGGCATCAAATTTTAAAACTTTCATCTTACAATATCCTCTATTTGTTTTTGTATTCTTTTAATTTGAAAATCATTGTTAAAAAAGTGGTCTACATTGTGTAGTATGTTATTTTTTGTTTTTTTAATTTCATTAGAAAAATCAGAATCACTCATTTGACAAAATCTTCTTATTTCTTTTGTAGCATACTTAAGTCTTTTTCTCCAAGTAGGAAGAGTATCATATGATTCATCAATTATATCATCATAAGTTGCATATCCAAATTCTTTCAATCTACTTAACATACCTTTATTACCAATCATAAAAAATGGTAATCCAAAATATATTGGTCTTAATGTTTTTTCTGTAAAAAATAATTTATCCTCATGGTTTGATTCACTCTCAGTTACAATATCCATATTGTAATTACTATACAATGGTAATAAGTTTTCTTTATGTGCATACCACCATTTACTATCTGCATAAACATAGTTTATATGAAAATCTTTATGTTCATCTGATTTCATATTATGCCAACCAATTACATCTTCACCTTCTGTTATATTTTTAACATAATCCTCTACATTAGTTTTAAAATTATATTTATCTATTGGTAAATTATTTTCTAATAATGAATAATCTATATAGTCACCTAAATTATTTCTACCGATAAACTCAATTAGTGCATGACGATGTGGTTTTAATCTACCATTCATTGAAAGAAATCTTTTCTTTTTTATCTTATCTACATTTTCACTTATATGTTTGAGAACTTTATTTTTGTACTTAGGGTCAAAACTATTTCTAACACAAAGTTCCATAAAAAAACCACTCAAAGTGTTTATTTCTTTTTTGATATAATTTTTCTTTACAAAAAGTTTATAACTTTCAGTAAGACTACAATCTCCCATAACTAAGATAAACTTGTTTTCTGGTAAATTATTCTCTTTCAAATATTTATGTATGTCTTCAAACACAACATCATTTGATACTTCCATTTCATGATACATTATAATATAATCATATGAATCACTCGGAATATTATTAACATACAAATCTTCAAATCTCATATACTCAACTTTATGTTCAGGAATAAGTTCATTAAATATTTGTTGAAAAATATACCTATTAATCATCAGATAAGTCCTTTAATAAACTTGACAATCTATCTATTTGTGCCCAAGATAATTTCTTTGCATTCTGTACATTATGTCTTAACTTTGCTATAGTCTCTTCACTATAATACCAAGTGTGTAGTTCAGTTAAACTTTTTGATGAAAGTCTTTTTACTTCCATACATGCCTTAGACCATCTTGCCTTATCATCTTTTATATCGTCATAAGTTTCATCAATCTTATCAAAAAAAGTTTGGAACCCAAATTCTTTTAAAACTTTTAAAAATCCTTTTGGGCCTAACACGATAAATGGTTGATGACTTAATATTGGTTTCCATATTTTTTCATCCAAAAAGTCATCATGACTTCCTGTAAAGTTTGGTAATGCAACTACACTAAAATATGAATCAAAAAACTTTGGATAGTTAATTTGGGTTGGGTCTAATATTGAAAATCTTCCCCAACTTGGGTCACCATCAAGATATATGGGTTCAGTAGTTTTAGTATAAGAATAATAAAACTTTGGAAACAAGTTGTTTGACTTTATAAATTTATATAAATAATCTCTATGTGGTTTCTTTTCTCTATTTAACGACATGAAATGTTTACTTCTTAAAAAACTTTTACCTTGTTCAAATAACTCAGTTGATACATCTATATCATTTCTTTCTACCATATGTGATAATAAATAATTAAAAACATTCTCATGTTGTTTTATTCCATATTGTGGTATATCTGTTGATATGGATGGTGTAATTATATAGACTGGTCTATTATTAACAAGTTCTGTATTTGTTGGGCCCCAACCTAATGCAGAATCATCAACTATAATCACAATAGGACACAAGATATTTTTTAATTTTTCATGTAATTTACCTTTATGAAAATCTTGTGTTAATGGTTCTCCATTGAGAATTAAAACATCATCTTCTTCATGTTCAAATTCTAAATCTACAATCTCTTTAGTTTTGACATCTATCCACTTCAATGTTGTTTTTAACAACTTAGGAAACATATCTCCATTATCTAATATGTAAATCATTTTTGTAACTCCTCATAATATTCTATTGTTTCTGTTAAACCCATTTGTAATGTATATTCTCTTTCAAACCCATATGATTTCATTCTATCTGTATTCATTTGTCTTCTCATATCACCATTTGGTTTTGTCAAATCATACTCTATCTCTGTTCCAAAGTATGTTCCAATCACACTGGCAATATCTGATATTCTAACTTCTTCACCACTACCAAGATTCACAACATCATTCACTCTATTCTGAACCATATGAATCATTCCACGAGCTACATCTTTTGAATATATGAAATCTCGTATTGGTGTTCCATCTCCCCAAACATTCAACACTTTATTATGATAACCTTTTTTAATCATTGATGCAATCACGGTAGATTCATCACCAAAATTATCAAAAGGGCCATAAATGTTTGATGGTCTAACAATGGATATATTTTTATAATCATTTGTAATACTAACAGCTTCACAACTTAACTCTCCCATTCGTTTTATGTATGCAGGGATTTTATCATTGTCACTTGGAACTTTATCCCATACATCGTCTTCATTATAAAATTCACTTGGTGGATAAACCCCAACTGAACTTGTGTAAAGAAACCAATCAGGTTTCCATCTACCAACTGCACGAATCACATTCGTATCAAATTGTAACATTGGTAAGTAATCTTCTGGTCTTTCCTTTACTCTCAAAGGTGAACCCTTAATACCTGCCAAGTGATATATGTGGTCATAATCTGCAATGATACTCGTGTTACTACTATGAGTCATATCTAACCCATAATACTTTGCGTTACTTGGTAAATCTTGTGGTATGTTGTAATCTTTATCAACTACACCAACCTTTCTATAAATCTTTGAACACAACTCAACAAGTTGTCTTCCTACCATTCCTCTTCCACCTATTATCAATGCTTTCATTTTATCTCCTTTAGTAAATGTTTAAACCATTCTTCATTTCCTTTGTCATTTGGATGGCCATCATTCTGTGCATATAAACTTGTATCTTTTTTATTTTTTACTAATTCTGAATATCTACCACCACAAAATTCTTCCCATGATTTATCAAGAAAAATATTATAAACATATTCAAATTCAGGTGAATGTTTTTTAGTTAAATTTTTTAAATCACCAATTGAATTAAAGAAAATAAATTTTGGTAATATTCTTGAAAGTGATAAAATATATCTATTTGTATTATCAAGTAATACTTTTTCGTTGAAGTAGTTTCTCCAATAAAATTCCCAATGTTTTAATTCTTCCTTTGTGTATTGGTCTTTATTTGTATTTTCAAAAGTTGCAACATCTATTTTTTTGTACTCGTTATTTAAATCATCCCAATATTCAAATCTCGTAGATTCAGTCCAACCGATTAAAAATAAAGTTTCATTTACTTTATCTTTATTATTATTTATCCATTCGGTTACTTTTCTAAATATCATTTGATTAGAACCACCACCTTCTGCAAGATTGATATCTTCTAAATTATATTTAGATGCCATCAAAGTTGAAAGACGATTCTTTTTATCAGAAGTACCATATCCCTCAACCCAACTACATCCACAACTCACTAAATATTTCATTTTTTAAACTCACTTCCAAATGCAGGTAATTCTCTTACACTACTTAAATCAACTTCTTCTAATAGTTCACCTTTTAATATTATACCATTGACATATGCTCCCATATTATAACCTACTTCAGAGTTAGGTTTCTTCCAATGTAACCACTTTGCCTGTGGTAAATTAAACATTACATCACCTTTATCAAAATATTCATAGACTGCCTTAATAACACCTGCATGTATGTTAGGATAAATGTTACCATTATGATGTTGATATCCAACACCATCTATAGTGTCTTGTTCTAAATGTTTATTATCCAATTCAAAAACCCTATTTAAATTATAATCACCAGAGTAATCATCACCACACATAAATCCATTGACTTTTAATTTAGGATAACCAAGTTCTATATCTTTTTTTACTATAGAATATTCGTGTGCACCATCAATATGAAATATATCAATTGAATCATCTTCAATATCTTTAATTAACTCATTAGAATTACCAACTCTTAAATCAATACATTTTCTATTATTAGGATGTATATTACTCCAAAATAATTTTTTATTTTCTTCAATATGTTCTTCGTCATACTTTATATCATTATCTTCAGTTACAGATACATTACCCTTGAACCAATCAATTACAATTAATTCACCACCCCAATTTGAGACTACCTCTGCAATTTGATTTGTTTCATGACCATTCCATGCACCAATCTGAACTACTCTGATATTTTCTTTACCAAAAACATTGATTAATGATGAAGTCCAATATGTTCTGGTAGAACCTATTATATTTTTCATCTTACCCACTCTGTTAAAAATTTTAGATGATTTTCATATACATTATGATAAAAGTCATTGATAAAATATTCATGATTGTACACCATTTCTTTCTTATGACTATAAGTCAATTTATGTAATTCTTCTCTTGACATATCAGTCAATCTTTTGATGTTATCATAAATCATTTTAATTCTCGTAGGGCCATGTTTTTCTTCATCAAAACTATAATCAAACATGTTATCATACATTTTGAACCCTTGTCTTCGTAATGCCTTAATACTTCCTGGTTCTGAAACAGGCAGAAATGGTGTTCCAAGTGCAAGTGGTCTGTAAACCTTTTCAGTAAATACAGGACCAGGACATTTATCTTGGTGAAACCCACCTGAATATGTTTCTGCACATACATCAAAGTAAACATTTAAATAAGAAATAGGATTGTAGTATGGGCCATATGTACTATCATAGTGAGTCAATGTTCTTTTACCTTCATCTTCTAATGCATGTTCATATGCATGTGCCAAGGTCATTGAATCTGAAATTCTTGCAGTGGTATAATCTAAATTGTCTAAAGTATCTTCTTGTTTTAATCCTATCATATCATGTGATAAAGGTAATACATCTCTAATTACATCAATATAGTTTCGTTTAAACTCACTATGGTCTTTTAGATTATTATTCGCATGACATATTTCGTAAATATTAAAAGACCTATCTGCAAAAGACGCATCTCCCATTGATGGAAAAAATATATTACCATCCTCACCTATATCTTGAAACGAACAAAAACCCTTTTTATGAATTTTTGATTTTACTAATTCTGCCATCAGTATAACTCTTGCAACTCTTGGCATAAAATTATTAAACATAAAATGTTTTGGTCTTAAAAAGTATTCTTGATTTACAATTAATCTTGACCATAAATTATCATTTGCTAATTTTTGAAAAGATTCCCATGCATTATTCATATGTAATGGTAATACTTTTACCTGTATATCTTTTGAATGTTTTTCAAATAGTTCATCAACAAGTTGGTCACCATCTGTATATAAGATTGAACTATGTGGTATCTTTATTTTATCAAGAAATTTAAATAGTTCATTCAATGGTTCACCTTGACCAATTCTTTCTTCAGGTGTACAATCAAACCATATTTTTGCAATACCTTTTCTTATATTCTCTGTGTGTTTACTATCAAGACCTTCAGTAAATACATATTTCATTTGTCTTGTTGGGCCTGGTGTTGATGAGTCTGGTTGATATTCTACATAAATCAAGTAAGGTTCATTTGTATTTAAAGTGTCTTCACTATGATGTACTTTAAATTTTCCATTATCACTACTACCACCGAAATAATAATACATTTGGGATAATGCATTACCATATTTTGATTCACAATCTACAGGATATAAAAAATCATGAGTGTCATAATCTATAGTAATCTCTTTACTTTTTTTTGGTCGTTTACCATCCATAAATTCATTGAAAGAAAGTTCTTGTGATGAGTATTTAAATGCTAATATATTAATCATAGTTTCTCCTAAAACATTACCCAAGTACCTGTACCATGGTGTGGGTAATCACTTTTGTATTGGTAATAAATTACATCGTTTGGTACTTCTTGTTTTTTACCCCAAGTCTCATCTGTAGGTGTATTTGTAGATAGATTATTGTCCTCAACAACAAACTCAATAGGTAAGTCATTATTACGAGCATATTTATACACTTCGTGAAATATCCCACTTTCAAATGTCATATCTCCAACAAAACACCAAACCTTTGGTAATCTACCTTCTATTGTCTCTTCTTCATTTAAGTCTAATGATTTTGCAACACCTAAAGCGATTGGTAGTCCACCACCTACAATAGAAGTTGAATAAAATTTTCTCTGATAATTAAGTGGTGGTTGTTTTTCATCTTCACTATAAAAATGATTTACACTCATACTCTTACCACTAACGATTTCACGCATTAAAGTCTCTTTATCAATACCATGAAGTAATGCATGATAATGATTTCTCCAACTACTGAACACCCAATCTCTATCACTTATATATTGAAATATTTCTATCAATTGTTCTTCATTATTAGAACTTAAATGTACAGGTGCAGTGATATCACCATTATTATACTTTTCCTTAACTTCTGTCTCAAAGTTTATTAAATCATTTTTAGTTAAAGTTATATCTCTAACCTTTCCACTATCAATAATATATTTAGGTATCTTTACCATTTTTATCTCTCCTACTTAATATTGGATTGTCTATTGGCCAATTTAT
Source organism: Gammaproteobacteria bacterium (assembly GCA_002698665.1). Taxonomy (GTDB): domain Bacteria; phylum Pseudomonadota; class Gammaproteobacteria. The sequence continues at coordinate 7,551 of NZZP01000015.1, read as the reverse complement.
TTTTAACATTGGGTCATCCCATCTGACTGATATTTGTTCTTCCCAATCTACATACTCATCAGGATATGATTGAGTATAATGAAACACACATTCATCAGTTAAACATAAATGTCCATTTAGAAAACCTGGTGGAACTAATACACTTTTACAATTTTTATCGTCAAGTGTAAAACTATCCCATTCCAAATATGTTGGACTATCCTCACGATAATCAACAACTACTAAATAAAATGCACCATACGCACATGTAATATGTTTCCAAGTTACATCGTCTCCATGTAAACCACGAAGTACATTTTTTCTTGAGTTTGTAAATTTAGATATTTTATTTGTAGGTGTATCCATTGGCCATTCCCAATGTGTCCACATTGTTCCACGATAATCTGTGTGTGTTTCTGGTTGAAATATCTTAATATCATTTAAGATTTCACTTCTTCTTGATGAATAATTAAACATTATAATGATGCTCCATAACTTAGTGGAAACGCATTTCTATAGTGTGAACTTTCGTGTGGGACAATCATTTGATATGCCTTTATCAATTCTTCTATCCCATTGTCTAAACTAAAGTTTGGTTTCCATCCTGTTGATTCTATTTTTTTATTACTTACTATGTAATCTCTTTTATCAGGGTCTACAAAATAATCTGAATAAGTTACCGAAGTATCAGGAATATATTTTTGTATTCTTTCTACTAATTGTTTCTTATTTATATTTGTATCTGATAATCCTACATTGAATATCTCGTTTTGATATTCATTATACTTTAATGTCATATAACTAAATACTGATGCCACATCTTGAATGTGAACAAAATTACGAACAAATTCTTTTTCAAAAATAGTAATATATTTATCGGTTAATAATTTATAAACAAACTCATTCACTAATAAATCCAATCTCATACGACTTGACACACCAAATACGGTCGCCAATCTAAAAGTTATTCCATTACTATTGTTCTTTATATAATCTTCTGAATTACATTTTGTAATACCATAATGACTGATTGGTGTTAATGAATTTGTCTCATCTACTTCACCTTTATTTGTTCTACTACCATAACCACTATTAGTATTTGGATAGAGTATTTGTTGATTTGGTGATAAATTATCTACGATGTTTTTGATTTGATTAAAATTGACATCGGTTGCAAGTTGTTTGTCTTTTTCACAACTTGGAAAACCGACAAGAGCGGCAAGTGGAATAATAACATCATGTGTTTTTACTTGTTCAAGTAATAAGTTTTTGTCACGAACATCACCATAGATAAAATTAAAACCTGGTTTACCAAATAAATCTAATAATGATGTTTGATTATACATCAAATTATCAATCACGGTAACCTCGTGATGTAACATTAGTTGTCTTGTGATAACTGAACCTAAATATCCAGCTCCACCTGTTATTAATATTCGCATAAAAAAGCCTCCAATAAATAGAGGCATCTATAATAGTAAAACTATTTAAATGCCACCCTTGTTTTATAGTCTAAAGTAGTGGGTTAGGACTTTCTCCGAAGAGTGTTAGCACTACCTGACTTATATATAAATATTAGTAATCATCAAAATCTTCACTATAATTTAATATTTCAAAGTCTTTTTTATATAAATTATAAACTATTTCTTTAGTATTGTCATTATAGTAATCTTTCCAATTTGGTAAATATTTTTCTGATGGATTTTTTGATTCTTCTAATGTTCTTCCTTCATACCCGTAGTCATCAATTTTTTGATTTCCATCTTCATTAAAAATATTATTAAAAGTTTTTGAGTTATGAAGTTCTGTTAATCTGACTTTTGTAAATTCTTCGTGTGGCATAATACCAAACTCATTCCACATTGGATGTGCATGACCATCTTCTATTTCACCTGATTTAAATTTAATACAAAAATCTTGAAAACTTTCTTGCCAATCTTTTTGAGTCATATCTTCTAAAGTAGTTTTTAATTTTATAGGTCTGTACTCTTTGTAAGTTGGTTCAATTTCATAAAAGTATTTTATCTGATTGTTACCTCTATGTAGTTCACTAATTTTTTGACCAAATGTCCAACATGATAAAAATCTTGAATATGGGTTTCTTGTTACACACAATTTATGTAAGTTGTTCCAAACTTGTTTATCTATTGATTTATAAAACCAAGAAGTTTGTAAATGATGACCATCTATACCAAAATGTCTAAGTCCTTTTTCTGGATATGACCAGTATAAACAATCTCCAATATATGTTGAACCAGCCTTATTACCGACTATAATTACAGAGTTCAGAGTTGAATCAATTTGTTGTGGATTATTATGGTTATCTATACTATAATTTTCTTTTATTGTATAATATATCATTAAAATACCTTTACATTATATTTTTTTTCAAACAAGACACCATCTTGATAGGAATTTACTATTGGTTGTCCCTTAATATTTAGACTTGTATTCAACACCATTGGACAACCTGTCTCTTCATAAAACTTCTTTATCAAATTATAATAACCAATGTTATCATCTTTACTTACGGTTTGAACTCGTGATGTCCCATCCACATGACATATCGCAGGATACTTATCAGGATACTTACACTTTGCAACATACTGCATAAACTGAGATTTCTTTGTAGGCATTTCAAATATCTCATGTGCATGTTCCTCTAATACACTTGGTGCAAATGGTCTGAATTTCTGTCTGTTTTTAATCTCGTTCATTTGGTCTTTTATATTTGTCCCTCGTGGGTCTGCCAATAAACTACGATTACCTAATGCTCTTGGCCCAAACTCCGCTCTACCATTTGCAACACCAACTATGTTACCCTTTAGTAACTCATCCATTACCTCTTTTATTGGATACTCTCCCTTGATATCATATCCTAAAAAACAATTATTAAAATTTATATGTTCACCCAAAATTGAAGATGCACACCCTAATGAACTACCACCATCACCAGGATTAGGTAATATCCAAAGATTAGGATACTTCTCAACAATCAAACTATTTGCAACACAATTCAATGCAACTCCACCACCATAACAATAGTTATCAGTTTCAGGAACTACTTCTTTTGCCTTTTCAAATATCTTTAAGATTTCCTCTTCACATATCGCCTGAACATTAGCTGCGATAGTGAACTTCCATTCATCTGAACCATCATCTGGATAATAAAGACTATCCCAACCTAAACAACCTCTATGTAGATTTTCTTTTAATTTCAAGTCAAGTCCTTTAACAAAGAAATCGTCATACAACTCGTTCATTATGTTTCTATCTAACTTACCCCATGCAGCCATTCCCATAAGAATGTATTCATCTTCTTGTGGTTTTAATCCTAATCGTTGAGTCATGGCACTATACCAAAGACCAAGTGAGTTTGGATAATTTACAGAATATCTTTTCTCAAAGTGTGAACCCCATGCATACCAAATTGTCAAAGTTTCCCATTCACCAATAGCATCAATAGTAATAATACATGCCTCATCATATGGACTTGAGTAATAACTTGCAGCAGCATGACTTTCATGATGTCCAACATAATGGTCTATCTTATCAATACCAAATTGTTTCAGATATTGTGATGGTAAGTTTCCACTTTGAAATACTTCACCATATTGTCCTGCCCATAATTGTCTTGATTTCTTTAACCAAGGTTTTTCAAACCAAACAACTTTATCCCACTTACCATATCTTTTGGCATCAGAAATCATCTCTTGATTTAACAAATGGTCATTTTTTATACCACTATATCTTTCTGCATGACCTGCAAACAATATCTCCTTACCATCAAGTAAAGTGATACATGCATCATGGTTAAGTGCGTTAATTCCTAATATCTTCATATGTATTTTTAATTTTATTTATTATTATATCTGACATAAATTTATGTCCTTTTACATTTGGATGATAATCATCTTCACTTATTATGTATTTACTATCACTCCAACCAACCTGTTTACTTATATCATTTGGTATAACATTATCAAAATATTTATTTAAGTCTAATGCCATACTCCAAGGTGCAAAAGATAAGTATTTAAGATTGTACTTATCTAATATACATTTTGTTGAAAAGTATATTTTTTCTGCTTCATTTTCAAAATTTTTATTATTTAAAAAATGAACAATAAATGATTCCCACCATTTTTTATCTGTATATTCTGGCATTTCTTCCCAATTATCTATCTTACCATCAGTAAATTTAATCCAATTGTTTTGAACTTTGTCATAAGTTTCCCATCTATGTATTGTTGTCCAACCAAATAAAAAAAGAGTTTCATCTAATTTATCAGGATTATTCTTAACCCATTTGTAAAAATTACGATATATGTGATTATTTGATGCACCACCCATTGATAAATTTATATCTTCAAGTGATAACTCCTCACTAACAAATTTAGAGTAATTACTTTTTATTGTTTCTTCTGTGGTTCCCTTTGACCAACTATCACCTAATGTAACCAAATATTTCATTTGTAAATAAATGGGTCTCTTTTTTTAATCTCACGAAGTCTCTTTTTAAAAAGATACCATCTTTTAATTTTATTATAATATTTTTTTATTAACTTTATCATATAACATCACCTTTTTTAATCTTAGAAAATTCTTTCCAAAGTTGTTTTAATTCAGGAAACACTCCTAATATATTAGTGTTTCTTCTTTTGTCATGATTAGTAAAAAACTTATAAAAGTCATATCTGTTTCTGTTTAATGTTTTTTTAGGTATATCTGATTTTGACCAATCATAAATTCTTTGTAACTTTTCCATTTCCATATGTGAAAATACATCATCAGACTTATTTTCAAAACCCTTTTCTTGAATCTTTCTCATCAAGTCAACTTGTTTTTGTATTAACTCTTTAAATTCATCTGATAATATCTGTACACTTTGATGTGATGGATGTCTCAAATACGAAATATCCGCAACTACTGAATTAGGTGTATATCTATCAGTTGAGTTAAACTTGTCTTTTAATAAATATAGTTGTTCAATGAATATATCAAAATTAAATACACTTAGTGCATTATAAGTTACCATAAATGTTAATGATGGTTTTTTCAACTCTGTTAGTGTTCTCTCACAATTTTTCCAAAACTTTCTATAATCTAACCCATGTCTGATATACTCTGCCTTCTTTCCCCAACCATCAATACTTGTGAATATTTGAAAATCTTTTACTAATCCCTTTTCTGTAATAATCTTTACTTTCTCAATAAACTTATTCATCAATTCGTCTGGTGCACCCATATTAGTATTTACTGATAATACAAGGTTCTTGTTAGGTTTATCAGTCTCTATAATGTAATCTAATACTTTAAATGTATCTCTTGATAATAATGGTTCTCCACCTGTAATTCTAAATGTGTGTAAATCTTGATAAAGGTCTGGCCACCATTTCCAAAATGCCTCTACATATGGATTTGGTTCATCTTTTGGAATTGGTAATAAGTCCAATTCCTTTAATCCACCCAATGAATTAAATTTAGTAGTAGTTGGATAACCACCATGTTTTTTTGCTTCTTGCATCCATTGTGTTGAGATGTGTGGTGCACAATAACTACATTTAAAATTACATGCACTTGAGAATACAACCTCTACATATGTTGGGTTTACATTCTCTCTCCAATCAAGTAAATAATTTTTACCATCTTTTTCATGTTGAACTTTATCCCAAAATGGTTTTGCCCATGATTCATTACTCTTTAATATCCTATCACTAAATATATCACTATTATCTTCTACATTCCAACAATAATCACATTCAGATGGTCTTTGGTCTGTTAACATTTCTTTACGAGCATGTTTTTTATACCAAGTATTATGTAGTGCACTTGGATTCTTTTTAATTTCTTCCAAAGGTATTTTATGTGTTCTTGGATGGTGACATGAATGTGTATGTCCATTTTGTAGATGAATAGTAACTTGCATCCATTTTGCAACACACATTCCACAACCAACTGAATCTAATTTTCCTTTGGTTTTATTTAATTCATGAATATCTTTCTGTGCTTGGGTTATTGCCATTCTGGTATATTATCATGTTTACATATAAAATTAATAAAATCATGACGACCTATTTTATCTACTGAATCTACTTCGTACTTTAAATCTGTCAATCCATCTTTTTTTGTATCCCAAAGTCCATATTGAACTTCAGTAAAAAATCTTTTTTCATTTCTACTTGTGTCTTCTTGAAATACGAATCTATTATTAACAATACCATTGATTGGATGTTTTAGTGATTTGAATCTACCATTTCTACGATGTGGTACAATAGTGTGAGATATATCATCTAAGTTTTCTGTAGTAACTTGACATCCATGATTTATACCATGATTGTTATTACCACTAATATCATAAACATAATTTTCATCTACATTAGAAAACTCATAATGTAATACACATCCATCATAATCATTACAATTTGTAATATCATTACTATAAAAATCTTTTATTTCACTATCATCAAGTACCCGATTCCACATACCAACTTGTGCAACTTTACCATAAAAGAAATTACTTGGACTATTTTCGTTTGGATTCTTAACTCCTAAGTAATATGGAACACCACCATATCTTTTTGCATTTCCATTCATGATTAATGGTGATTCCACACCATGTCCAAATCTTGCATCACTTTCTTCACCATTTAAATAAAATCTCAATGAGTTGTTTTCATGGTCATGTGTAATCATCAAATGACTCCATATATCAGGATTTCTTTTCAACCACATATAATTATGTTTATTTTTAAAGTCATACATTGAAAATGAAAAGGCTCTTGAATTATCATATGCAAATCCCATCTGATATCCTGTCCTACCAAGTATGTAATTATGAATATATTGTCTGTTTTGTAAGTCTCCAATCAAATACATTGGTACATCAAAGTTATCATAAGGTTTTACTAATATACTCCAAGTAAAACTTTCTGTTGTCAAGTCTCTCAATGATACAGATGGTGGTATTTCAACATAAGAATCTAACCCATCAAACTCAAGTGAATTAATCATTGTATTAGTCTGTGGTAACTTGTCATTAATTACATAGTCTTCTTGTTGACATCTCCATAATAGGTCATCATCTTCCATACCCCAATTCCAATAATCATTTGAGTACCCATTAATATTTTCAAATTGTTCTTTTGTAAATAAAATAGCACCACCAAAATATTGTATTGATGGTAACATATAATCAAATTGACTTATATGAACTGCAAGATGTTGTGGGTTGTCTGAAGGATAACTATAATCACAAGTCTCATCTTCTGGTACCATATCAATATCATGAAAACAAAAGTAATCAAAACCTTCTTTTAATGCCTCATTGAAAGCAATGTTCTTTGCAGTACCACGATTAAATCTTAGTACCGTATCTGGTTCTATTTGATTTGCAATAAAAATTTTAAATTCTATATCAGGATGATATTTTTTCATAAAATCTTCCATATGTGGAATGAATGTATCTAAATGTTCTTTTCTTCTATAATGTGGAACACATATTGCTAATTTTTTACTCATTATCTATACTCACAAAGTTAATTTTTGCTTGACTTTCTTGGTTTTTTATTG
>NZZP01000014.1 GCA_002698665.1 Gammaproteobacteria bacterium | reverse complement strand
TTGCAAAGGGTATGGGGAAAAAAGAAGCAGAAAAGATTTTCAAAGTAAAAATTTTGCGAGTTGAAGAAGCTGATCTTGATGAAGGTAAGATGCAAGACGTATGGCAGAAGAGAAATGCCAAGTCACTTTCAGTTGGTCCTTTTGAACTTCTTCGTGGCAAGCCTGGTGGTGTTCATACCATCAAACGGAGTGGTAAGGTAATCGGTGATTTCTCACTTGACACAGATGCAGACCTCTTTGTTGCAAACATAAAAGGTCAGAGAGCTCAGTGGGTAGGTAATGATATTGACTCTCTTTTCACTCACCTTCAAAAAACTCATAAAGAAAGTTTATTGGATAAAATTAATGCCAAAATACAGGAGAAAAAAAATGGGTAAGAAATATATGGACACAAAGAAAGGAAGCCTTGAATCATCCATCCTAGATGTTTGGCAGGATGCAGGGAATAAAGAAGAAGCAATATCAAATCCTAGAATGGATGGCCGCACCAAGTCTTATAGAGAACATCGTGCAAAACTTGAGGCTGCTCGTCAACGCCGAGAAGCAAAAAAACTTGATGCCGTGGGTAAGGAAGATGATGATGTAGATAATGATGGTGATACTGATTCGTCTGATGAATATCTCAAGAAACGCCGTAAGGCAATTTCTAAAGCAATCAAAAATGAAGAACTTGATGAAAAATTAATATCTGCAAGGGGTAAAGACATTGCACAGAAGATGAATAAAAGTAAGACTATGAAAGCTTTTGCTAAAAAAGTTGCACAGATGCAAACTGTTACTCCTGATAAGTTGGAGAGGATGCTTCCTGATTATGTTGCTGGTAAAGATATTTACTCAATGTTTGAAGAAGGTGTTGAGGAGTTTGCGGTTGGTGAAGATGTACCAGCAATGGAAATTGGCACAGATCGTTATCGTGAGTATCTTGAAGACTTAACTCCTGGCGAAGAATCAGATTGGACAAAAGCTCAAAATTCTAAAGTAGATTCCATGAAAGAAGCCATTGCAAAGATATGGGGTCTTGATGAGTGGAAGAATGGTGTGAAAAAAGAAAATCGCAGGGTTAATGGTGGAGACAAACGCCGTACAGAAAATAAAAACGGTGGTAGAACACTCACTGGCAAAAAAGCAGCTGCGGTTGAAGTTGATCCGACTATTAAAGAAAAAAAGAAATGATTGATGAAAAATATAATAGAACTTTTCGAGGCCTCAAAGGAAGACCTTCCAGAGATTTATTGTGATCTTGATCAGGTTCTTGTCGCATTTATAAAGGGTGCAGATAAGGCAGTTGGTGGTTCTTTTGTAGATTCTCCAAAAGATGAGAGGTGGAATAAAGTTAATCAGGTAAAAGGTTTCTGGGCAAACCTTGATTGGATGCCCGGTGCAAAACGACTTTACCAGTTCATAGAAAAATATGATCCGCATGTATTGTCTGCATACACTGGCCGTGATCCTACTTCTAAAGTGGGTAAGATGAAATGGTTGGCAAAGAATACTAATTTTAAAAGAAGTCGCATACATTTGGTTATAAGGTCACAAAAACAATCATACGCAACAACAAACGGAAAACCAAACATTTTGATAGATGATTATATTAAAAATATTAAAGAGTGGGAATCAAAAGGTGGTATTGGAATTCATCATACCCGTGTTTCTAAAACAATAAGTGAATTGAAAAATTTAGGTTTTAAGTAGTAAAATTTATAAATAAAAGGAAACACACCTTATACAAGGAGAAAAATAATGGCTTTATGGGGAAAAAGTACAACGGCGGAAAGTCGCCCAAAGTTCCTACCTATTGATTCCAATGCTCAGGGATCATCTGGTTCAAGACAAGATGCCATTGCTGTTGATGGTGGGTGGGCATTATCACCCGGCCATGCAAACTCAGGTAATGACAACAAAGACGCACAACCAGAAATTCTGGTTTGTATTCGTAATCTAGCAGACGTATTCGGTTCTGCTACACCAATTTCTATCGGATTTACAGAAGGTGCATATGCTGATACTGCAACATTCGATATTACTATCACGTTTGATGAAGCGGTTGATGTGACATCTGCTTCTTGGACTGCCAACCAAACTGTTACCAACAAGGCATACATTCTATTGTCTCGTTTGGGTCAAACAGACATGGTAGAAGACAACACATGTGCTGCTATGTATTACTCTGGAACGGGAACTAACCAGATCACATTCCGTGGAACACTAGCAACAAATGCTGCTGCCGCGTACCTTGCATTTAACGGTGCTGGTGTTGGCGATACTGCTGCAGAAGGCCGCACTGCAATTCTGTTTAACGGTACTGCTGATATTGCAGAAGAAGATGGTGGTTCAATTCTTGGTTTAATGTTAGAATCAGGAGCAAGAGACACCCCCGGCGATAAGCTTGTGCTCGATGGAACAGACGGTAGTTCCACAAATGCTGGTGATGAGATACACTGCGAAGGTGTTGACTTCACAATTGCTGGTTCAACAGGAACAGCTGACATCACTGATCTGACATTGACAGGTGGAGATGCTGAAGTTTACATTGGTCTGTTGGAAGACGGCGCAAGTGACGATCAGGGTGAAGATAAGATTATCCTTAACGGTACAGATGGTTCTTCATCTAATGCTAATGAAGGTATCGTTGCAGAAGATTACACCAGTGACATTGTTGTTTATACGCAAGCTGGTTCCTCTACTGGTTCTGCTTCAGTATTAAATGGCGTAACAGTATCAGGAGCATAATAAAGGCGTTATAAATAAAATACAATACATGATATATTAAATAAAGTGAGGTGAAAATGTCTATTACTAAAGAAGTTATTGAAGAACGTAAGAGTGTTATTCTTACGGATGTCGAGTCAGTCAAGAAAAGAATGGCTGCGGCAGAAAAACAGATTAAGGATGATACCGCATTGCTAAATGCACTACTTGGTGCAATGCAACAGTGTGATAACTTCCTTAAAGATTTTGATGATGCATCAGGTGATGATGGGAATGGCGAAGAGGAAGAATAGTCAATACCATCAGTAACATTCCCCCCGAAGTGCAATTCAGCATGGGGGTTTATATAGGAGATGCCAAATGGCTGATAAGAAAATTACAGCCCTTACAGACCTTTCTACAGGTGTGGCAGGTGCTGACCTTCTCCATGTTATCGATGACCCAACGGGTACACCGATTAACAAGAAAGTTAGTGTAACTAACTTCATCAACAACCTTCCTTCTTTTATCGGATTCTCTAATTCGGTTGAAGATATTTCGGATGGACAGCAAACAGCGATTTCTATCACGCACGCTCTGACACTTCTTCAGACTGCTGGTACAAACGCCACAACTCTTGCTGACGGTACAGTTGTTGGTCAGATCAAAATCATTATCCATGATACGGATGGTGGTTCTTCGGAAATGACCCCTGCTGACCCAGCTGGATATGTCGATCTTGACTTTGTGACCGCTGGTGACACGGCCACATTGATCTGGAACGGTTCTCACTGGTATGCGCTTGCCTCACATGCTGCGGCTGCTGATACTGGTGTGTTTGAAACTGGTACAACTGACTAATATCAGTTCAGTTTCTTACTACATGGTTTGGGTGGGGTTTCGGCCCCACCCCTACTATTCTTAATACATAATGAAGATATAGGAGATTATTATGGTAAAAATATTTGATTTGCCTCCCGGCGGTCTAGTTGACGGTGCAGTTGCCCAAGAAGTCGATAACAACGGAAATCCCATTCCAGCAGAGCAAGTTAATCCAGTTCCCTCAGAACAATCACAAATTCTTAGAAAAGAATTCATTAACGCACAAAACCAAAAAGCACAAACAGAAGAACGCCAGATTGTCAGAGGTGGTGATCAGGGTCGCAGTATTTTTTCTAAAACGAAAGTGGATCGTTCTCCAAAACCAGAAGTAGAAGAAGACTCGTCTGTTGATGCTCATCCAGGCAGATTTGCAACTCCAACCCCAGAAGAACCAGCTGGTTCTAATGCTGGTGGTATGGCAATCAGTATGCGTCCTAAGTTGGCAGTTCATCTTATGCGAGTAGAATTTCCAGATGATATTATTACTGAGCTGAATGATCACATTGATAATGTTATTGTTCCTGCTCGTAAGGATCAGTCTCAAGGTTTAGTTGGTCAAATTAATCGTGATGAACGATCTGCACAGTGGAATTTTCCTCACAATGATGGTGATGTAGGAGAGCAACTTTCTTCTGTTCTCTGTCGTTTAGGAAAAGAATATGTCAGCCATGCTGTTGGTGGTCTAGAAGTAGAAGCTGACATGCAAACCATGTGGACTATTCATAGTTACGAAGGTGATTATAATCCAATGCACGATCATGGAACAAGAACTTCTATGGGGTTGTCTGTAATTCTTTATCTTAAAGTTCCTCCACAGATTGAAGCTCTTGATAATCCTGCTGTTGATTTCAAAGGTCTTAACGGTGCGAGTGGTGCGGTTGATGGGTTTACTTATCTACAGTGGGGTACAAATGGCATGAGAGATGCAAACATGCTTCGTCCTATCACAGAAGAGTATGTAAAACCAGAGGTCGGAACTTTGATTATGTTTCCAGCTTGGTTGCGTCATGGTGTTCTTCCTTTCTTTGGTGAAGGTGAGCGTAGAACCTTTTCTGCAAACATAAATATCACACCATCCGAAGATTGGGCACGAGCTCAGTACAATGATTTAAAACATAAAGGTAAAGTATGAAAGCCATTCTCTTGAGAATTAAATTGTTTTTTTGGCGATTTAGAAAGAAGAATGATTATGGCGACGATATCTACCCCGGCTAAATTATTGACATTTGGATGTAGTTATTCAGACGAAAACTACATCAGTGCAACAGCAAAAGACCCAAATCTAAAAGATACCCTGATAGGTAAGGATGGTCAGCACATGGAACCTTTTCCATTTTGGCCAACCTTGCTTGCAGATCAACTTGATATGGAGTTGGAAAACTATGCTCAGATGGGTATTGGTAACGATGGTATACACAGTATATTTGAGGACACTATAGTAAAGGCAGATAGCGTAGGACTTGTTGTTATCATGTGGACAGAGGTAATGCGATTGAGTTTTGAACAGTTTAAGAAAACTGGTGTGTTCTCTACCAAGAACGAGTGGTTCAAAATGAAGGTAGGTGCTGGTTCTAAGAATGATGAGTTCAGAAAATATCAACTGGAGTTAGAACAGGTTTTAAATAAAAACGGACTTGTTAATCCTGCTGCACTTCTCAGACGTTCACTAAGACTTTTCTATTCTGCACAGTGTATATGTGAATATATGGGTGTTCCTTATATTATGGCCATGGGTATGCCTCCCAGTAAGGCAGAGTATCAAGATAAGATTGCAAAGGAGTTGATCAAATCACCATACATGGGGATGATGAAGAACTTCATGGGTTGGCCTTTGTTTGAACCTCTCAATGGTTTTTGCTGTGCAGATAAAATAAATGGAGAGTTTATAAATGAGGACAACATTCATCCCAATGAGATAGGTCAACAATATATTTCTGAATTAATTATTGATGAGGTATCTTTATGAATAATCTTATTAGAGTATTTGATGGTGCATTGAGTGATGAGCAATGTGATTATCTTATTGACAAGTTTGAATCAAATCCAGACTTACAGGAGAAACAAGTTAATGGTGAAGGAAAGACTCTTACACGAATGAGTCTCATGGGAGACACACCATTTAAAGATGATCTTCAGTATCTACAGTTTGTTTTTTTGACAGCAGTGAATGAATATAAAAAGTCTTGTGGTGTAGAAAATTTTCAGTTTCCAGATGAATATGGAATGGAAGATTTCAGAATTAAAAAATACAATCCCGGCGGTGATGATTCTTTTCCCAAACATATTGATGTGATGAACTTGGAAATGGCAGCTCGGTTTCTTGTCATGTTTATTTACTTGACAGATAATAATAAAGGAGAAACGGAGATAGATTGCGGTGAGGATTTATTTCTGTCACCATGTAAAAAAGGTTCTGTCCTTTTGTTTCCCCCTATGTGGCCTTGGAAGCATGCAGGCAGAGAACCCGTAGACACACCTAAGTATATCGTAGGGAGTTATTTACATTATGTCAAGTAGTTTATCAAAACTAGCAGAATCCTTGAAACCAAAGCAACAGGGAGTAATGTTTTCGGAGAAGTTCAAGACTAAGGTAGTGCAGCTTGAACAATCTATGCATTTCAATACTGATAGGTCTACATCTATTCATGATAATGAGAGTCTTAATTATTCTTTAGAAAAGGATATCAAAAACTCTGGTGATCATTTTGGTGGTCGCAACAGTTCTGTGTCATGTTTGATGACAAGGTGGGACATGCATCTGGAATATGAAAGTTTTAAAATATTAGGTGACTTGGCAATTGAAGCTGCAGAAGATATTCCACTCGCACTACGCACAAACGAAGATGGTTCGCCTAACCCTATTGAGTATTATGTACAGGAAACGTGGGGGTTAGTATATAATAAAGGTCATGTGTGTAAGGCACATACGCACTGGCCATCAGTATGGTCGTACACTTATTGTGTTAGTGCTTGTGATGATTGTGCGCCATTATGTTTTCCTACAAATGATGGCCATCATGCGATAGCTCCACGAACAGGACAACTAATTATATTTCCATCTTGGGTTAATCATTTTGTGCCGGAACATCAATGTGATCATGAACGTATAATGATTTCTGGTAATTTAGATGTGGTTTGGTGATGATAGAAAGTTTCATTAACCTAAATAAATAGAATAATAAATAGGAGATTACTATGGCTGAGGTTTTAAAAGAAGTGAACTGGTCGGATTGGGTTGGGCAACCTCTTGATACCGTCAAAAAAGTTACTAAAACCAAGAAAAAACAGCACATGTTGGAAGAACAGATAAGAGATTACATCCCTTGTGATGTAGAGCCTAAGGAAGAGGAAGATGAAAACATTTAATAGATTTTTTACAGAGATGATTGGAACCTCTCATCAGGACCAAGCTGTAGATAAAAACATGAACATGGGAGCATTTTCTGATCCTATGGTTGTAAAGAAACTTAATGCTTTTGTTGGAACAATAGCAGGTAGTTATGTTTTACCCGAAGATGCAGTGCATCAATTGAGAAGTTCTTTAAGTAAAATTGGACTTTCTTTTGATGAGGTTCCTATGATGGAAGGTGATAGTGGTTCCTTTGAATTACCTTTGACCAGTTATGGTGGTCGTTTCGGTAAGGGTATTGACACTCCTTATGATCAATTTGAATCAGATGATGGAATTTCTCATCAGGTAGAGGGTGGACTTGCTCTGGTTTTAAATTATGAAATGCAAGAAGATAATTCATGTAGGTTGACTGCCAGCATTAAATAATGTACGAAACAATAACTAATGATAATGTTATGATGTTTGCGATTAAGCATTATGATAATCCGCAATGTGAAGGTGAAAAAGAATTTCACGATGATATGAAGAGGTTTAAGTATATTAAACGTCTTCTAAGAAAGTATAAAGAAACAGGCGTTCTTAAAGAGCGTTTGCTTCTTAATCATATCATCATATTGAAAAATTTGTTTGGACCAGAGGCTTGCGTTACTCTCCTTTTGTTTAAGATACAGAGAGAACATTGGGAAACACTCAAGTCTTTTTTGTTATTCCTAAATATATTAAGAAACGATGAGATAAGTGAAGTAGAAGAAAATACAGAAGTTCTAGAGGTATTAAGGAAACTGTAATGGGAAGAGCGATAGATTTATTTGTTACTTACAGATTTATCAAGTTACTGGTTACACCCTTTGAAAAAACAGAGGCGTTTAAACTAGGAATTATTGATGCAAATGGCAATCGTGTTATGCCACCATCAAAAGGTAATGTTCGTCAGACAAAAGCAGAACCACTTAGAACTGCTGAAGAAAGAAATGCATACACCATTCTTCACAAGCTCGTATTTAACATCAAGAAAATTTTTGGAAAGGTGCCGGGACTTAGAACTAAGTTAGGAACCTATGCTGCAGCTTTATTTCTACTCAAAGATACTTTCAAAGAACATGTGGAAGACCCTGATGTTTTCGAGAAGGAATTCATGAAATATCTCAAGGAAGAAGGATATGAGATTGATGATAGCATAAGTGAAGATGTCATTGGTTTTGGTGAGGTATTACCCAAAGGTGAATATGTTTTGGTTAGCGATATATTGAGTAAAGAGGAAGAAGAATTAACGGCAAAGAAAGGTGACAAAGTTATTGCATATGATGATGAAGCGCCGATAGATACAATCCTTGGTATTGATATCTTCCCTATCGTTCATGTTAAAACGCAAGAAAAAATATACGTTAGTTTGGAGGACATAAAATGAAAAGATGGAAAGAAGTTTCTCCGTATACAGGAATAGAGGAAGATGCCCCAGCAAATGCTGCAGGCCCATATACTGGTGGTAATATTGCTGGTCTTGGCACAGATGATCAGGGTGAGCCGGGAATTGATCCCAAGAAGAAAAAGAAGAAACAAACACTCATAGATATGCAAAAGAGACAAAGCAAATTTATTGAGAAGATAGCAAAGAAAGAGATGGTCTATCCATCTTACTATGATGTTGCTAAACCTATGGCTGATCTTAATGCATCAAAGACTAAGAAAAAGAAAAAGTGATCCATCATGGCAAACCCCAATGCATTAAGTTTTCGTAGTTTTCGTATAGCTGATGAAGAAGCAAAACGTAAAAGGTTAGAAGAAAAAAAACAAATAGAGCTCAAGGAAATTGCTGAGAAGGCTGCAATACAACGAGCACTTG
>NZZP01000013.1 GCA_002698665.1 Gammaproteobacteria bacterium | reverse complement strand
TTATTGCTATTGTTACTTTTCTTTCTACCGCAATTGCTGGTTGGTATAGTTTTACTGGCCGTATTGATTCGTTGGAAGAAGTAGTACAAGGATTTGCAGAAGCAAGTGATATTGAAATTGTAACGAATAACTTTAACAATATTGATGAAGAATTAAAATATCTACGAGAAAAGGTAGATGGTTTAAAAACACCAAAAGTGAAGTCTTATGATGGGGATATAATTAAACTACAGAATGAGATTGATAAATTAAAAGGTGAAATCTCAAGATTAGAGAAATTATTAAAAGACCCATTAGCTGATTTCAAGTAAGGAGAAACATGAGTAAATTCGTGAAACTATTACTCGTAGTGTTTTTGTTCGGAATAGGTTCTCAGTTATTAGGACAGGATGTATATGATACACCTGAAGAAGTAGATAGAGAGATATCTAAACAAGAACAAAGAGAAGTAAGACAAAACCTTGCTCAAGAAAAGATGAATAAACATTCTTGGGTTGAAAGAACTTGGATGGGAGTTCAAGATGCTGAATGGAAGAAATTTGAATCAGCACATAGAAGAGCTCATCAAAAACTTAATGAACATCCAGGTAAAAAGGTTAGAAAAAAATACAAACAAAAGAGAATAGTTACTCTTTTTGTTGTAGGTGGATTATCTTATTACATTGGATATGAGATGGGTAAAGATAAACACAAAGGTAAACATGGATGGGATAAAAAACCTATCCGATAAATGGAGTAAAGTAATGAAAAAACTATTACTATTATCGTTAATGGTTTTTATGGGATGTGCTGCATCAGTATCAACTGAACAATATGTTGGTGAGTATGAGAAACAGAAATCTCTTGATGAAGTTGAAATAACTAAAGTTGATAATCTAAAGATTTTGGATGTTAAGTTCAATAAAGAACTTGAAGATAGATATCCAGAACTTGGAGATAAACGAGTTGCATTTGGGTTAAACCAAGAACTTGCAAATGTTATTTCTTTCATTGGTAGATTCAATCTTGTAGAGGCAGACAGAGATATACAATTATCTATGTTGAATGACCTTAAGGCCAATGATGCTAAGATACAGAAGACAAAGTATACTGCATATGTAACGATTTATGATTTTGCTGTTAACTTAAAAGAAGATATCAAGGCTGGTAAAGTTCAAACAATAAACGAAACTATTGTTGGTATCCAAGTTAAAGTAATTAATAATGAGAATACATTATATGTAGTTGGAAGTGGACAAGGAAGAGCATCCACCATAGGACAAGGATTTTTAAAGAATCCTAATATGGAATGGAATCAATCTTCTTTAAGTTCTGCATCTAATAAAGCTATGGAAACTGCAGTTGTCAATGTAATAAAGGCAATTGATAGAAAAGGTTGGTAGAATGTGTGGCAGAGATTATTAGTATTATGTTTATTACTATGTAGTAATGTCTCTGCCCAAGGTTTTCTTTATAGTTATATTGACCCATGTAATCAGATAGTGGTTCGTGATAATTATAATCTTGAACCCACTAATGGTGGATTTTATGTTACATATTATAATAAATCTAAATTTTTTACATTTGAACAAATAGCAGATGGAACATTGGAGGCATGGACTGAAGGTGTCTTCCAAAATTTTGAAGATTTATTCCCATGTGCAGTAAGGGTTGCAGAAGAAATATTATCGTCAGTTCTGGCAAGTAATGCTACAGAACAATTCACAAAACAAGATGTAAGTAATGATGTTGGACAAGTTAATTATGGTATTAAAACTTCACCAACCGTAGATAGTAGTTGGGTTACATCGTTTAATAGTATTTATACAAGAGAAAGTTTTGATGGTAAATCAAGGTATGATGGTAACTTCAGTTTTACTGATGACTTCAGTAGATTTAATACATCATATGGTCAAGGAATAAACTTTCTTGCAAAGAAACAAAATCAAGTGATAAGTGCATCAGGTGTTTTCTTTAGAACATTTGAGGGTAGTGATTGGTTAGTATCAACTTCATATGCAAAATCACTTGTTAAACAAAATTCAGAAGTTATTGTTTTAACTGCTGCGTATGGAAGTGTTAGTGACCAAGGATTTGGTAATTTATCTGTATTATATGGTATGAGATTACCATTAGAATTATCGTTTGGTAAAATAACACTTACTAACTATGTATCTTATACATTATTAAGATATTATAGTGGATTAAATTCAGGAAAACAATATTTATTATTGAAGAGTCCTATTATTTTAATGCCTACTATTTCTTTTGATTTTCAATTGAGTCAGGCATTTAAAGTTAACTTGGGATTCTCAATGGGATACAACACGGTTGTGAACGATTATGGTGAGAGAAATGTAACATATGCCATAATGTTTGGAACTTACTTTTAGGAGAAGAAGATGAAAAAACTAATTATGATATTATTACTGATGGGATTTGGATATTCACAATCTCTTCCACAACCAGCGGTTGTTGGTGAGGATTTAGAGTTTCCTACACTAAGAATATCACAATTTGTCAAAGTTGATGAATCTGTAGGTGTAGTTGATAACAGAGTTACTTTAGGTATCAAACAATTACTTGAAGAAGAATTTCAAAACACAAGATACAGATTAACAGAAGATGATAATGCGGATTTTACTGCCAATGTAGAAGTACTTTATATTGGTAAACCAAATGAAGCATTTAGTATTGCTGGTTTATTTAATCGTAGAAATCAGAGTACAGAAGTTAGATTATTAGTAAACTTAGTAGAGAACAGAGAAGGTATACAAAAAAGTTATCGTGGAATTGGTGAAACAACTACACAAGTATCTGCTGCTGGTTTACAAATACAAGAGGATGTGGAGTTTGGTAAAAGTGAGTTGGGTGGTTCGTTAAGAAAGGCCATCGTCAATGCTCTTGAAAATATTGAATAGGAGTTCCATATGTTATTAAAACATTGGCCACAAAAAAGAAGAGAGTGGGTCATAGGTGGATTCCTAAACATTCTCTTTATTTTATGTATTGTTGGAATTAGGTATTACTATGCTCAAGAAGAAATGGAATTCTTGAGAGAAGATTCTGCACGACAAGATGATATGATAACTGAACTACAAGATTCAGTAAATTTCTTGGTAAAACAAAATAATGATTTACTAAAAGATTTACACGACCATGATAAAACTCGTGGTACAGAAAATAGAAGATTAAAAGAAAGAATGACTGAGTTTGAAGTTGAACTTGATACTATAAAACAACAACTTTCTTCTAAAGTATCTATTTATGATAATAGAAAGACATATTCAAGTGGTGCTGGTGTAGTTCCATTTGAAAAAGAATTTGGTACTCAAGATAGTTATTTGAGAATATTTGGTAGAACAGGAGTCGCTATGGTAAATGATAGTATAGTTGATTCTGAGACCACTCTTGGTTTTGATGGTAGTTTACAACAAGGTAAACCAATCATTGAAGAAGGTGAAGTAAAAGGTGAGTGGTATGCAATAGTACCTGAACAACAATTTGAAGGTCTAAAGATGGTGAGTAGAAAAAGTAATCCTTTTAAACTTAAACCACCAAGAAATCAAATTAGTGTTGGGCCGTTCGTTGGTATCACTTATGACCAAGTAACAGGATTGACAGAACCAGTTGTAGGGTTTGGAATAACCTATAACGCATTTAAAGTATGGGATTGGAGATAAAATGCCTAACAGAGCAGCAAAAAGTAGAAAACAATTAAGACAAAAATTAAACAAGAAATGGGCACGAGAGGGTAGAACTGCTAACCAACATAAAAAGTGGAAAGCAAAACAACCACAAGGTCAAGGATTCCCACAATATAGATAATAGGAGTTTATTATGGCAATATCAAAAGAAGATACTGCCCGGTCATACAAAGGAACCGTAATTGGAGACAATATGGTCGTCAGTTTAAATTTAAAATGGCTGGTACAAATCATAACTCTGTGTGCAATGTTAGTATATTCTTATTACAGAATAGAGATGAGAATTATTGAGTTGGAAGATAAGTTCGTAGAGGCTGATACTCATATAGAAGATTTATTGGCAAAACATGAAGCAGAAGAAGCAGAAAAAAGATTAGAACTTCAAGAACAGATAAAGTTCTATGAGAAGGAATTTAACATAAACCCGCTAAGTTGGGGTAAGAGGAAAAAGAAAAAATGATTAAATTAAAAGATTTATTAGTAGAGAATCCAATATCAACAATGTCACCACCAAAAGAAAAGGGTGGAACTATTGCATTTGGACATATTAACTATGGTAAGTTTTTTCTTAAACCATTAGGTCAGGCAATGAAAGAGTTGTATGAATTATGTAGGAAAGTAGATATAGTTGCTACTGATTTTGATGATAGAGATTTACTAAAACCACTTTATAATTTAGGTGATTTTAAAAAAAGACCGATAAAAGAACCAATCTTAACTTCTGTAAAGAAATTAGAACAGGCATTAAGAAATCCTAAGAAAAGTTTTAAAGAACCAAATAGAGTAATAAATGCATTACCAGGTGGTAAAAGTTTTACAAAATTATTTATACCTAAATATAAAAAAATAAGTAGTATTGTTAAGAACCTTGAAAATTTTAATAATCAAAAAGTATCACAAGTATTTCCAAAGGCAAAACAATCAGATATTGGTAATCAAAAGATAGGTTCATTTATGAATGATGAATATCTTACAAAGATTTTTGATATCAAAGGATTTGCAAATAATAAAAAAGTTTCTGAGTTTAATTTGAGTGATGCACATTATTACATTAGTCGTAGTGTAAAAAATAAAAGTGCAAAACCAGTAGTGATAGGAAATGTTAAGAAATGATTAAGTTAAAAGAATTATTAGAACTTCGTAATATGGTGTATGCAGAAAGTGTTAGACCTAAAGACGAAAAAAGAATGTCTCGTAAATTAGAATTGTGGGATGAAAATTTAGTATTACCAAAAAGACAACCACCTGAAAATGATTCATCACTAACATTAAAAGAAATAAAATATTTATCAAATGTTGAACCCAATGAAGAGTTTGCAAAATCACATGATGATGTTGTAGATTCATTTATGGAGTTGATAGAAAAAAATAGTTTAGATATCAGTAGAAAAGATATTAAAAAAATTGTAAAAGAAAGTGTCAAGTTTATTATGGAGTTAAAATATCACTACAATAGACCACGACCATATCAAGTTGCAGAGTTCTATGATATTGATTTAAATGGTACTACATTAGATAGTATGAAAACACCAAGTTATCCAAGTGGACATGCAATCCAAGGTTATTTAATTGGTGAGTATCTATCATATAAAGACCCATCTAACTCTGATGAATATTTAGGAAAAGGTTCTGATATCGCTGAATCAAGAATTATTGCAAAGGCACACTATCCAAGTGATAGAGATTATGGTAAACAAGTTGCAAAAGTTTTATTCAGAGGTATGAAGAAGTGACATCGTTAAAGAAAATATTTTTATTACAAGAAAGAGTTGATTTACTATTTGTTGCATCTGAATTGGTAAAATACTATGGATTGAAATCTAAAGTTAAATTTGGAACATATGGTAAAGATGAAGGTGGTTATGATTGGACAAAAGATACGATAATGTTGAATAAATTTTATCCAAAAGTTTCTGAGTTTATTATTACCGTATTACATGAGATACATCATGCAAAACAAATCAAAAAATATGGTAGAAAGAAGTTTATGAAGAAGTATAATCAAGCTTCTAATATGGCACAATTTGATGGTAAAGACAGATATTGGGCAAATAAATGGGAAAGAAAAGCTGAGAATTGGGCACAACAAGAATATCGTAAAAAATGGAAAAATAAATTCTAATTTTTTTTACTTTGTCTTATATATATTATTAACTTAAGTTATGTTAACATTAAAGGTTTTAAGAAAAATCCAACCTTATTTTTCTCTGAAATAAATACGCCTAATTCTAAATAAAAATTACATTCTGAGAGATTTATAATATACTTATTAATAACTAAAGCATTAAAAGCAAAAGCAATAAAGCAATTGCATAACTAAATTAGGTTTTATATGAAAACTCGTTCAGCGAAAAACAAAGGAAAAAGATTACAAAACTCAGTCCGAGATTTAATCTTAGAAAAATTCACACAATTAGAACCAGATGATGTTCGTTCAACTACTATGGGAGATAGTGGTGAAGATATACTATTATCACCAGCAGCTCGTAAATTATTCCCATTCTCAGTAGAGTGTAAAAATCAAGAAAAATTAAATATATGGAGTTCTCTTGAACAGGCAGAAACAAATGCAGGTAACCATAAACCATTATTAGTGTTTAAGAGAAATAGAAGTAAAACATATATTGCATTAGAGATAAATGACCTATTGGATTTATTAGATGGATAAAATATTTGTTTTAGGTTACAATAAGACAGGTACAAAAAGTTTATCAGAGGCATTAAATATTCTTGGATTCAAAGTATATCACACAGGTGGTGGTGGAGAACTTCTTGAATCAGTATATCAACATATGAAAACCAAAAAGAAACTATTAAATGATTACGATGAGTATGAAGCGTTTCTTGATTACCCTATTTATGACCCAATAGTATTTCCACATTTAGTAGATGATTATCCATGGGCAAAGTATATTTCTTTGACAAGACCACTTGATGATTATGTAGAATCAGTATTGAGAGATAAGATAAAAAGATTAGATGATGGTATCGTTGATTCTTGGAATTGGTTAGGAGTTGGTGGTAAAGAAGTATTTGAAAATTACCCACAATATCAAAAAGAATGGCTAAAGGGTAAAACAGAATTTAAACATCAAAGTAATTTACTTTGGTTAAAGAAGAGAGTTAATCCTAAACAAATCTTACATATGGATATAACACAAGGTGATGGTTGGGATAAGTTATGTAAATTCTTAAATAGGGAGATTCCAAATGTTAAGTTCCCATATCTTAACAAAGGCACACATTAAATCCTTAAAGGTTGGTAGTAAACTCTTTATTAGTGAGTATTTTAAAGATAATAAAATTAATGAAGGAGAACTAATAACTTTTGATTACATTCTTTCAGAGGATGGAGAACCTTTCTTATTAGAAATAAACACAGACCTTGCACTTACTGATTTGATGGTGTATGGTTCAGGTGGATTTGATTTTAAAAAATTAAAAAATCACATTGATGTAAAGGGTTATGAAAAGGTTTGTTTAGTTATAAGGAAAGAGGATAAAGGTTTTAATCCAGAACCACAATTTATATCTAAACTTAATAAAGAATTACCACAATGTCAAGTAATTTTTCGTAATTCAAGAGAAAATTTTGAACAAGAAGATGACACCTATTATATTAAAAACATACCTACAACAAAACATGGTGAAGGATTAATCACCATATCAAGATATAAAAATTTATTTAGAGATTGGTTGAAAACCACTAATGAATATCATTATATGCCTGAGTGTAAATATGATGATAGTGATTATCGTGAACAATATATTAAACCACAAACTGATAAGTATGGTAATCCGATTGTTATGAAATGTTTGTATTTATTGGATAATATAGGGTTAATTTCATTACGACCAGAATCTTCTCAATATGGATATTCAGAGATGATTAATCTAAAGGGTAATCCAACTTATGTGGATAAGAATCCAAAGTTAGATAATATGTTTGAAATGGAATTTGAAAACTCTACATTTAATAGAAGTGGTGTATGGGCACAAGTTGGTGGTGATACTTTAATTGAAGGTATACCAATACGAGATTTGAAAATAGGTGATAAGGTAAGGGTTAGTAATATAGTAAAAGGTCATCATTATCCAGTACCTGCAGACCCATTTGAATTGAATAAAGTTAATGATGATACGATAGTTGATATAAATAATCCATGGGTTTCCTATCAGTCTGAAGAACATTATGATTCAACCACATACTCAACTATTAATAATATTCATAAGTATGATTTTGATACTTGGGTTGAGATAAATAATTTTATGTTTTCACCAATTGAGTTTATATATATTAATAGAGATAATATGTTTCAATTTATTAAAACAACAGAAGTAAGAGTCGGTGACTCATTATTAGATAATCCAATAACTAATGTAGATATACATAATGAAAGACAAACTTTCTATGGATTAGAAGTTGAAGGTTATGATAACTATTATTTAAATAACACTATAATAACAACATTACACCACTTACCGAAACCATGAGTGAAAAATTTATAACAGATGTTAAATCCATCAATATATTAAAAGATAGGATGAGTAAGAATCCACAATTCAAACCACCTGTTACAGAGTTATATAAGTATAGAAAATTTCGTCAAGTAAAAATAAATAAGAATGAGTCAATTAGTAATTAATATTTTAGATAAGGCATTGAAAACAAAAGGTCAATCCCTTAAGAAATCAAATGAGTATATGTATTGGAGTCCTTTCGTATCTCATCATAAACCTAAGTTACAAGTAAATGTACAAACAGGTAAATGGCATTGTTGGGTAAGTAATCAAGGTGGTCATAACTTATTCCAATTATTAAAACAGGTCGGTGCACCAAGAGAATTATTCAAAGAATTAAGTGATAGTATCGGTGGTACATTCTATTCATCAGATAAAAAAGAAACCAAACAAACAATATTAAATCTTCCAAAGGAAGCCAAACCATTATGGAATGGTGGTGATTCACTTCAGAAGTTACACGCATTGAAGTTCGTTATGGAAAGAGGATTAGATATGAGTGACATCATACGATATAATCTACACTATTGTTTACATGGACAATATCAGAATAGAATCATTATACCAAGTTATGATTCAGATGGTATATTGAATTACTTTGTAGGTAGAGACTTTTATAAGTCTACCATGAAATACAAAAATCCACCTATACAAAAGGACATTATCGGTTTTGACCTATATGTAGATTGGAGTGAACCGATTATCCTTTGTGAAGGCGTGTTTGATGCAATGGCCATCAAGAATAATACGATTCCACTTTTTGGAAAAACAATACTTCCTAAACTTGAGAAAAAAATCGTTGAAAAGAGAGTAAAAAATATCGTCATCGTTTTGGATGATGATGCCTTTAAGGACTCTTTGAAGATGATTGACAAGTTTCTTAACATGGGAATACAAGTAGACTTTGTTAAACTTAAAGGAAAAGACCCAAGTGATTTAGGGTATAAAAAAATGATACATCACTTAAATGAATCAACCGAGGTTAATTTTAAAGAACTAATGAGAATGAAAATATATGGTAACAGATAAATTAAAAGTTCCTTTTAGGAAACTTAAACACATACATCACATAAGTGATATACAGATTAGAAATCTAAAACGACACAGAGAATACGAACAAGTATTTGAAGGACTTTATAAGGAAGTCAGTAAGAATCCAAAGAATGCAATATCCTATATTGGTGGAGACATTGCACACTCTAAGACAGAAATGTCACCAGAGTTAGTAGACCAATTATCAAGGTTATTTAAGAACTTAGCAGATATATGTCCATTAGTAATCATAGCAGGTAATCATGATTGTAATCTAAATAACTTAAATCGTATGGATGTATTATCACCAATCGTGGAAAACCTTAATCATCCAAACTTACACTATCTAAAGAGAACAGGTATTTATACTTGTGGTGATACTGATTTGATTGTATGGGATGTTTGGGATAAAGAAAAAGACTATATTAAGGCAAAAGATGTACCTGGTGATAGAAAGAAAGTTGTATTGTTTCATGGTACGGTAGATAGAAGTGAAACTGATTTAGGGTTCAAGTTACCATCCAAAGTAAAGATGAGTATGTTCAAAGGATATGATTTAGGGTTACTTGGTGATATTCATAAAAGACAACATCTAAATAAAGAAGAAACTATTTCTTATTGTGGTTCATTAGTTCAACAGAATCATGGTGAAGATATTGGTAAAGGTTATTTACTATGGGATATGGAAACTCTTAAATCTAAATACATTGAGATTCCAAATGAATATGGTTACTACACAATCAATATTGATAATGGTAAGTTACCTGAACTACCAGACTTCCCTGCAAAACCAAGAGTTCGTATTAGAGTAAGTAATACAAAACCATCACAATTAAAAAAGTTGATGACACAACTTCAGAAGAAGGCAAAGATTCAAGAATCAGTTATCACAAAAGTAGATGGATTGAGTACTGAAAAGATTCGTGATAAAAAGATTAATATTGGTGATGTAAATAATCCTGATTACCAATATGATTTAGTTAGTGAGTATTTAAAAAACAATTATATTGTTGATGATGATACTATGATTAAGATTAAAGATATTATCAAGGAATTAAATCAAGTTATACCTGATGCAGATGTACAAAGAAATATTAGTTGGAAGTTAAAGAAGTTTGAATTTAGTAATCTATTCAGTTATGGTGAAGATAATATAGTTGACTTCACTAAACTAAATGGAATGATTGGATTGTTTGCACCTAATGCAAGTGGTAAGTCTGCATTATTGGATGCATTATGTTTTAATTTATTTGACTTAAGTTCTCGTGCATACAAAGCAGACAACATTATTAACAAGGCAAAAAACAACTTACATTGTAAAGTAAACTTTGAGATAGATGGTATAGATTATTTTATTGAGAAGTTTGGTAAGAAAAATCTAAGAACAGGTCATGTCAAAGTAGATATTGATTTTTGGATGATAGATGAAACAGGTGAAAAGGTAAGTTTAAATGGTGACCAAAGAAGAACTACACAAAAAAATATCCAAAGGGTTATTGGTAGTTTTGATGATTTCATACTTACATCTATGAGTAGTCAAAATGACTCTACCGTATTTATCAATAAAACACAAAAAGAACGAAAAGAGTTACTATCTCAGTTTATGGGATTAAAGATATTTGACTCGTTGTGGATTCAGGCAAACGAAGACATCAGAGAAGTTAATGCATTATTAACTGATTTTAAAAAGTCAGATTATGATAAAGAACTTGCTACAATTACTGATGATTTAATTTTACTTGAGGGTAAAGAAAAAGAGTTTAAAAAAGATGAAAAAGATTTAAAGTCTGAAATCAAAAAAACTCAAAGTGACATCAAGGAACAAACCAAACGATTAAAACCTGTAGATGACAATCTAAAGAGTATAGAAGTATTGGAAGAAGAACACTCTAAGTTAACAACATTATCAGAAAATGTCAAGCAAAAACTTTCAGAATTGGAAGTGGAACAATATGATTACGAAAGAGCAGTACAAGAGATAGAGAATAAAATCATTATCTATAAACAAGATGGTGTTGAAGAGAACTATTATAAGTTAGAAAAGTTAGAAGAAGAACGAGACTTATTTCAAATAGAATTAGATAAACTAAAGGCAGATGTAAGAGTTAAATTAGATAAGATTGATAAACTTGGTAATCTAACTTGGGATGAAGATTGTGAACATTGTATGAGTAATCCATTCACATTAGATGCGATAGAAACCAAGAAGAATCTTGAGAAAGATAAAACATTAGCACAAGAGTATGTACAAAAGAAACAAGAGATGGAAGATGAAATACAAAAACACTTCAAGGTTCGTGCATTCAAAAAAGATTTAGATGAGTTACAAGATAAACTAAGTGAAAAACAAAGATATCAAGATAATATTACATCTAATATAAACATCACAAAAGAAAAACAAAAAAATATTACTACACAATTCAATCTTATTACAAGTGAGATGGAAAGGTCTAAATCACAAGAACAAAATGTGATGTTTAATTCTCAAGTATTTGGGGAGATAGACCATTTAGAAAATGGTTTAACTGATTTAGATTATCAATTAGATGTCGTTAGTGATAAACTAACTAAACTTCATGGTGAAATACAGGTTCATAAAACAAATGAAAAACAAATCAATGATAACATTGATAAAGTTGCAGAACTTGAAGATTCACATCAGGCATATCAGTATTTATTAGAAGCCATCAAAAGAGATGGTGTACCTTATGATTTGATTAGTAAATCATTACCAACCGTAGAAGGTGCAGTGAATGATATATTGGCACAGATAGTTGACTTTAGTATTGTATTTAATATGGATGGTAAACAAATTGATACACATATTGTGTATGATGATGATAGAGTCTGGCCATTAGAGTTATCAAGTGGTATGGAACGATTCATAAGTTCTCTTGCAATAAGAGTTGGTTTGATGAATGTTAGTAACCTACCGAGAAGTAACTTCCTTGCAATTGACGAGGGTTGGGGAACAATGGATTCAGATAATCTAAATTCAGTTGCACAACTATTCCAATATCTGAAATCAGAGTTTCAGTTTAATTTAGTTGTATCACATATTGAAACAATGAGAGACTTTGTAGATACCTTATTGGAAATCAAGAAGGTAAAGGGAAGTTCATCTGTTAGGTTTGCCAGAAGTTGACCTTAAAACATTTTGTGGTCTAACAGAGTTTTCTCTATAAACCTTATGTATTTGTTGATTTATAAATGACGAAAGGGAAGTTCTATTCTCTTTACAATGCATTTTTAACCAATTTACTAAATCTTCATCTAATGTAAAGTTATATCTTTTCTTATTCATAGTAATCCTACATATTTTATACACACTTTTTGTGTATTAATAAGTATATAACTGCCCTTGTTTTATATTTATAGTAAATCACATAAGTTGTGGGAACCAAATGCCAGTATTAAAAAAGATAAATAAATTCCAAGGATTAAAAGACTTAGATGTACTCGTTGAAGAATCTGGACTTACCAGTAAATATTTCAATGTAGTAGACTTTCCAAGTGCCATTCCAAAAGGTGCTTCTTCCTTTATTATTGCTGGTTCAAGATTTCTAAAAGAAAATGTAGAGTTAAAAATAGAAATACTTGACTCTGCAGGTAACACCGTATATACAGAAGCTATTCCAAATTACCTTGAGGGTAATGCACGAAGAATTAGTATGGAAGTATATGATGATGTCGCACCAGGTGATGGATTTCTTTATATTGTTGGTGAGTTAAAAGATGGTCATGTAGACACAACAACTTCACCAAACCAAAGTCCAATTGACCCATTATTAGAAGATTTAAAACAAAGAGCAAAGTTTGGTGATGATGTCCTTGATGAAATTGACGAACTTGAGAGAATAAAAGGAATATCACAAGGTAATCAACAACAGGCACAAGTCCAAAATGTACCAGAGGCATACCAAGGTATTTACAATGTTAGATATGTAAGACCTATCTTTATTAATTCCACTATACCGAATACAGAACCAATTATTTTTCATGGTGCACCCACAATAACTGCAAAGGAAATTGTTAAAGGATTTATAAATAATAGTACTGCAGACACAACCGTAACGATTACAGGTAGTGGTGAAGTAGTTAATTTACCCGACCATACTGCAGGTATACCACCAGCACCAGACCCATTACCATTTGATGGTATTAAACCAATTCAATTTGATGATATTGAAAGTATTACCAATCATATAGAAAGACTTAAAAATAATAGAAAGAATAAAATTGAGGCAATACGACAACCATCATTGGCTGTTCGTGGTAGAATTGTTAGAAGAGAATCACCTGAACAAGAAAAGTCAGAGTTTGTAATAAATGGTTTAGAAAGTGGAACAGAAAATGATTTAAATAAAGTATCAAGTGCACTTGTTGGTGGAACACTTACGGTTAATAGTCCAACGATAGATACAACTAAATTTCCAAGTGACAAGTTCACCATACCTACAAGTTTTGAAACTAAAATTAAAAAAGTCAAAAATGGTGGAGTGTGTGTACCTGAAGACCAATTCTTTGTAACCGAAAAAGATTCAGGTATAAAGTTTCCTGCAGACATACTTTTACCACCAGGTGGTGGAAACACACAAGTTACAATGTCATATCAACCAGCACCATCTCAATCTATAAGTAATACACACTTTAGGTCATTTGCAGATATTACGGTTGGTAATTTAAGAACATTTAGTGGTGATGTTTATAAAACTAAGATTTATGCAAAAAGTAGAGGAACTCTTGGTGACTTTGAGAAGGTATATGAAACACCAATTGAATCACCACAATTATTAATAGACCCATTCAGTACAACAGGTTTTGCAAATACAGGATATTTTTACAAACAAAGTATCATAGATAATTATTGGACAATAAGTAATGGTACTAAAACACGAAATGATGATTATATCATTGATGGGATGTTAATTAGTGGTAGTAATAAAGGTTTAACTGAAAATGTAGATTTAATAACATCACAAAGTGTAGAGTTAGAATATAATGTACCATATACGGTTCAGTTCAATGCACATTATTTAAAAGAAGATAAACAAATATCAAAACAAAGTGGAGATACAGAAAAAAGAGCTACTCTAAAAGTATTTTTAAGTGGTTCTGCAATTACTGGAACAGGTGGAGAAGATAATCATTTCTTAGGTGAAGTTGATATACCAACTAATAACTCTACAACACAAGGTACAATTGAGAACATCTTTAATACATTTATATCTTCAAAAACAGGTGACCCAAAAACACAACTTATATTCAGAGTAGAGGCAGGTAGATTTGTAATATCCGATGTGATGTTACGACCTTATAGTGAAACAAACTTTAATCCTGAATTCTTTAAGGCAATCGTACCGATGCCTCACCCAATGCCTAAAAAACCAGACCAATATGATTTCTTGGCAGAGTTTTTTGATGTAAATAATAATATTGCAGAGACAATTGCCCTAACAGAAAATGTAACATTTAATGGTGCTGCATTAAACATTGATGGAAGTGGTAACCTACTTAGTGGTTCTATGTTTATGGGTAGTGTTGAGGGTAGTGGTATTGAGATGCATGGTGGTTCTGCCTATGTTAGAACCATTGGATATAATGGATTTGATAGAACCATTGCAGAGAACAAAGGTGGATTCATTATGTTTAGTGGTTCAGTATCAGAATCACTACAAACAAGTCAAAGTTATGAGGGTGTTGGATTAGAGTTAGTTGATGCACATGGTTCATCAGATAGATATTTAAGATTTAGAACTAATCCAAGTATATTTGAAGTTGTTACAGACCAATTCTTTTTAGGTAGTGAGACTGGTGCATTCGTAAGTGGTAGTGGTGGAAACATAGAGATTAGTTCAAGTAATTTCCACTTAACAAATGCAGGTGATGTAACCATGAGTGGTACAATCAATGCAACTGCTGGTAACATTGGAGATTTCCAAATTGTAAGTGGTCAAATTAGTGGTAGTAATATAACATTCAATGCAAACAATTCCACAATATTTAAAACAGACCAAGGCCCAGGTTCTGATACATCTGCAGCATTTGACCAATTAAGAGATGAGTATTATATTGACTTCACACCAACAACAGAAAGTCCTGATAATTTTTATATCAAGATGGGGCCAAACTTCATGGTGGATAAAGATGGTGTGTTGATTGCAAGTGGTGCAAAGTTTGAAGGTAGTGTAACTGCAAGTACTGGTTTTATAGGTGGATTCCAAATAACAAGTGCATCTCTGTTTTCAAACAACTTATTTATTAGTGGTAGTCCTTTATCAACAGGAACATATACACATACTAATCAAGACCAATATATGTTTATCTCTACATCAAAATTTAATGTAAAGGAAAATGGAGATGTAACAGGTTCAAATGTATTATTTAGTGGTGGTAAAATAGCAGGGTTTGAAATTAGTGGTAATAAATTACAACAAGGAACTACATTCCATTTAGATGGTGGAGCTACAGGTAATAGTTATTTTATCTCAAGTTCTAAATTCCAAGTTGAGGCGGATGGTGATGTAAGTGGTTCACAAGTATTATTTACAGGTGGTAAGATTGGTGGTTGGACTATATCAGATACTACACTTGCAAATGGAAGTGATATTGTATTAGATTCATCAAACAAAAGAATCTCAATAAACAATTCAACATTTGGTGGTGATGGTGTACAATTAGAACACACGAGTGGTGGTGGTAAATTATATGCAGGTGATGGTAGTACAAGTTTTATAAAATTTGATGGAACTGATGTTCAATTAAGAGCACCTAAAATGTTTATCTCATCATCAGGTGGTGGAACAATCGCTATGGGTGATACCATACCACAAAATCTAACAAGTGATGGGTTATTATTAAGTGGTAGTGGTGATTTTAATTTTCAAGGTAATGCAACAAACTTAGTAAGAAAGATAGGTACTGCACTAACGATAAAATCTGAGACATTCTCATTAACAGGAACAAATTTAGAAATATCAAATGACAAACTCAGTATAGGTACATTAGGTGCTATTACCGATGTTGCAGATGCATCTACTGGATTCTTAGTTGATTCAAGTGGTAATGTACTGATTAAACAAGGTGGAGCAAATGCTGAGTATTTACAATTCAATGGTGGTGGTATTGATATCAAGGCTGGTACTTTTGACTTGGCAACTTCTACATTAGTAATAGATAGTGGAACAAATAGTGGTAAGATAGCATTAGGAGCAACACCAAACACAACTGGTAGTGGTACAAATGCTGGTATCTATATGGATGGTACTGGTGACTTTCTTGCATATTCAAATGCAACTAACTACATTAGAAAATCATTTGCAGATTTAGATATAAAGGCAGAAAACTTTGATTTAGATGCAGGAACATTAGTATTAAAAAGTGATAGTAGTGGTAGTGTAGCTCTTGGGTCAACACCACCTGTGGCCTACAATAGTGGAACAGGTTTCTTTGTAGATGGTGCTGGTAAATTTTTACTTGGTATACATACTGGTAATAGAATACAATTTGATGGTAGTAATTTTATTATAAGTTCATCTACATTTGAATTAAACACCACTACAATTGATATTAGTTCTACAAATAAAAGAATACAAGTTTTTGATGATGAGTCAACACCAAATGAAATAATAAGAATAGGTGAGACAAGTGATGCTGCTGGTGATTTATTTGGGATAAAAATCTACGATGGTAGTGGTAATACTGATGATGCTAATACATTAGTTAAGTTTGGTGAAGAGGGTAATAGGATTGCAGGGTGGACAATAGACTCAGGTAATATATTCTCTGATAATTTATTTATAAGAAGTGCAGGAACAATAGAAACTGCAGACTTTGCATCTAATCTTCGTGGTTGGAGAATATCTGCAGAGGGTAATGGAACCGCAGAGTTTGAAAACGCAAGAATTCGTGGTACATTATCTACGGCAGTCTTTGAGAAAGAAACCGTAAATGCCGTTGGTGGACAATTATATGTTGCAAACTCAACATCATTAACTGGTTCTGGTGTAATATCTGCAAGTTACTCAACTATGTCGGTAGTAAATGCAACTGGATTTACAGGTAGTTATAATGGATTTAATACTGCAGGTGTATTGACAAATGCAGCACTTGTAAATGGTGAAATTTTACAAATAAAGAAAATAGGAGCAACAGGATTTACTACAGAGTATGTATTAGTTCAAAGTGCCTCAAGAGATTTTCCTGATAGTGCTACTAATTTTGCAGGTAAACTTTATGTTTCAAGAAGTTGGGGTGCAGGTAATCAAGGTGATTTTGTAGGAGACTTGGCAAGTAATGCACAAGACTATGAAGAAGGACAAGTAATTGTTAGTACTGGTCGTTATGTAAGTGGAACTGGTACAAACACATCAGGAAGTGGATACATTAGATTAAATGCAAATCCAAATGATGTAACCACACCATATATTGATATAGTGGAAAGAACAGGTAGTGGGATTTATGATGTAGATTTGAAAGCTCGTGTTGGTGATTTAAGTGGAGTGAATGTTAGTGAATTTGCAGAGTTTGGTATTGCACCAGCAAATGCAGGGTTTGGTATTTATACAAGTAATGGTTACTTTACTGGTGGTATAACTGCAACTACAGGTTCTATTACTGGTAAGTTATTTGTACATACAGGAGTTGGTGCAAGTAATAAGATTATAATTGGTACAAATGTTGAAGGTACAAATGATGGTATTTATGTAAACAATAATAACTATTGGTTTACAGATGCAGAGTTCAAAGTTGGAGATAGTAATAACTTTATACATGTTACAGGAAGTGGTGGAAGTCTTGCAAATGATATACGAATACAATCACAAAAATTTGAATTAGATGCATCAGACCTACATATATCTGCTCAACATGCCTCAATGAGTTTAGGACACGACACCGACCCAAGTAATGATGGTGGACTAAAACTAAAAGGTAAAGATGGTGGTAGTATTGGATTGGGTAGTGTAATCCCAACAAATTTATCAAGTAATGGTATATTCTTAAGTGGTAGTGGAGAATTTAATTTACAAAAAGACTCAAATGAATATATAAGATTTGATTCAAATGGTTTAGAAGTAAAAACAGAAAACTTAAATGTAGATACATCCACATTTGATGTTAAAACAGATGGTGGTGGAAAAATCGCACTTGGTTCATCTGCAACAACTTTTGGAACACAAGGAATATTCATGAGTGGTAGTGGTGAAATTTCTATATATAGAAATCCAACCAATTACTTAATAATGACTGGTAGTACATTTGACCTTGCTGTAGATGATTTACAAGTATCAACTTCAAGACTTGAAGTAACATCAAGTGGTATTGAGATATCATCCACACAGGCCTCAATGAGTCTTGGTAATAGTAGAGCCATCAACTTAGATGGTACAGGTAATGGTGCATTACAAATCGGTAATGGTGTTTCAAGTGTAACAGATACGGCTGGAAGTAACAAAGGTGTATACATTGAGGGTGATGGTGACTTTATCTTCAAGGCAGCTGCAAACAAATATTTACAATTCAATAGTGGTGATTTAAATATTAAAACAACACAATTTGAATTAGATACTACAGCTCTTGATATAAGTTCTACAGACCAAAGAATAAATTTAGGTAATGGTAAGATTATATTAGATGGAGATGGTGGGACTGGTGGAGTTCCAATAGTCAAAGTTGATGGTGGTGAGTTAAGTGGTAGTGACTTCTTTGTCTCTACTGCAGGTGCATTAAGTGCAAGTGCATTCCTATTCTCTACAAACTTGGCAGTTGATACCAATGCAACAATAAACTTTGGTGAAAGTAATTACCAATCATTTGCATATGGTAGAGATGATAATTTAAAAATAGTAACAGGAGACTTTAATTTAACCACACCAAAATTAATAGTATCATCTTCTAATAATGGAGTGATTGCTCTTGGTTCAACACCACCAAAAAGTCCAACAGATGGAAATGGTATTTTCTTAAAGGGTGATGGAACATTCTTATTTGGAGATGCAGATGGACATAGAATTTCTTTTGAGAGTAGTACCTTAACCGTTTCTTCATCTGCAGTTAATTTATTAACAACAGGTACAAATAAAGTAAAATTATCTTCAATAGGAACTTATCCTGAGTTTGCAATGGGAACTACTTTGAATACAAGTGTTGATGGAACCAACAAAGGTATTTATATGAATGGTAGTGGTAGTTTCTTGGTTAGAGGAGATGCCAATAATCTACTTAAATTTGATGCACAGGCGAACACCTTACAATTAAAATCTGATACATTTGGATTAGATGCAGGGACTATCATTATGGATAGTGCAACTAATAATGGTAAAGTTTCATTAGGTGCATCACCACCAACCGCCTATGATAGTGGTAATGGATTTTATGCAGATGGTCAAGGTAGATTCTTGGCTGGTAGTTCTACAGGCTCAAGGATTTCATTCAATGGAACCAACACACTTAACTTAGTTACAGATGATTTCCATTTAAGTGGTAGTACAACATTACGAATGAATAATTCAACACTTATATATGGTGCAAGTGCAGCATCACAAACCTTAACGAGTGGTACAGGAGTCTTATTAAATAGTAGTGGACACTTCAGAGCTGGTAAAGGTGGTGGATATGGATTG
>NZZP01000012.1 GCA_002698665.1 Gammaproteobacteria bacterium | reverse complement strand
TTGGATGTAATATTTTTAATAACTCTCTTTTTAATAATTTGAATAATAATAAAATTCTCACAACTTTCATACCACCACCAGTTGAACCAGCACAGGCTCCAATAAAACTAAATGTGATTAACATGGTAAGTATGAACGATGGCCATTGAGTATATAAATTAGTTGTAAATCCCGATGTTGTTATGAATGAAATTGAATGAAACAGAAGATCTCTTGATGAAATATTTTCATTGCTGATAGTGTTGAATAATAGGAGTAAGATATAAAGGATAAGAATAATGAATAAGTATGATCTTAATTCAGTGTCCTTTAGATATATGGAAATACTTCTTGTTTTTAACATCATGAAATGAAGAATAAAATTCATAGCAGACAAAAGCATGAATATCATACAAATCACCTCGATGAAAATGTTATCGAAAAAACCTATACTGTCGTTGTGAGTTGAAAATCCCCCTATAGCTATTGTTGAGAAACTATGAGCTATAGCATCAAAAATTGACATCCCAGCAATATAATACAGAGTCGAGCAAACAATAGTTAACCCAAGATATATGGCCCAAAGGCTTTTGGCTGTCTCGGCTATCCTTGGTGAAATTTTATTGTCTTTAATTGGTCCAGTAGACTCAGCTTTATACAAATTCATACCACCTACACCAAGTACTGGAAGAATAGCTAAAGCTAATATTACGATGCCCATACCCCCTAACCATTGCAACTCTTGTCTGTACATTAGTACAGATGGCGAGAGAACGTCAATATCATTAATTACTGTTGCACCTGTAGTTGTCCAACCCGATATAGACTCAAAAAAGGCATCCTTAAATGAGAGTGAAAGTTGTTGGTCTAACATAAATGGTATTGCACCAAACAAACTTAAAATTACCCAAAATAGCACTACAATTAGATATCCTTCCTTGATTTTTATATCACGATTAGAATTTTTATTAGGAAAATATAGTATTAACCCAAAAAATATAATTATTAAAAATGAATAAATAAAAGTTAATAAGTTTCCATCATTATAAATCAGAGATATAATTATCGGCAGTGCGAGAGTAAAGCTAAATGATATTAACATTAATCCAATTATTCTTTGTATTAGGGAACTACTCATTCATTAAAAAAATCCTACGCTGACCTGAAACATCTTTTCAATTTTAGGAATATCTTTTTTCTCTAAAACAAATATAATTATATGATCGTCCGCCTTAATTACTAAATCATTATTTGCAAGTATGACCTTTTCTTTTCTCACAATAGCTCCTATTATTGTTTTTTTAGGCAAATCAATTTCTGATATTTTTTTATCTACCAGCTTAGACGTTTTTGAGTCCCCGTGAACTATAATTTCCATTACTTCTGCATCTCCTAATCCAAGTTGGTGGACATTAACAATATCACTGCTTCTTGCAGAAGCTAGTAATGACCCTATTGTTACATCTTCTGGTGACACAACAATATCAATCTCTTTAGATACAAGGTTTCTGTATGATGACTTGTTTACAATTGCGATAGTTTTTTTTGCCCCCATATCTTTAGCTAATTTTGCAGACAATATATTCATCTGATCATCATTTGTCACAGCACAAAAATAATCTACATCTTCAATGTTTTCATTTTTTAACAATGTTTCATCCGCGATGTCATTATTGAGTACTACTGTTGATGATAGAGTCTCTGCAACTTTTTTAGCAGCATATTGGTCTTTTTCAATTAATTTTAAGTCATAAATTGTCTCTAGTTTCTTTGCTAATGCTGATCCAACTCTACCGCCACCCGCTATAATGACATTATGTGGTTTTTCTGTTGATTTTTTTAACTCACTCATGAAGCGCATATTTTCTTCAGTGGCAATAAAGAAAACATCATCTTCTGGTAATATTGGTGTATCACCATTAGGAATTATGTACTTCTTATCTCTATAAATAGCAGCAACTTTAACATCTACATTTGGCATATGTTTTTTGAACTCAGACAAGTTTTTGCCAGACAGAGGTCCATCTGGTAATACTGTTGCAGCTATAACCTTGACAAGCCCAGAAGCAAAATTAAATGCTTGGAATGCACCTGGATGATCTAGTATATTTTTTACGTAATCTGTGAGAAGAATATTTGGGCTTATAACATCATTAATTGAGAATGAACTTTTATCAAATCCTTCTTCCATTCTAAGATACTCATTTGCTCTTAGCCTGGCTATCCTTTTTGGAACCTTATATACAGTCTTAGCAATATGACAAGCAGCCATATTAACTTCATCACTGCCAGTTACTGCAATAATCATGTCAGAATTTTCTGCATCAGCCATTTTTTGGATTGAAGGATAAGATGCAAGACCGTGCACAGTCTTTATATCCATTTTTTCTTTCAGATCGTCCAGTACATCCTTGTCATAATCTACAAGAGTTATGTCATTACCATCATCAGAGAGAATTTTGGCAACAGAAGAGCCAACCTGTCCACCACCAAAGACTATGATTTTTTTCATTTCATCGACTGGATTATTTTCACGACTTCATTCTACACCATATTAATTCAAATATAATAGACTTATTTATCTAGAAATTCTTTGATTTTACTGACAATAGCACTGTTTGAGTTAAAAAAATCATTGATGTGTACGACTTTTTTACCTGGAATCTGAAGTCTTTCAACATAAACATATCCATCTTTAGCTGCGAAAACAAGTTCATTTCTATTAAACATTATAATAGTGCCAGGTTGATTTTCATCTTCAGATAGTTGGTATCTAGCTTGCAATATTTTAATAGTTACACCAAATAATTGTGTTTCTGCTACAGGCCAATCAACGAAAGCACGTATCTTGTGAACTATGTCTATACTACTAGTATTCCAATCTATTACAGACTCAAACTTATTAATTTTACTAGCATATGTTGCCAAAGATTCATCTTGTGGAATAAGTGACTGATTAGATTTGTTTAAATTTATAGCGTTTAAGATATTTTTGTTTGCAAGATTTGTAAGACAATCTTGTAGACTGATTGAGTCATCCTTATCATTAATTTCATAAGCATGCGAAGATATTATTCTTCCTTGATCTAATTTTGCATCTATTCTGAAAAATGTTATACCTGTTCTTTTATCTTTATTTAATAATGCCCTTTGTATAGGAGCAGCTCCACGTAATGTTGGTAATAGTGAACAGTGGATATTAATTGCGCCAAATTCCGGTATATCAAGTAAGATCTGAGGCAAGATTTTACCATAAGCATAAACAATGAATAAGTCAGGTTTGTAATCTGAAATTTTTTTTAAAAAATCTTTTGATTTCAGGTCTTCTGGATATAGTGTGTCTAAATTATTTGCTTCACTATATATACTCACGGGAGTTCTTTTATCTCTTTTATTTTTTGTATTTTGAGTTACGACAGCAGCAATATTATGTTGCGAGGTTAATAATGTCTTAAGAACATTGCATGAGTATGACGGACTTCCAAAAAATATTATATTCAATTGATTATAATCTCTTATATTGAGTAAGGCACTTTTTTCCTATCAGGGATATTTCCCTCAGAGCCTAATTTTTGTAATTTTTTTGAGATTCTATCACGTTTTATTTCAGATATATAATCAACAAATAGTTTTCCATCCAAATGATCTATCTCATGTTGTATACATACTGCAAGGAGACCATCTGCATTGCTTTCTTTAGATTTACCATGCAGATCTTTATAAGAATATTTAATTTTGTTAAACCTTTCTACTTTTTCATAAAAACCAGGAACAGATAGACAGCCTTCTTCAAAAATTATCTCATCTGCTTTATCAGTAATAACTGGATTTATTAGAATAACTGGGTCATTCCTAGTCTCACTTACATCAATGACTATCATTCTAATGGCAATACCTACTTGTACAGCAGCTAATCCTATACCTTTAGATAAATACATAGTCTCCAGCATGTCATTGGCAATTTTGGACAATTTTGAGTCAAAAACCTCAATGTCTTTGCCTTTTTGCCTCAATTTATTGTCTGGGAAATGTAATATATTTAAAGTACTCATAATAAAACTTTTGCAAAAAATGTTGTAAATTATTTCATTTTAATAGTATAAAGTAAAAAAATACAAATTTATAAGAGATAAATACAAAAATGAAAAATTTATTGATTGTTGAGTCACCTACAAAAGTTAAATCTATACAAAAATTCTTAGGTAATGAATATAAGGTGCTAGCATCCGTAGGGCATGTTCGAGATTTGATTGCTAGTGGAGGAAAAGGGATAGATGTAGAAAAAGACTATAAACCTGTCTGGAAAGTATCTAATGGCAAGAAAGATGTTATCGATGAAATTAAAAAGTTTTCTAAAGATGCAGATACGGTATATTTTGCTACTGACCCGGATAGAGAAGGCGAAGCCATTTCAAAACATATATATGACATCTTAGATAAAGCAAAACTCTTAAAAGATAAAAAAACATATAGAGTGGCATTTAATGAGATTACAGAAGCAGCAGTTAAATCGGCATTAGATAACCCGCGCCAAATTTCTCATGATTTGTGGAATGCATATGTTGCAAGGAGGACGCTAGACTATTTAATGGGTTATGATATTTCTGAGTTTCTTTGGAAAAAAGTGAGCAGATTTGCAAGAGGTGGAAGAGTCCAAAGCCCAGCATTAAGATTAATTGTAGAAAGAGAAAAGGAAATAAGTGCATTCAATCCAATAGAATATTGGACTGCAAATATAAATGCTTGCTCTGGCTCAGATTGTATTGACTTAGAACTAGTTACTATTGATGGTACGAAAATTAAAAAAGGCAAAATAACAACAATTGCATCCTCAGTAGATGCTGGAAAAATTGAAAAAAATCTTAGAGAATTCAAAGAAATCTCTATAGATAATATAAAAATGTCTGAGAGGAAAATTAAACCAAGCGCGCCATTTACAACAGCATCCTTGCAACGTGCAGCATATTCTTCTCTTGGCTTTTCTGTGAAACAAACCTCTAGTCTCGCGCAAAGACTATATCAAGGTGTTGCTCTAGGTGATCAGGAAGTTGTTGGATTAATTTCTTATATGCGCACAGACTCTACTAGCTTATCAGCAGACTGTTTAAAAGATATAGAAAACTATTTAAATCAAACATACCCGAAACTAAAATCCGCTGAAAATAGAATATATACAAAAAAAATTAAAAATGCTCAAGAAGCTCACGAAGCTATAAGACCGACTTTAATAAGTAATACGCCATCAAAAATCAAAAAATACCTGGAAGATGGTGAATATAAATTATATGAACTAATTTGGAAAAGGACAGTAGCTTCACAAATGATAGATGCTGTTAATCAACAAGTTGGTATTGATTTAAATTTAAATGATAAATATGGCTTTAGGTATAGTGGGTCTTTTCTAAAAAATAATGGATTTAAAGAGATATATGATTTATCAGATGATGATGCTAAAGATAAGTTAAATAAGAAAATTCTAGAAAATCTCAAAAAAGGTGACAAGCTGAATATAAAGGATGTATCTGTAGATCAAAAATTTACCCAGCCACCACCACGATATAATCAAGCTAGTTTAATAGAAGCACTTGAAGAACTCGGTATAGGAAGACCATCAACGTATGTAACAATTATATCAAAAATACTTGATAGTAATTATGTTGACCCTGATGCCAATAATTTTCAACCAACAGCATTGGCTAAAGTCGTATGTGATACATTAACGAAGCACTTCAGTAATGATTTGGTAGATTTTGAATTTACAGCAAGATTAGAAGATAATCTTGATTTGATTGCTAATGGTGAGCAGGATCCTATGTCTTGTATAAGAGGTACCTATGAACCATTTAGATCAAATTTAGAAGAAAAGCTACAAACAGTTGACATCTCTGAACAAAGAGAATTAAAAAATTTAGGATCACATCCGGATACTAAAAGGCCAGTTACAGTCAGGTTGACGAAATATGGTCCAACAATTCAGATGGGAACTAAAGATGATGAGGAAAAGCCTAAATGGGCTCCACTTACTACTGAAATGAAAAAAAATATAGATTCAATAACTATGGATGATGCAATTAAACTTTTTGCTCTACCATTAAAAATTGGTTCATATAACAACCATGATATTCTAGCTAATATTGGTCCATATGGACCGTACCTTAAAAATAATAAGACCAATGTTAGTGTTCGAGATCGTGATATATTCACAATTGAAGAGCAAGAAGCTATTGATTTGATAAAAGAGAAAATTGAGATAGATGCTAATATAAATATTAATATATTCGAAGAATCAGGAATTAAGGTCCTGAATGGAAGGTATGGCCCATATGTTACTAATGGTAAAGTGAATGTAACTGTACCTAAAGACATAAAGCCAGAGAGCTTAAATGAAGAACAATGTGTTGAAATGATAAAAAATGCACCTCCTAAACGAAGAGGAAGACGAAGATTCAGACCTAAAGCATCATGATAATTGGTGACCCTTCCCTGGCTGTGGAATATATCAAGAAAGGTGAAATTATCGCATATCCAACAGAAGCTGTTTATGGTATAGGTTGTGACCCTTGGAATCAAAAAAGTGTAGATAAAATATATAAAATTAAAAAAAGAGTCAGCAATAAACCATTCATTCTTGTTGCATCTGCTATTAATCACTTGAATAATCTTATAAATATAGAGTCATTAACAGATGATGTGTTGTCATCATGGCCAGGACATATAACTTGGCTTATACCAGCTTTAGGGGAAGCTCCACAATGGCTGATTGACGAAAGTACTGGCTTAATAGCTATTAGAATATCTAATCATAAGATAATTAAACAGATTTGTAGTATTTTCGGTAAGCCTATAATATCAACTAGTGCTAACAAGAGTTCAGAGGAACCATTCATAAGCAAAGAGGATATTACTAAAAATTTTTCTAGTTCTATACCACTTCTTGTTGAAGGAGAGATAGGCAGTTATACAAATACAAGTATAATTAAGAACATGTTAACAGGAGAAAAAATAAGATAATGGCTAAAACAGATGAATATATAAAAATTGAAAAAAATTTTCGAAATATACAAAATAGTATTATCAAGAATTTTTCATTATTCGATCGCAGCTCTAGAAAAAGTAGAGTGAATTGGAATTATAAATCTGGTGGTGGAGGAATAAGTTATGAGTTTAATGATGGGAAAATGATAGAGAGAGCCATGGTGAATTTTTCATCGATTAGTGGTGACATATTGCCAAAATCTGCATTACAAAAAAGACTGAAAGGTAAAGTAAGTAAATTTAATGCTACAGGAGTATCTGTTGTAGTTCATCCGAATAATCCATTTATGCCTTGTTCTCATATGAATGTAAGATACTTTGAGACAGATGAGAAATCTAATAAATCATGGTGGTTCGGAGGAGGTTATGACTTAACACCATATTTCCCAAACAAAGCTGATATTAAAGAATGGCATGATTCAGCTAAAAAAGTATGTAATAAATATGATAAGAAATTTTATGAAAGATTCAGTAAAGATTGTGATGATTATTTTTATAATGCACATAGAAAAGAAAAGAGAGGTATTGGAGGAATTTTTTTTGACCAACTTAATTTAAAAGATAAAGATGTCTATCGTGATTTTGTTGATGATGTTGCAAAGACATATTTAGATACATATATCAAAATAATTGCCAAGTATAAAAAGAAAAAATACCTTAAAATTCATAAAGAGTTTCAACTAGTACGGAGAGGCCGATATGTTGAATTTAATCTGCTGTATGATAGAGGCACTTTATTTGGTCTTCAGTCAGGAGGAAGGCCTGAATCAATATTAATGTCTATGCCACCTTTAGTCATGTGGGGTGATAATAACAAAAAACTGAGCAAATTTGAGAGAGAGCTTAAAAAATTTCTTTAGAATCTATTTTAATAAATTATCTAAAAGCTTATTATTATGTTCAATCTCATCTCCTTTTAGATTCACTATCGCCGTAGTTAGCCTAGAGACACAATTTAATTTTCCAGCATC
Source organism: Gammaproteobacteria bacterium (assembly GCA_002698665.1). Classification (GTDB taxonomy): domain Bacteria; phylum Pseudomonadota; class Gammaproteobacteria. The sequence continues at coordinate 57,337 of NZZP01000012.1, read as the reverse complement.
ATTGCGAATGTCAATATTCCAAACATGAACAGATTTTCCAAGACTGGCTGCTGTTGTTGTACCAGTCACATAACCTTTAGAAACTGGTCTAACATGATTAGCATTGATTTCTAGGCCCACCGCTTTCTGTTTCCTCATGTCTATACACATATTAGAAGCAATACTTCCTAAAGCTTCTGCCAAAACACATGATGCTCCTCCATGCAAGATACCACGCGATTGCCTAGTAAAGTCTTCTACGGGCATCCTGGCAATAATATAATCATCGCCAAGTTCAATAAATTCGATACACAAATGCTTATTAAGATTGTTATTTCTCAACGAAATAACATGTGAAAGTGTAAAATTTTCTTGCCAAATGGACATATTGAGTCTCCATTATATTAATTGATGATAGAATAATATATCATCTTCTCTTAAAATAAAAAGTGTTAGAGTATTAAAATGAAAAAAAGTTTTCCAAATATAAGAATGAGAAGGTTACGGGCAAATAACCCAATAAGAAACTTAGTAAGGGAAAATAATTTGTTTAAGTACGATCTCATTCAACCAATATTTATAATAGATGGCAAGAATAAGATAGAAAAAATCACATCTATGCCAAATATCTATAGAATGTCCATAGATATCGCAATAAAAGAAATTAAAGCTCTACATAAAATAGGTCTGCAAGGGGTAGCATTATTTCCATGTATAAGCGAAAGAAATAAAGATAATAATGGCTCTGAGAGCTACAATGCTGATGGATTAATGCAGAAGGCGATAAGTCATATAAAAAAAGCAGTAAAAGATATTGCTATTATTAGTGATGTTGCGCTGGACCCGTATACAAAACATGGGCAGGATGGAATCTTGGATTCAAAAAAAAATATAGTTAATGATGAAACAATAGAAATACTTGTTAAACAGGCACTTAGTCATGCAGAAGCTGGTGCTGACATTGTTGCTCCATCAGATATGATGGATGGTAGAATTAAAGCTATTAGAAGTAGCTTAGAAAAAAACTCTTTTTTTGATACAAAAATTTTGTCGTATGCAGTTAAATACTCTTCTAATTTTTATGGTCCATTTAGAGATGCAGTAAAGTCTAGTAAAAATATAGGGACAGCAAATAAAGATACATATCAAATGGACTATGGCAATGAAAGCGAATCAATAAGAGAAGTAGAATTAGATTTATCTGAAGGAGCAGATATTATAATGGTAAAACCTGGTATGCCATATCTAGATATAATAAAAAAAATAAATGATCAATTTAATGTGCCTATCTTTGCCTATCAAGTTAGTGGTGAATATGCAATGATTAAGGCTGTATCTCAAAAGAACTGGTTAGATGAAAAGAAAATCGTAATGGAATCACTTTTAAGTATGAAACGAGCAGGTGCTAATGCTATATTGACGTACTTTGCTAAAGATGTATTGGCATGGCTGAAGTAAAAAAGTTTTGTGTAATTGGATTACCGGCAAAGCATAGTTTGTCACCAAAAATACATAAAAGCTTTGCTTCACAGCAAGGCATAAATATTCAATATAAGATAATTGAACCTGATTCTGAGGAACATTTTGAAACTCATGCGCAAAGTTTTTTTTCAAAAAATGGATATGGTGCTAATGTAACCATACCTTTTAAAGAACAAGCGTATAATTTTGCAGATGAAATAGATACTTCTGCAAGAGAGTGTGGCTCCGCTAATACACTATTTTTTTATGACAAAAAAATAACTGCATATAATACTGATGGCAAAGGTTTTCTTAAAGATCTCCAAAATAAAAATATAGACTTATCAAGAAAGGATATACTTATCTTAGGCGCTGGTGGATCGGCTAGAAGTATTGTTAATTCGTTACGCACTTTAGACGTAAAAAAAATTGATATTTTAACGAGAACAATTTCTAGAGCTGATGATCTAAAAAAAATGTTTGATAAAGATGTAGACATAAATGTATATAAAAATGGCATAGATTATAATTTTATAATTAACACTACACCCATTAGTCTCACTAGCGAACCGATTGAATTTCCATTAGGAGTTATAAGCTCTGAATCATTGACTTATGACTTATTCTATTCTAATAAAAATACTAGATTTCAAGAATGGTCATTAAGAAATGGTGCACATACATCATACAACGGCATTGGCATGCTTGTTGAGCAAGCTGCATTTTCATACGAAATATGGAATGGATTCATACCTAATACCAAGGAAATTACTGATGAACTTTCTTGATAATTACAAGTACTGATTTTTTAAAGCTACGTATCCTTCCGCAGAGTATAATAAAAATTTCAACTCTTTAGCAGAAAGTTCGCGCAATTTTTTAGCTGGACTTCCTACATACAAAAAACCACTATCCAGAGTTTTGCCAGGACCAATTAATGCGCCCGCAGCTATCATAGTATTAGATGGAACAATTGCTCCGTCTAAGATAATACTCCCCATCCCAATTAACACTTGATTGCCTATCGTACACGCATGTATAACAGCAGAGTGGCCTATAGTTACATCATTGCCTATAGATAATGGGTAACCCGAAGGACAATATTCACTGACATGAGTAACATGTAAAATTGCACCATCTTGTATATTAGTTCTATCTCCAACAGTAATTTTATTTATATCCCCTCTCGCAACAGCTTGTGGCCATAAAGCACTGTCCTTACCAATAGTAACATCACCAATCACAGTAGCCTGTTCATCTATATATGCTGTCTTATGTATAGATGGTGTAAAATTCTTGAAACTTCTTATCATGTTATATGTTCCTTTTATCAAGCTTAACCTATATTATAGTCATAAAAATCAATTTTGAAGGAATAATTTATGAACGATAATTTTGTTATGAAAGTAGGCGAATCGCTTGTTGCAGGTGGCCCTGCGGGAACAGCTGCAGAGCCAGAAATTGTTATAGGACATCTAGACGGGCCATTTGGGACAGCTTTTGCTAATTTGATTGGCGACCAAAGTAAAGGACATTCAAAAGTCCTAGCTATTATGAATACAGACATTATGGTTAAACCGGCAACATTAATGGTTAGTAAGGTTACTGTCAAAGATAATAGATACACCAACATACTGATGGGAACAGTTCAAGCAGCAATAGCTAATGGCGTTCTTGATTCAGTAAGGAGCGGAGATATACCTAAAGATAAAGCAAATGAATTAGGTATAATTGTTTCTGTGTGGTTAAATCCGTCAGTCGCTAAAGATGAAAATCTGAATCACAGGATATTATTTGACATTCACAGAAAAGCAACAGCTCAGGCAATTAACAAAGCCATGAATAATAAACCTGATATTGACTGGTTATTAGAAAACCAAGAGTCAATTGTACATAAGTATTTTCAGATGGGATTAGATGGCAAGATTTAATATTCATGTCTAAACTAAGACTCTATTTACAACTCATGAGGGTTGATAAACCAATAGGTTACCTACTATTAATGTGGCCTGCACTATGGGCATTTTTAGTATCATCAGAAGGTAGTCCTAATATATTTTACTTAATTATTTTTTCAATTGGTATTTTAGCTACAAGATCTGCTGGTTGTGTAATTAATGATTACTTTGATCAAGATTTTGATAGAAAAGTTGAGAGAACAAAAGAGAGAGTACTGGCTAGCAAAAAAGTATCGAATTATGAGGCGTTAATTATTTTTGCATTGTTGCTTTCAGTGTGTTTCATCTTACTGATTATGCTGGAGTTTAAAATTCTTATATTTGCAATTTTCTCATTAGTGTTATTAGTTGCATATCCATTAACAAAAAGATATTTCAAGTTACCGCAATTTGTTTTAGGCATGGCATTTGGCTCGAGCATTCCTATGATTTTCATCTTAGAAAAAGGATATATTGATGTTAACTGTATAATACTATATTTATCGACGATTATATGGGCAATTGTATATGACACGTATTATGCTATGGCAGATAAAAAAGATGATAAAAAGATTGGTGTAGGTTCATCGGCTCTTTTTTTTGGAGATAATGACATCAAATATTCAAAGTACATGCATTATACCGTTGTGATTGGATTTATCTTACTAGGACTGATTAATTCTTATGATTTCGTATATTACTTATTCGTAACTTTGTCTTTGCTTACTGTCATATATCAGAGCCTTTTAGCTGAATCAAGAAAACCATATCAATGTATATCAGCATTTGAAAATAATAATATATTTGGATTAATAATTAGTTTTGGTCTACTATTTAACTATCTATAAATTATTATGAGCAATCAAACTATAAAAAATAACTGGACAACCAAAGAGCTAGAAGATATGTATAATATGCCTTTCAATGATCTCTTGTGGAAGGCGCATGAAATTCATAGGGAGAATCATGATCCTAATAAGATTCAAATATCAACACTAATGTCTATTAAAACTGGAGGTTGTCCAGAAGATTGTAAGTATTGCTCTCAAAGCATACGGTATGATACTGATATTAATCTTGAGAAAACTCTTCCCCTCAGTGAAATAATAAAACAAGCCAAAGATGCTAAAAATACTGGTGCAACACGTTTTTGCATGGGAGCGGCTTGGCGAAATCTCACTAACAGTAATCTGGCTAAAGTAAAAGAAATGGTTAAAGGGGTAAAAGGATTAGGACTTGAAACTTGTGTTACTCTTGGTATGTTGACAAAGAATCAAGCTGACGAGCTCAAATCTGTTGGGCTTGATTACTATAATCATAATTTGGATACCTCGGAAGAATATTATAAAAAAGTCGTAACAACCAGAACATATCAAGATAGATTAGATACAATTCAGCATGTAAGAGATGCTGGTATAAAAGTTTGTTGTGGCGGTATTATTGGATTAGGTGAAGATGGTATAGATAGGATTAAGCTGATTCAAGTGTTAGCAAATTTAGATGAACAGCCCGAATCAGTGCCAATTAATAAACTTGTAAAAGTAGAAGGAACGCCATATTCTGGAAATCTAAATGTAGATGAATTTGACTTTATTAGAGTAATAGCATTAGCAAGAATAGCAATGCCCAAGTCATATGTTAGACTATCCGCTGGAAGGGACACTATGAATGACCAAATGCAAGCACTTTGTTTTTTCGCTGGAGCAAATTCAATTTTCTATGGTGAAGAACTACTTACAACAAAGAATTCTACTATTAAACATGATAGAAAATTACTAAATAATTTAAAAATTAAAACAGATGGGCATATTGAACAAGATCAATGCGCATTAGAAACTACCTCGGATAATCTGACAAAGCTCTCTGATATTCCAATTAATACCAGCAACCTATAAGAAAAAACGTAGTTGAACATTAGTGATAGATTTTCAAAAAAAACTCTCTAGTCTGAAAGAAAAGGGTCTTTATAGACAAAGATTATTACTTGACTCTGCGCAAGATACAATAGTTACCATCAATAAAATAAAATATATAAATTTTGCAAGTAATAACTATTTAAATTTAGCTAATAATAAAAAATTAAAAAAATCCCTTAGCGATAATACTAGTGAATTTGGTATCGGGTCAAGCTCGTCACCGTTGATAAGTGGGTATAATAAAAAACATATGCAATTGGAAAAAAAGATTGCTAAACTTCTTCGGTTCGAATCTGTACTAGTTGTAAATTCTGGTTATCTTGCAAATGTAGGGCTAATAAATGCTATTGGTGACAAAGACATAATTGTATTCCAAGATAAACTTAATCATAGCTCTATTATAGAGAGTTCGAGACTATCATCAGTAAAATTGATTAGGTATAATCACCTTGACTATCATGACCTAGAGAAAAAATTAAAAAAATATAAAAAATCTACAAAAATAATCTATACAGACACTGTCTTCAGTATGACGGGAGAGATTATAGATATTAAGAGATTATCTAAAATTTCTGAAGACAACAATGCTCTGTTATTTGTAGATGATGCACATGGCTTTGGTGTCGCACAAAATTGTAATAATGACTTCCCTTGTTCACGAAACATCAAAAAATTTAAGGGGGCTAAAATAGATGCATATATAGGAACTTTTGGAAAAGCAATCGGAACGTTTGGTGCTTTTATTGCAGGATCAAATGAGTTAATAAATCTTATGGTACAGAAATCTAGACCATATATATATTCGACCGCATTACCGACAGCCTTAGTAGCAACAACAATAGAGAGTATTAATATAATAAAGAGCAAACCGAGCCTGGTAAATAAACTTTATGAAAATATTAAATATTTTAAAAAATTAGTAAAATTTAATAACATAAAAATAAATGAATCAAACACAGCAATACAAACGATAACAATTGGTGACCCAATAACTGTTGTTGATATATGCAAAAAGATTAAAAAGGAAAATATATTAATTCAAGCAATTAGGTATCCTACAGTGCCAATTAATAATGACCTCATTAGAGTTAATTTAACTAGCGGTCACACAAAAAAACAAATACAATCACTAGTACAATCACTTAAAAAAATAATTGGCGCGGCTATATGAATATACTTTCAAACAAAAATATACTTCTAGGGATTACAGGTAGTATCGCAGCGTATAAATCTGCAGATCTTGTGAGTAATCTAAAAAAACAAGGTTGTAATATTAAGACGGTTATGACAAAAAGTTCTGAGTTATTTATAACAGAAACGACTCTTGAGGCTCTTTCCGGTGAAGAGGTAATATGTGAGGAATCACAGTCCCATACAAAAGAAAATTTTAAGCATCTAAGCTTAGCAAAGTGGGCTGATATTATCCTTATAGCTCCATGCACTGCAAACTTTATGAATAAATTAGCAAATGGACATGGAGATGATTTACTATCCACAATATGCTTGGCATTTACAAAATCAATCTTTGTTGTTCCTGCGATGAATCCAGATATGTGGAACAATAAAGTTACACAAAATAGTAAGGAAAAACTCAAATCTGCAGATATAACAATGATAGGGCCTAGCTATGGAAGTCATGCATGCGGAGATATTGGATATGGAAGAATGTCAAGTTCAAATGAAATTATTGAAGTTATAAGCAGGCAAGATAATAATTCTAGTATTGCAGGAAGCAAAATTTTAATTACAGCTGGCCCCACACGTGAACCAATTGATCCAGTCAGATATATTAGTAATTATAGTTCTGGTAAAATGGGATATGCTATGGCTTTAGCAGCAAAATCAATGGGAGCATATGTAGAGATTGTTTCAGGTCCTGTGAAGATTCAACCAATCAAAAATATTAAAACTACATATGTTGATACATCTTCGGATATGCTCAATGTAGTAATCTCAAAAGTTCGTGATTTCGATATTTTTATATCAGCAGCTGCTATTGCAGATTATAGACCTATAAATTATTCTCAAGTTAAACATAAACAGAGTGACGGGAATTTGAATATAGAATTTACACGTGGAGCTGATATTTTAAAAACTGTATCAGAAAAATATAAAAAGCTTTTTACAATAGGATTTGCTGCAGAAACAGATAAATTGGATGCTAATGCAAAACATAAGCTTGAAGATAAAAATTTAGATATGATTATAGGCAATATAGCAAACCATGAGTTGAAAATTGGGTTTGAGTCAGACTTTAATAAAGTTACAGTATTTACTAAAGATAGAACTAAAGAAATTGATGAAGATAAAAAAATTAATATAGCAGTTGAGCTATTCAAAATTATATCATCAGAGTATTCTAAGAAAGTTAGTCTGGTAAGTCTTGATGTTAAATGATGTGAAGATTAAAATTCTGGATAATAAGTTAACAAAGCTTCCAGATTATTTAACAAAAGGTTCTGCCGGTTTAGACCTTAGAGCCTCAATTAATAGAACCATAGAAGTTAAACCAAATGAAACGAAATTAATATCGACAGGTATATCTATTTTTATTGAAGACAGTAAGTATGCTGGCTTAATATTACCAAGATCAGGACTAGGTCATAAACACGGTATTGTGCTAGGAAATCTTGTTGGTCTCATTGACTCAGACTATCAGGGACCACTGATGGTCTCATGTTGGAATAGAAGTGATGCGCATTTCACCATTGAACCATATGATAGAATTGCTCAATTAGTATTTATTAGTGTACAACAACCAGAGTTAAAGCAAGTGGAAAGTTTTGAAAAGACAGGTAGAGGTGATGCGGGTTTTGGATCTTCAGGAAAAAAATAAATTGATTATTACAAAAGATATATTTAGAGCATATGATATAAGAGGTGTATATCCAGAACAAATCAATGAGGATGTTTATAACTTAGTAGGTAAAGCAATTGGCACATACATTAATAATCAAAATGCTGGAACTGAGGTATGCTTATGTGCAGACGGCAGGTTATCAAGTCCAACTCTTAAAAAGAGCTTAATAGAAGGCCTCATATCAACTGGTATTGATGTTGTAGACATAGGGCTACTACCAACGCCATTACTTAATTATTCATTAAAAAACCTCAATATTAAGAATGGGTTAATGATTACTGGCAGCCACAATCCAAAAAATTATAATGGAATTAAAATGGTTGTGAATAACATAACACTCTATGGTGAATATATAAAAGAGATTTTCGAGATAGCTGACAAAGGACAGTTTTTATATGGACAAAAAGGTAGTATAAAAAATGATTCTACTATCTTAGAAAGTTACATAACAAAATTAATTGATACTTTAGATATTGATTTTAATCATACAGTTAGTATAGATTGTGGAAATGGTATAACTGGAAATGTTGTTCGAAAAATATTTGATGCGTTAAAAATAAAAACAAAAATAATTAACGAAAAGGTAGATGGAAATTTTCCTAATCATTCACCAAATCCATCTGATGAAAAGAACTTAGCTGAATTAAAAAAGATTCTATCAGATAGTGATTCTATGATCGGATTTGCATATGATGGCGATGGAGATAGGATTGCTGCAGTGAGAAAAAATGGAAAAGTGCTATGGCCAGATCAACTTATGATGATTTTTAGCAAAAGTATACTCAATAAGAATCAGGGAGCAAAAATAGTCTATGACATCAAATGTTCTAAGCACCTTGAAAAAGAAATTATAAAAAATGGAGGTGTGCCAATTTTATGTAGAACAGGACACTCATTTATAAAGAAAGCAATAATAGATAATCAGGCAGCATTAGGAGGCGAGCTTAGCGGTCATATATTTTTTGCAGATAAGTGGTATGGGTTTGATGATGGTATTTATTCATCATTACGGCTTCTAGAAATACTGGGTAAATATCAGAATATTGACGAACCTCTAGACAAACTTCCTAATACAGTAATTACACCCGAAATTAATATAGAATTTAAAGGCAATAATCATTTTACTTTTATGGAATTATTTGTAAAACTAGCAAAGTTCGAGAATGCTAGTATTATTAATATTGATGGGATGAAAATAATATTTGAAAATGGCTGGGCTTTAATAAGATGCTCTAACACAAGTGCTAATTTAGTATTACGGTTTGAAGCCGATGATGAAAAATCTCTAAGAAACATTAAAAACTTAGTTCAAGAACAGATAAATAAAGTAGATGATAAAATTAAAATTAATATAATAGAATGAACGAGCAAGTAAAGTATAGAAAAAATAGTAGTATAACTCCAAGCACCGCTAAAATCTTAATAGAGGCGCTACCTTATATTCAAAAATTATCTAATAAAGTAATTGTCATTAAGTTTGGTGGCAATGCAATGACAGATGAAGTTCTTAAAAATAACTTTGCTCGTGACGTTGTTCTTCTTAAACAGGTAGGATTGCACCCAGTTATTATTCATGGTGGTGGTCCACAAATAACATCATATCTTAAGAAACTTGGTATAGAATCAGAATTTGCAAATGGCATGAGGATAACTAGTCCCGAATCAGTACATATAATAGAGATGGTACTTGGAGGTCTTGTGAATAAAGAAATCGTAAATGCAATTACATCACATGGCGGTAAGGCTGTTGGCTTATCAGGAAAAGATGGTGGTCTTATAAGAGCAAAAAAAATGATTGGTGAAGGTGAGTTTAAAGATATAGATTTTAAAAATACGGGGACTGTTCAAAGTATTGATCCAGAGGTAGTGACTTTATTAGATGGATCACCATTTATTCCAGTTATTGCACCTATAGGAATTGGTGAGGATGGTACAACATATAATATCAACGCAGATTTAGTTGCTGGTAAAATTGCACACATATTACAAGCAACAAAATATCTAATTCTCACTAATACTTCCGGTATCTTGGATAAAGATGGGGAACATATCCAGTCAATTAATGCAGCGAATGTAAGAAAATTAATTGATAATAAAATCATCTCCAAGGGAATGCTTCCAAAAGTTAATTCAGCCCTAGAAGCGGTTTCTTTTGGAGTAGAACATGTTCAAATCATCGATGGCACGGTGAATCATGCAGTCCTATTAGAGTTATTTACAGATGATGGTATCGGAACTATGATTCGTAGGCTATAAGTGCTCGATCATTTAATATTATTTTTTGTATCGTTAATATCAAATATTTTTTCAGCATTTTCTGGTGGTGGTGCAGGAGTGATACAACTACCAGCAATATTACTTCTATATGATATTGCATTTATTAATGCCTTGGCAACCCATAAGATAGCTACGGTTGCATTGGGTGTAGGAGCGACATCTAAATTTAAAACAGTTATTGCTTTTGATTACAAATTAATATGCAAGCTACTCTTGTTTGGGATACCAGGTGTAATATTAGGTGCGGAAGCAATAGTAATAACAGATGAAAATATTGCGCGAACTAGTCTTGGTGTATTTATTGTATGTATAGCAATATATTCGTTGTACCAAAAAAATCATGGAGAGAATATAAAAAAAACTAGTAACTCTAATCAAATTTTTTTAGGGTATTTTTTTGCATTTATAACTGGATTACTAAATGGTTCGTTATCTGCGGGTACAGGTTTGATATTCACCATGTCATTAATTACATTCTTTGGATTAGATTATAAAAATGCAATTGCATACACATTAATAATTGTAGGATTTTTCTATAATGCTATGGGGGCAATAATCTTAAGTTTTAATACAGATTTATATTTAATTCTCTTACCTTCACTAATTTTTGGTTCTCTCATGGGTGGATACATAGGAGCAAAAATATCATTAAAAAAAAGCAATAAATCCATAAGAAGAATATATCAATTAATCACAATTACAGTTGGTATAAGTTTAATAATATAATTATGCCTTATATTTTTTTAGGTATACTGTCATGTCCTTAAGAGCAGCAGAATATTTATCATCTACTTGAAGATAATTGACTATATCTTCAAGGTCTATAATTGACAGTAATTCAATGCCCCATTTGTCGCTCAGTTCTTTTTTTGCTGAGATTTTTGTTCCAACTTCCATCCTATCAAATGCAACCAAAACATGATTAGCAGATGAGTTGCTTTGATTTAACAAACTAAGTGCTTTATCAATAGATTCTCCGGATGATATAACATCGTCAACAACCAAAGATTTACCTTTAGGCTGAAAACCAACAAAAATTCCTGACTCACCATGTGATTTTGCTTCTTTCCTATTAAAAGAATATGGCTTATCTATATCATAAATCATATATAGCATGTTGCTAATAGAAGAAGCTAAAGTTATACCTTTATATGCAGGTCCAAACACGTAATCAAAAGCCAACTTATTCTGAATGATATAATGGCAATAAAATTCAGCTAATTTTGCAAGCAATTTACCGCTATTACATAAACCAGTATTAAAGAAATAAGGACTTTCCCTGCCAGAGTTGAGCGTAAAGTTACCAAAACGAAGTATTTCGTGTTCTAATATGAATTCTATAAATTGTTTTTTTAGGTCATTCATCTATATCTTTATATTATATTATCATGGTACAGACAAAGAGTATGAGAGTTTTAACACTAAATGTATGTGGAATTAGAGCAAGCCAGAAAAAGGGTTTGTTTAAATGGCTAAAAAGAAAAAAAGCTGACGTTATATGTTTACAAGAGGTTAGAGCTACTGAGGAGCAGATTAGTACTAAGGAATTTGGACTACATGGATATAATAGATATTTAGCTGTTGCTAAGAAAAAGGGATATAGTGGTGTCTGTATATATTCAAAGGAAAAAGCATTACATGTCTCAGACACATTCGGATCTAGTATATTTAAAGAGGAAGGAAGATTTATTGAAGTTGAACAAAAATTGTATAACTTCATATCAGTATATTTCCCTTCAGGTTCTTCAGGTGATGTTCGACAAGAAATGAAATATAAATTTATGAAAAGCTTTGAAACATATCTCAAGAAAATACAAAGAAGAAATAAGCCCACGATTATATGCGGTGATTGGAACATTGCCCATAAAGAAATAGATATAAAAAACTGGAAATCTAATCAAAAAAACTCTGGTTTCTTGCCTAAAGAGAGAATGTGGTTAGATAAGATAACACAAAAATATGGCTTTATAGATGCGTTTAGGGAGATAGATAAGAGATCGGAACAGTATACCTGGTGGTCTAACAGGGGGAGAGCATGGGACAATAATGTAGGATGGAGAATTGATTACCAAATGTTGACTTCAACTGCTAATCTTATACCTAGAAAAGTAGAGATTTATAAAAAAGAACGATTTTCGGATCATAGCCCACTGACAATTGAATATGAGAAACCTTAAAGAGAAATTATATAGTTCATTTAGCCCATATATGACAAGAAAGATGCTTGTCACACAAGCCATGGGATTTGTGTCAGGCGTACCCTTACTATTGACTATAACTTTATTACAAGCATGGCTGACTGATGAAGGTATTTCAAAATCAACTATCGGACTATTCGCATTAGTTGGACTTCCTTACTCACTAAAATTTTTATGGGCCCCGATATTTGATCGGTATGTTATAAATAGATTTGGAAGAAGAAGGGGTTGGCTTTTAGTTACACAAGTCTTCTTGGCAATCTCAATCATTGCTCTTGGGATGAGTAATCCTGGAATGAATACCTATAATGTAGCAGTACTTGCACTATTAGTTGCTTTCTTCTCAGCATCACAAGATATCGTAATAGATGCTTACAGAAGGGAATCGTTAGACAATGAAGAACAAGCACTTGGGGCATCGGCTTATGTGTTAGGTTATAGAATTGGGGCCTTAGCTGCTGGCGCTGGCGGTCTGATACTAGCAGACTTTTTCACATATCAAGTTGTCTATGGCATAATGGCATCGATAATGGTATTTGGAATCATGATAACATTGATCTCGGAAGAACCAAGAAAAGTTTCTGAGCCTACAACATTTATAAGCGCAGTAAAAAATCCATTTATTGAATTTTTTACTAGACATAAATCTGGATTAAATACTAATATTTCTGTACCGATTCTAATTTTACTTTTTATATTGCTGTATAAGGTAGGAGATACGATGGCTCACTCTCTAAGCACAAACTTTTACCTGGATATTGGCTTCAACAAAACAGAGATTGGTACAGTAGTTAAAGTTTTTGGATTAATAGCTACTCTAGTAGGAGCATTCATTGGCGGATTACTATCTATTAAAATAGGTCTGTATAAATCATTAATATCTTTCGGAGTCTTTCAAGCAATAGCAACATTAGGATTTGCTGTCTTAGCTATTGTTGGCAATGAAATAAGCATCTTAATGATTGTAATATCTTTAGAAAATTTAGCTGCTGGTATGGGATATACTGCATACTTGGCATTTATCGCCAACATGACCAATAAAGAGTTTACCGCTACACAATTTGCGCTTATGACAGCTCTGATGTCAATGCCTAGAACATTGTTATCTGGTACCTCTGGATTTTTAGTTGAAGGGTTAGGTTGGGAATTGTATTTTATTTTCTGTTCACTAATTGCTTTTCCTGCTTTAATAATATTAGCTAGACTAAAAAGGAGTTTTAAAATATGAAATTTTTTAATACTGCAGACTTATGTGATGAATTTGATAATATACAAATCGCAAAACCAATTTTTTCGCAATATGGTAGAAAGAAAAAATTTTGCGGAAAAATGAGAACTGTGAGCGTACTTGATGATAACAGCTATGTTAAAAAATTAATTGAGAAAAAAGTAAACGGTGACGTTATGGTTATAGATGGCAATGCCTCTGATAATTGTGCTTTACTTGGAGATAATCTTGCTCGAAAAGCATTCAACAATGGCTGGTCAGGTTTTATCATTAATGGTTATATAAGAGATGTTGAAATAATTAATGATATAGAAATTGGTATAAAAGCTATTGGTAGTTTACCACGTAAAAGTGAAAAAAAAGACATTGGAAAGTATGGTGAAATTCTCAGATTTGCTGAGGTAGATTTTACAGATGGACACTATGTTTACAGTGACAGCGACGGGATAATTGTAAGCAAGGATATATTAGATAAAAAAGATGACAATACCACTAAACAATCAATACCATATATAAAACTAACTGGTGTAAAAAAATACGATGACACCTAAGGCAATAGAATTAAAAAATATATCTTTACAGAGAAATGAGTCTATAATTTTTGAAAATATTTCTCTAGATATCAATAAATCATATATCGCAAATATTTTTGGTAGAAATGGTTGCGGCAAAACCTCTTTGCTTAAAATTATTGTTGGCTTAACAGAAGCAACTTCAGGATCTGTGACTATAAACCATGTCAATGCAAATGATATAGCATATATCGGACATAAATTTGGAATTAAAGATAATCTTACTGTCTGTGAAAACCTGAAATATAGCAACGTTACTGATAATGTTGAAATGGAAACGAGAATTGAAGATGCTTTAAATATGTATGAAATGACGCATTATAAAAATATTCTAGTCAAACAACTTTCACATGGCCAACAGAAAAAAGTCAGCTTAATGAAAACTCTAATGAATAATTACTCAATATGGGTTATAGATGAACCATATAGTGCCCTAGATAAAAAAACTATAGATATATTTAACAAGACCATGTATGAATTCTTATCAACTGATGGGACTGTGATAATCACAAATCACTCAGAAATTAATGATAATTATAATAAAGTAGTGAATTATAAATTATGATAAAGATTGTAAATATAATGAGCAAAGAATTATTATTAGCATCAAGATCCGGCTATGAAACATTTATGCCCATTGTATATCTAATCCTTATTATGACATTTTTTAATGTGGCTATAAGTTATGTATCTAATGATATTATTGTTGAATTAGTTCCTCTAATGATATGGGTATCCTGTCTCCTTATATGTATATTAAATCTTGAAACAGTTTTTAAAGATGATTTTGATGATGGGTCTCTAGAATTGTTTATTATACATAGTGGTGTAATTGAATTTGAGATATTAGCGAAAATTTTTGCTCATTGGGTGTTATCCAACTTACCAGTAGTAATAATTGCCCCATTGATAGCTTTAGGCTTAGGGGTTACTGCAAACACCTCTTTGATTCTTTTTTTAAGCCTATTGGTTGGCACTCCATCAATGAGTTTAATAGGCGCCATCGCTGCTGCACTTACAGTGAGTCTACGTAAGAATAAGATATTAATATCACTCATGGTCTTACCTTTATATCTTCCAATATTAATTTTTGCAACTAGTGCTGTGAGTAACTCATATTTTAATCTTAATTATGAGACAGAATTACTGATGCTAGTAATACTTTTATTGATTTTCATATTAATAGCCCCGCTGGCTTGTAACAAGGCTTTGAGAATAAGTTTAGATTAAACTTACCCATTTTGTATTTCTTTCTCTTTCTAAAATTATGTTTCTTGCAGAGAATAAAATTGCAAGAAATAAATACAAAGTAAAACCTATGGCAGTGTATATTAATGGAGTTAACATTTCACTAGCAATAGATGGAGCGCTTAATTTCATTATAGAAGGGCCCTGATGAAGTGTATTCCACCACTCTACTGAAAAATGTATTATTGGGATATTAACAAAACCGATTATTGCAAGGATATTTGCCGCTCTTGCACCTTTCCGATAATCATCAAAAGAATAATGTAAAAATATTATAGAGAGATATATAAAAAATAAAATAAGCTCTGACGTTAGCCTTGCATCCCAGACCCACCATGTACCCCACATTGGCTTACCCCAAATAGAACCGGTAACAAGCGCTAGAAACGTAAATAATGCACCATTTTTAGCAGTTGCAATAGACAAAACTTCAAACACCTTAATTTTCCATATTATAGAAACAATGGAACAAAAAAATAATATAGAATAGGCAAAGAGAGATAACCAGGCGCTTGGAACATGCACATAAATGATCCGGAAAGCTTCTCCTTGCTGATAATCAGAAGGAGCATGAAATAATCCAAGGTAAAGACCATAAATTATGAATGCCAATGATGAGAACAACAACCAGGGTATAATTATGGTTGAGAAATTATAAAAGTTTTTTGGGGATATGTTATCTAATAGTACTCTAATCATAATATTATTTATGTATTTTATGATAACATAAAATATACTTAAAACTAATGAAAGACAATCATAATAATAATCAAAAAGTTTATGAATTAGCAAAGCTTACTTGGAATAAAGGTAGGTTTGGGAAGTATAAGATTCTTAAAACCAATAATAAGAAAGCTATGCTTGCGGCAAAAAATTCTACTAAATGATTAAATCAATAATATGTTTCCAATCATAATGAGGGTCAGCGAGTACAAAAAATTCATCATTTAAATAAGATAGATTTTTATTATACTTCAAAGGCATCATGTTTTTGTCTACAATTTTACCACCAGCCTCTCTTACTAAACAGTCACCCGCTGCCGTATCCCACTCGTGAGTTGGTCCTATACGTGGATAAAAAATACCTTGGCCAGATGCTATATATCCAAATTTAATAGCACTAGAACATTTTATAACTTCTATATTAGGCATTTTAGATTGAAGAATATGTAATATCTTTGGATTTATAGATGAGCTTGTATATATTTTCCCTGATGTATTGGAATCCATTTTTTTTGTAAACAACTGAATGTCTCCTAAATTATTATTCTTTATAAATGCTCCTTTGTTCTTGTAAGAATAGTAAAATGTATTACTGCTTGGAACATAAATTAGACCAACTACTGGCGAATTGTCTTCTATCAGAGCTATACAAATACAAAATTGTGTTCCTCCTCTAATATAATTACTTGTCCCGTCTAGCGGATCAATTAACCAAAAGATATTGGAGCCACTTTCGTTTGTATGCCCCTCTTCTGAAATTATTTGAATGTCAGGTGTTAATTTTTTTAAGCATGAAGTAATTATAGTATTAGCCTCTATGTCTGCATCTGTGACAGGCGTTGAGTTTTTTTTTGTATTTATTTTAAAAGAATTAGTCCTAAACTTCATTTGAAATTCTCCTGCACGAACACATATAGCATAAAGCTCTGGAAGCATATCAAGAAATTTTTTATGACTGAACATAATGTTTAAGATTTGAATAAATATAAAGAGCAGAGAATACCCTAGAGTCTATATTAGAATGAGTGGCCAAGAACGACTGTACTTCAAGCAATTTACACTTGCATACTTCTAGCTCTTCTGGTTCGTCACCCTGAAGTTTTGATGCAAAAAGTTCTTGTGCAATAACAATATGAGTTTTATGGTCTATATATCCAGGAGCAAGATCAAGTGTATAAACATGATTCATCTGTTGAGATTTAAGTCCAATCTCTTCTTGCAGCTCCCTATTTGCCGCCGTTAGCACATCTTCGCCTTCATCAATTTTACCTTTTGGAAAGGTTAAACAATAATCATCGATAGCAGCAGAATATTCCTTTATAAAAAAGACATAATCATCCATAATTGGTAAAATCATTACAGCCCCGCGCCCATTACCAGCTATTACCTCATAGTCTCTTAAGATACCTTTGCCAAACTCTATTTCCAGCTTCATGACTTTAAAAAGTTTAGTAACAGCTGCAAGGGATATATTTTTGATAGTAGGCATTGTATGATATAACTAGTTTTAAAAGATGATAACCGAATAACAATGAAATTGAAAGACTACACATATTATCTAATAGACTTAGATGGTGTTTTACTGAATACCAAATACGATAATTACTTTTGGCAAGAATATATTCCGAGAGTTTATGCAGATAAAAGAGGTATCTCGATTGAAGATGCTGTTAGTGTTACCCATAGTCTCTTTAATTATAAGAAAAAAACATTAGATTGGTATAATATTGACTACTGGTCTAATATTCTTAATATAGATATAGAAGAAGAAAAAAAGAGCAAACATAGTGTAGAGAAGATTCAGGTTATTGATGGTTCATTAAAAATGCTAGAAAACTTAGTAGCATTGAACAAGAAAGTTTTTTTAATAACTAATGCACATAGAAAGACTTTGGAGATAAAAATGTCAAAGTTTAATATTAAAAATTTTTTCGATGATATAATTTGTTCACATGAATTACATTATGCAAAAGAGGATATACAGTTCTGGTATATGTTAAAATTGAAATTAGGGCTAGATTTCGAATCTACTGTGTTAGTAGAAGATACATATGACAATATACTATCAGCTTATCATGCAGGGCTTCGAACGTCAGTTTATATTAACAATGAGAGAAACAAGAAATTCAATTTTGTGACAAAACATATTCAATCATTTGGCGAACTCGCCTCTTGCATGTAAAAACGATAAGCTATTTAGCTTAAATGATTTTGGAAACACTTCATTCACAAATATAGATTTTATTCTACTTTTATACTCGCTTACACGATGAATCTTATTTCCTTTTATATTATACTTTGTGTTGATTTTTCTATATCTTGCGGAACTGAGTATATGTGTCCCCAAAGATCTTCTCCCAAGTATTTTTATAAACCTATCTCTGCCAGTTATGTATTTTGAGGGTATAAATGTATAAGCTTCTATGTTTGGATAACATCGTGTTGACAAAATAACTTTGCGGTAAATACCCCTTTGTGCTGGAGTTTTAAAAAACATGTTCTTTACTATTCTATTTGATAGAGAAATTGATTGAGATATGACTCTAACTTGGAAATTATTATTATGTACCGAACATAACTTTTTTGTGAGTGAGTTTGTGTCGATTACACTTATTTTGGTAGGCAAACTACAATCTTTAAGTGCTCTCTCATTTTTCCAGTTTTTAAGGTATTTATAAGCCATTAAAGTTTTATATCTTCTATTATATTTAATCCCCACCTTCTTTTAAGTTTCCTCTTGCCATTATTATCTATTAGATTAATGGTAGACAGTGATTTACATATGATATCATAGTTTCTAATAGCATCGTCTGATGTAGCTAATTTAAAATTTTGCGCTACACCAGACTGCTTTTCCCCTAGATAATCGCCACTTCCTCTTAATTTAAGATCTTGTTCTGCAATATCAAAACCATTAGTATAGTGTGTGAGTAACTTTATCCTATTGAATGCATTCTCGCTCAGTGTTTTGGTCTTAGCAAGAAAACAATAACTCTGTTTGTTACTCCTTCCGACACGACCTCTAAGTTGATGAAGTTGCGAGAGACCAAATCTTTCAGGATTTTCTATAACCATGCAAGTTGCATTAGGAATATCAACACCAACTTCTATCATTGATGTTGCAACTAGAATGCTAGTTTCTCCAGACATAAATGATTTCATTGTTGCTTTATTGTCTGATGATTCTAGTCTTCCATGTAACATCTTAATAGCAGTGTTATTGAATATTTTTTTTAAAGATTCATGCACACCTCGGACATATTCTAACTCTAGATTTTCACTGACATCAATACATGGGCATACCCAATATATTTGATCACCTTTCTGTAAAAGCTTAGTTATATCATTATATAAAGTCTTTCTATTAGTACTGTCAAATATTCTTGTTATAATTTGCCTTCTATCTTTAGGTAAATCTTTAATTAATGAATAATCTAGTCCCTCATACAACACTAGAGATAGAGACCTGGGTATGGGTGTCGCAGACAAATATACTTCATGTGGATGATAATTTCCTGCCTGATGTTTTTGATTTAAAGTATTTCTTTGGTTTATACCAAATTTGTGTTGTTCATCAACTATAATAATTCCTAATTTTTTGAATTTAGTTTGGCCATGTATTAATGCATGAGTGCCTATAACAATATCAACTGAACCGTCAGACAAAGAGTTTAATAGGCTAGTTTTAGTTTTGTTAGATAAGTTACCTTTTAAACAAACAATATTTAATTCAAGTCCTTTAAGTATATTACAAAAAGAAATATAATGTTGATCTGCAAGTATTTCAGTTGGTACAAGAACTGCTGCTTGTAAACCAGAAATCTTTGCCATATAACAAGCAAGGATTGCAATAATTGTCTTACCAGAGCCAACATCACCTTGAATTAATCTTTTAGTGGGAAAAGATTTTATAAGGCTTTGCTTTAAATCACTTATGGCAATATCTTGTGATGGAGTTAATTCGAAAGGTAAATCATGTATAAGCTTATCAATAGATGGACAATTAATCTCAAAAGGAAATGCATTCAACATCTCCATAGATTTTTTGGCATCATATAATATTAATTTGTGAGTAATTATTTCTTCTATAATAAATCTTCTTTTAGCCTGGATAAATAGATTATTTGATTTGTCGTAGTCATCAGATGACGGGAAGTGGCAATACTTTAGAGCATCTAAATAATGAGGTAGGTTTAAATCATTAAGGACCTTGTTTGAGAAAACATCTACATTCTTCTTTATATTAATATAATCAAAAGCAAATTTAATGAACTTCCTTATTTTATTTTGAGAAATAATTCTCTTTGTTTTATAGTATGGAACAACACTCTCCATTTTATTTTTTCCACTGAGTACTTCTATTTCAGGGTGTATAAATTCAATAACCTTGCCTTTGAGTCTAGCTATACCAGTCACTCTAACATTCATATCAATTTTTAAATGTGAGTAAATTACAATTTTATGGAGAAATCTAATTTGTACGGATGTATCTCCAACATGAACAGTAAGAATGAGGTTACGTCTTGAAGATTTAGTTTGAACAATTTTTTTTATCACACCAATAAATAGACACTTGTCACCATTTATTGTTTGATTTAAGTCAGTTAATTTAGTTTTATCAATTAAAAATGCAGGCAGAAAAAGTATCAAATCACTGATTCTCTTAATTCCAATGCTGAATAATTTTTTTTTAAAGGCTGGACCTAGTCCTGGTAAACTTTCTAAGTAATTATCATCTAGTTTAACGGGAAGAGACATATGTTTTAATCATCAGATAGAACAATTGCATCCATTTCTATCTCAGCATCTTTAGGTAGTCCACTTACTTCTACAGCTGCTCTAGCCGGAAAAGGCTTTTCGAAAAATTTTTCCATACACTGATTTACCTGATCAAAATTTGACAAATCTTTCAAATAAACATTTATTTTTACTATGTCTCCAAGAGAAGACCCTGATTCTTCGATAATTTCTTTGAGGTTGTTAAGAACAAGATTTACTTGTTGCTCAAATGTTCCATTTAATACCTCCATAGATTCTGGCACTAAAGGAATCTGTCCAGATATAAACAAGAATCCATTGGCTTTAACAGCTTGAGAGTATGCACCAATAGCAGAAGGCGCTTTTGCGGTTGATATGATTTTTTTCCTAGTCATGGTTTTTTTCTAATATACCCATCTTGAGCCAGTCTCTCTAGATAATTATGCCAGTTTTGCTGATAGTTTTTACATAACTCATATAAGTATTCCCAGGAATAAAGCCCTGTATTATGACCATCATCAAAAATTAGTTTTACTGCATAATTTCCTACTGGTTCTATTTTATCAAGCCCGACATTCTCTTTACCTTTTTGCAGTTTTTCCTGGCCTGGACCATGACCCTTTACTTCTGCTGATGGAGAAAAACACCTTAAATACTCAGTAGTAAGGTTAGCGCTAAGCCCATCTTCAAATGTCAGAGAAACTGTATTAGTTTTCCTAATATATCTAATTTCAGTAGGTTTAATCATCAAGATTATTATATATTCTTATAAAAAATATTTCACTCAGATTCAACACAAGTAGTCTATTTAATCTTTTCACGTGGGTGAGTATTCTTATAGATGTTTTTTAAGTGTTCAAAATCTATACTTGTATAAATCTGGGTGGTGCTAATATCTTCATGACCAAGAAATTCCTGAACAGCTCTTAAATCACCTGAAGACTCTAACAAGTGTGTGGCGCAAGAGTGTCTGAGAGTGTGCGGGCTTACCTTGGAGTTTAGCCCTAAGTGTTTGACCCAATAATCAATTCGTTGTTGAACTGCCCTATTAGAGAGTCTTTTACCATATTTATTCAAGAAAAGAGCATTCTCGTTTTCATATTTCGTCGATCTGACATCAAGCCAAATCTTAAGTGCCTTAATTGCATGCCTGCCAATTGGAAGGTATCGTTGTTTATTGCCTTTGCCTACCACAGATAGAATTCCGTCTGAAATATTAAGAGACTTGATGTTTAAAGAAGTTGTTTCACTAAGCCTTAAGCCTGAGCTATACATAAGTTCAATCATTGCTAGATCACGTTTAGACGAGTATGTTAAACTAGGAATGGAACATAATTGATTGATTTCTGCAACAGTTAACACATTTGGGAGCTTATTATTTATCTTAGGCGTTAGTATATTTCTAGAAGGATTAATTGTTAATAATTTCTTTCTGGTTAAAAATAAAAAAAATGATCTGACAGATGAAGCTTTACGAGAAAGTGAACTTGATGATAATCCCTGCCTATTAAGAGAGTTAATGTACTGCTGAATATTATCAGGGGTTATAGAGTTAATATTATTTATTTTAATTTTAATTAAATGAGAAATAAATTTCTCTAAATCTAGCTTATAATTCAAATATGTTTTTTTACTATATCTTTTTTCATAATTGATATAGTGAAGGTATAACGCAACTAGATCATGTAATGTTTTCATTCCAGACACTCTCATACTCATGTTCACTGGGACCAGATAAGAAAAGGTGCTGTGAAGATTTTACTTGTCTTCTTTCGACAGTTAACAATCCACCGGACTGCTCAATCACCACCTTACTGATAGTCGGTCCATATTCCTCGGAAGAAAATAATTGCATTAAAAAGGCAGCACTAGCAGTGGCTCCACTGCCACATGACTTTGTCCAACCAGCGCCTCTCTCATTAACCCTTATTGATAAATTTTTGGATGGTTTTTTTATGAACTCATCGAAATTAAGTATAAAAGATATATTTGCATTGTC
Source organism: Gammaproteobacteria bacterium (assembly GCA_002698665.1). Classification (GTDB taxonomy): domain Bacteria; phylum Pseudomonadota; class Gammaproteobacteria. Next base: position 34,181 of record NZZP01000012.1, on the reverse strand, counting down.
ATTATAAAGATTCTGTAAAACAGACGATATTTTTTCTTTCTCTTTAAAAGAATCTTTTGAGAACACTACGCAGTGAAAGTTACCAATAGATAATGGCGAATAACTAAAAGTTAATAATGAGTTGTTATTATCTATTGATACATCAAAATAAAGATCTTTTTTAATGATGTCAATATTCTCGATGCTATGTTGTGGTATATCATGATCGAAGAGACATTGGCCCATGTCAATAGTAATAAATTCATCATTTTTGTAGCAGCCTAAGTATGCAATATCCTTAACAAATATTTTAACATCAACATACCCATATTTTTTATGTAAATAAAGCATCACTGCGCGCAGACCATTGCCGCATTGTCTCACAGGTGTGCCATCTTGATTAAATATCTCACAGTCAATTCTAAGAGCATCTGTTACATAGACAATAAGCAACTGATCACAACCAATATTCTGTCTTGATGAAATTTCTATTATGAAATCCAAATCTAACTCATATTCACGTAATGAGTTATCAATAATAATAAAATCATTACCCTGGCTGTTCATTTTAGTGAATGGTATTTCCATGATATATCGAAATTAGGTTTTGAGAAACTTTAGTTCTGATTTTACCATATCATTATAATCTTCGCGTTCCCTAATTTTTTTAATACTTTTAGTGTCTGAATTTATAATATACTCATCAGGTCTAGGACGTACGTTATAATTTGATGCTAACGAAAAGCCATAAGCTCCAACATCCTCAATCGCAACATAATCTCCTGTTTTGACATAAAGTTCTTTATCTTTGCCCATGAAATCAGCTGTTTCGCAAATTGGGCCGACGACATCACATATAAATTTTTGTGATGCATATGACACAATTGGTAAAATATTATGATCAGCATTATATAGAGCAGGCCTGATAAAATCATTCATTCCAGCATCAATAACAACAAAGATCTTATCAGGTGTGGACTTGATATTCAAAACCTTAGAAACTAATATCCCAGACTTGCCCACAATTGATCTACCGGGTTCAACTATAACTTTTAAGCCGGTTTTAGAAAGCAAAGGGGAAAGTTCATTAATGAAATTTTTAATAGATAATAAATTTGCGTTGGATTCATATGAAATACCTAAGCCACCACCTATATCAATATGCTCTAGGTGTATGTTTCTATCAGCTAATACAGTTACAATATTATTAATTTTCTTAATAGAATCAATAAATGGTGAAGTGCTATTAATCTGAGAACCAATATGAAAGTCAATTCCTGTAATTTTTAAAGAATCAAGCTTGGAAGCATCATCATACAAACTAATTACAGTTTTTTCATCAATCCCAAATTTATTATCTTTCATACCTGTGGCTATATAAGGGTGCGTATCAACATTAATTTCAGGGTTCACACGAAAAGATACATTGGCAGTTACTCCCTTTTTATTAGCAAGATTATTTATTGTTATTAGCTCATCATTGGATTCAATATTGAAACACAATATTTCATTTTCTAGTGCATAATTTATTTCTTCTTCTGTCTTACCTACGCCTGAAAAGACTACTTTTTTAGTATCACCGCCAGCAGCTATTACTTTTTGTAGCTCTCCTCCTGAAACAATATCAAAGCCTGACCCCTGTTTAGCTAAAATTGACAGAATTGAAAGATTTGAATTAGCTTTTACTGAATAGCATATCAAGTGATTGAATTCTCTTAAGCTATCTACATATGTATTAAAATTATCTGTAATTAAAGATTCAGAATATAGATAGTAAGGTGTTAGTGATTCTTCTGAAAATTGTTTCAAATTGATATTGTCGAAATGTAAGAAGTTATTATTATACGAAATAGACATGGTACGCTTTAATTATTATTCGATTGGTCCGTTATCTGTTGTTGTTCTGCTGGTAAAGTTAATGCGCCTTTGTTGCCGCATGAAGATATGAACAAACATAATACAACGAGCATAATACTTAGATATAATCTGTTGTGATAATGGTCTGTGACGTGTAGCATATGTAACATTATAGTCATAATATCTATAGTCTACTAGCTTATGATGAGTTTTAATAAAGATTTAATAACAATTGGTGATAAGAATAAAGCTAAATTGTTCATGATATGGTTCCATGGTTATGGGTCAAATAACTGGTCGTTTGAACCCATGCTTAAGCTAGTTAACATGAATGTCAATGATGATATGTATATTGTCATGCCTAACGCCAAAATGATTGATAATAAAAGATCTTGGTATCCCCTACCAACGACTACAAATGATAATAGTGAGGTACATGAAGACTTTGCTGGTTTTAAAGCCGCAATGTCAGAAATAGTTGAATTCATGGTGCAAGTGGGAATTAAATCTGAAAGTAAATTGCTTGTTGGTGGATTTTCACAGGGCGCAGCACTTTCTTTGGGACTATGCTTTCAAAAAGAGATAGATATATCAGGCTGTATTGCACTTTCTGGGTACATGCCATGTGCTAAAGAATTTATGAGTAACGATATCAGATGTAATAAAATTTTTATGTCCCATGGGACAGAAGATAACGCAATTTCTTTTGAATCCTATGAGAGATCATATGAGTTTTTGAATGACAAGCAAACAGCTATCCATACTTGCACTGGAGACTTTGGTCACACTGTTACGAAAGATGTAACAAATGGATTAACAGATTGGATATTAAATAATTTTATTGAATAGGCCCAAATTAATGGGCCTATTATAAGGTTTATTCCCTATGTCTTTGAGCAGCAGCAATTGCTGTTTCACTACCATATTTCTCGTTGATTTTCTCAACAGATTCAAAATGGTCAGCTCGTCTATGAGTTAGACACATACCTTTTTTATCAACTCCCCATAGCGCATATGCTATGAATGGTTTTAAATGGTCAGGTGTTTGATCAAAGTGTGGAATTCCAAACCTGATTAACAAATTGTTGCGGTCAGCTCCACTAGCTTTTTGCTCCTTAATTATTCTTTGCACCTCTACCTGAAGATCTTTAACATCTTCTCCATTCCAAGTGCCAACTACTGTTCCATCTGGCAATATGATATCATCGCCTTGTGGTTTTGGGTGTTCTGCCATGATTACTCTCCTTTGTTACTATGCTGGCTATTTTAGTAGCTCAACAGATAAATTATAAGCTAATTTGCGGCACATGGAAAGTTTGATAAGTAAGCATTTCTGAGTGCAAGACCCAATAAAGGAGCATAATTGTATTTATCGTAGAAAGATTTGTTGTCTATTAGTTCGCTGTCTATGAGTCTTTTTAGATCTTTTGCTGAAAGATCTAAGTCTCGAGGTTTGCAATATACCTCAATGGAGTGACTAGTGTAAATTTGTTCGTTGAGCCAGTCCATACCGCTAGAAAGGCCATAAATATATGAGTCAAATTTGTTTTCGTCTGATCTCTTTTGATAGTCGACCACAGATGGAGTGTCTGCAGGCAACAACGATGCATAGAACAAAGAGATTAAGATAACTATCGTTCTCATTTCTATTGCATGTTTCATTTTCTAAGCCTTCTAAGTATAGCATTTGCTTTTTTTACTACAGACTTTGGAGAAGTTCCACCATCACCTTCTCTTGATGCGATGCACATTTCTGGCCTGATAATATCAAAGATATCTGCATCTATCATGCTTGAATATTTTTGAAGGTCTGCTAGTGATAATTCTAATATATCTACTGATTTTTTTTCGCATAATTTTACTATCTTGCCTACGATGTGATGGGCTTCTCTGAATGCCATGCCTTTCTTAGAGAGATATTCTGCTAAATCTGTCGCATTAGAAAATGAACTGCTTGCGACTAATTCAGCATTTTTACTATTAAGCTTAAGCGTGGATATTAATCTAGGCATCAAGGCAAGACAACTTAATGTAGTATCAACAGATTCAAAAATCATACTCTTATCTTCTTGCATATCCCTATTATATGTCAGAGGCAAACCCTTCATGAGTGTGAGCATGCCAATCAATGCTCCATAGACTGAGCCAGTTTTCCCACGAATCAATTCAGGCACATCAGGGTTTTTCTTTTGTGGCATTATGGATGACCCAGTACAAAAACTTTCATCTAATGAAACTAGGTTTATCTGAGGACTCATCCATAATACTAGCTCCTCGCTAATTCTTGATAGGTGCATCATTATCATAGAATTTGCATACGCAAAGTCACAAACAAAGTCCCTATCGCTAACTGCATCCATGGAATTATTTGTGACACTGTCAAACCCAAGTTTTTTTGCAACAAATTCTCTATCAATCTTTAAAGAAGTGCCAGATAATGCTGCCGAGCCCAGCGGCATGATATTAAGCAACTTCCTAAAACTTAACAATCTAAGCTCATCCCTATAAAGCATTTCACACCACGCTAGTAGATGATGACCAAAGGTTACTGGTTGTGCTACCTGAAGGTGTGTATATCCAGGAAATAGTGACTTTGAGTGTTCTTTAGACATATGTGCTAAAACCACCTGAATCTCCCTTAGCTTCGACAGGTAAATATCAACAAACTCTCTTAAATATATTCTTAAATCAGTTGCAACAAGATCATTTCTCGATCTACCGAGATGTATTTTCTTACCTAAATCACCTATTATCTTGACGAGTGCGTTTTCGATATTCATATGAACATCTTCAAAAGCTATATTCCACTTGAGCCTGCCTGTCTCAGCCTGCTTTAAAACTTTCTTTAATCCTGAAATTATTTTTACGCATTCATTTTTCTTAATATGTCCACATTTAAACAACATTTCAATATGGGCAATCGTAACAGCAATATCAGTCTCATATAAAACAATGTCCACACTGAGGCTTTGGCTAAACTCAAGAACCTCTGTATCCATTTGTTTATTAAATCTGCCTGACCAAGTAGTATTTTTCATTATTTTAGATATTTTTTTAATTACATTAATTATTTGTAAGTATAGTATAAATAAATACAAAAAATTATAAATATGAAGAATTTAATTAGAATAGCTACAAGGAAAAGTCCACTGGCTCTACAGCAGGCAAAATTAGCTGAGAGTTTATTAAAGAACGAGGGCAAGATTGAATTAATACCGATGAATTCATCTGGTGATACTTATACAGAAAAGAAATTTAAAGATCATGGAGGCAAGGGGTTGTTTTTGAAAGAACTAGAAGAATCACTTCTGAATAAAACAGCTGATGTAGCAGTTCACTCATTAAAAGACGTACCCGCAGTAATGAGTAATAAATTTGAAATCGCAACTATCTTGAGTAGAGAAAACCCATTAGATGTATTTGTATCAAATAAGTATAAAACCATAAAGGATTTGCCTAAAAATGCACTTATAGGGACATCTAGCCCAAGACGTATAGCTCAAATCAAAAACTTATACAAAGATATTAGAATAGTGACTATAAGAGGAAATATTCAAACAAGGATGTCTAAAATAAAAGAAGGAGAGATAGATGGAATTATATTAGCCGCAGCTGGCTTGCATAGAATGTCTCTAGAAGGTTTGATAAAAGAATATTTGCCGCTAAATATTTTTACGCCATCGGCAGGGCAAGGTATTTTGTGTCTTCAGTTTTTAAAAAAAAATGACAAAATTAGAAAAATTATAAATAAATATACACATAAAGAAGTTGAGGATTGTGCCAATATTGAAAGACAATTTATCAGGAAAATAGGGGGTAACTGCATGTCACCAATAGGAGTAAATGCGTCTATTAAGAATAATAAGGTTAACGTAACAGGGTTTGTTTCATCAATTGATGGTAGAAGGCATATAAAATCGACAGTGACAAATGATATAACTGAAGCTGAAGGCATAGGGGCAACGTTTGCAGATGTTTTTATAAAACAAGGCGCCAAAAAGATTATCAAGGAGACATAATAATGAATCTTATTGTGATATCAAAAATGTCAATATATGATGAACTAGCATATAAATGTAGACAACAAAAAATGCAGATTGAAATGAGGGAAGCAATAGAAGCTGTAAGAACAATTAACAGAAGTTATGACATTATTAAATCAATTAAAGAATCGGATGCAATAATATTCCAGAGCAAGAATGCAGTTTTATACTCTAGCGATTATCATGAGCTCATGGACAACTGTAAAAACTACTATTGCATAGGAAAGTACACTGCAAAAATTATTAATGACATGATAAATCAAGATGCATTATACCCAAAAAATGAATACTCTAGCGAAGCGCTGATAGAAGAGATTACAAAGAGCAATGAAAAAGATAAAAAATTTGTAGTGATAAAAGGCGTAGGGGGAAGAGAGTATATTGAGGCTAATCTGGCACAATCTAATAATGTAAATATTGTGGAGGTATACGAACGAAAAAGAATAAATAATTTTATCTCTGAATCGGATCTAAAAAAGAATGACAATAATTATATATTAGCATCTAGCAAGGAAGCGTATGACCATTTCGTTAATTCATGCAAGCCTTTTATAGACAAATACAATATTACATATATCATTCCTAGCAATAGACTTATAACTCCAATCGAAGAAAATCATATTAAAAAAGTTATCGTCATCGATAATGCGGCAAATGCAGACCAGTACATTAAAAGAATTAAAAATCATGAAAGGAATGCAAACTAATCTAGTTTTGGTAGGCAGTGGATATCTAGGAGAGAGCATTCTTGCGCATCTTGAAAACTGTGAAACGATATATGACGTCTATGAGGTCTCGCGAACTCTTAAGAAAAGAGATGGTACGATCAAACACCTTCAAGTAGACATAGATCGTAGTGTTATAAATCTCCCTGTTGGAAAAAATTATAAAGTAATTTATATGGCACCGCCAAGTACCACCTCATTAGATGATGATAGAATGTCAAACTTTCTAAACCATAATAGTAAACATAATATCACTCAGATTGTATATATTAGCACCAGTGGCGTGTATGGTAATCATGATGGTAATAGTGTAGATGAATTAGTTGTTCCAAACCCAATAACAGATAGAGCTATCAGGAGACTGAGTGCTGAAAAACAACTTGTTAAATTTTGTAATAAAAAATCTATTAGTTCAATAATTCTAAGAGTCCCTGGTATTTATGGTAAAGGTAGGTTACCTCTTGAAAGAATAAGAAACAGAGAAAAGCTGATAAGTTTAGAGGAAAGCAGGGTGACCAACTTAATTCATGTAAATGATCTTGCAAGGGTAACTTTAAAGGCCCTAGAAATCGAATCAAACGAAATAATTAATGTAAGCGATGGAAGTCCTATAAAGACAACACAGTATTATTTACACATATATGATGCTCTCAAACAACCATGGCCAGATTTTATAACATTTGATGAGGCCTTAAAAAAATATAGCTCCAAAAGGCTTAGTTTTTTAAATGAATCTCGCCTGTTAAATGTAGATAAAATGAACATGCTAATGCCAGGATGCATAAAGTTCCAAGATATAAGAGAAGGGATTAGAGACTCCTTATTTTAATTCAAGCCATCTTACAAGTGGCTTCCATTCTTCTCTGTCTTGTGCTGTTGCAGATTCACCCATCTCAAAAATCCCTAAACCATTACGAGCAGATTTAATATAATTAGTGTTATCCCTAAGCGCTGTTATATATTTCATACCCTTTTCTTTCAATAAATAATCATCTAGCTCTAGAAAAATATTGGTGTTAGCGCGACATCTATTTGCAACGAGACCCACCTTAATTTTATTTCTTATTACTGGCCCCATCGATCTCAAGCTTTGAATAAAATCCTTTGCCGCTTTCATGTCTATAGGTGAAGGCAGTACTGGCACAACCACAGAATTAACTTTCTTGACATAATTTACCAATCTGGCGCCGTATATTGCTGCTGGTACATCATAAATGACCACATTATTTTTACCTTTCTTGATAGGTTTATTTGCATTTGTTGTGCCCCTAATGAGTGGCTTAGACAGTGGGCGGGCTTTGAGCCATTGCATACTTGATCGTTGTGGGTCAAGGTCTACAAGCGTCGTATCAAAGCCTTTGAGGGCGCAGTATGAAGCAAGATTTACAGCTACAGTGGTTTTGCCAGCACCACCTTTAGAATTGATTATCATTATTGACTTCATCTTGATACCCTATTTTGATAATAACAAAGTGAATGAAAAACTACTACAGTATTATTCAATAATAATTCTTACCGGTACATGGTCAGACGTTCTAGGCTCTGTCAGACACCAGGACTTGTAACGTGTTTTTTTGTCAATATGATATTCTTTACATAATTTTGATACTGTTTCTGAGCCAAGAACGAGATCAATTCTGTAACCCTGGTTCCTTTGAAAAGCGCCACTGCGATAGTCCCACCAAGTATAAGTTTCGTCTGGAAAATTAAAATTTAAATATAAATCTTTTAGTCCTAAAGAAAGAAGTTCCTCGAGTTTTTTTCGTTCTGGCTTGGAGCAAAGAATTCTATCTGATATTGATGCTTCATGATAGACGTCAGTGTCTTTTGGAGCAATATTGAAATCGCCCATCAACACTAATTTAGGATATTTGCTCACAGATTTTTTAGTATAGGCGATAAGATTATCAAGCCATTCAAGCTTATAGTCATACTTGTCAGTGCCTATATCTTTCCCATTAACAACATAAAGATTAACAACACGTAAATCACCAAATGTTGCAGATAGAGATCTCATTTCATTCTGACTAGTGCTGACAGGGTTGATATCCAAGTCTGTAGCTTCTGCCTTCGATATAATCGCAACCCCATTGTATGTCTTTTGACCACAAAAAGAAGAATAATATCCAGCATCCTGAATCTGTTTAACCGGGAAGTTCTCATCTATACACTTAGTCTCTTGAATTACCAAAACATCAGGAGTCTCTTCAGCAAGATACTGCAGTATAGCTGGTAGTCTAACGTTTACAGAGTTAACATTCCAAGTAGCAAGGATCATATGTCGAGATTCTTTACAGATGAATATTTCTGTTTTATGAATTCTTTTCTTAATTCAACATCATCACCCATAAGTTCTACGACAACAGAATTACCATCTTCAAGTGGCAAAACCTGAAGCAAGGTACGAGATTTTAAATTCATTGTAGTTTCTTCAAGCTGATCCGGGTTCATTTCACCTAAGCCTTTATATCTCTGCAAAGTCATAGAGTTTCTTGATAAAGCAATTACTTCATTAAGACAAGTAGACAAAGACAATAACCGTGATTTAGTATCAGAGGAGTCAATGTATGAAAAGTTGTCTTTACTATATGAAGATAATTTAAGGCTCATTAATTCAAGATAAGAATCAGATGAAAAAAAATACTTATTAAGAGGTTCTTGTGATGATGGAACGCCATTACTAGTCTTAGATATTAAAATTGAATGGTTGCCATCTTCATCACTATCAGCAGAAGGAGTTATTCGGAACGATATATTAACAGATGACTTAGAATTAACAAAATCCGAGAAAGTCATGCACCAAGTTTCTAAAGTAGATTTATTTTTTAACTCTTTTGGTGTTAGCGCATTAAAAAAAGCAAGGCCACGCAAAATGGCATGATCTCTTTTGGCTGGGAAGAGACTGAGAATGCTATTCATCTTAGTAAATTTATTTAAAATATCTAGTGCTTCATCTGACGATAATAGTTTGTCTTTATAAAGTAATTTATAATTATTAGCGACATCATTGTTAATGAACGCATCAAGTGCTTTTTCATCGATGAGATACTTCTGAGTTTTGCCCTTTTTGATTTTATAAAGAGGTGGTTGAGCAATATAAATATGTCCGCCATCAATAAGAGGTTTCATCTTAGTTTCAAAAAGCGTAAGTAGGAGTGTTCTAATGTGTGCTCCATCAACATCAGCGTCGGTCATAATGATTATTTTTCCATATCTTAGATTCTGCAAATCTATATCATCTCCAAAACCACAACCTATAGCAGTTATAAGGGTGGCTATTTCTGAAGATGACAATACTTTGTGGTCCTGTGCACGCTGTGTATTAAGTATTTTACCTTTGAGTGGCAGTATGGCCTGTGTCTTTCTATCACGTGCTTGTTTTGCAGACCCGCCTGCTGAATCACCTTCAACAATAAAGAGCTCCGTGCGGGTTGGATCTTTTTCTTGACAGTCTGAAAGTTTACCGGGCAAGTTGCCTACACTTAGAGGGTCTTTTCTTCTTATTAGTTCTTTAGCTTTTCTTGCTTCTTCACGTGCTTTTGCAGCTTGATAAATTTTTGCAATAATTGATTTTAATTCTTTTGGGTTTTCTTCAAAAAATTCAGAAAGTTTCTTATTTAGGCTAGACTCTACGATTCCTTTAACTTCTGATGAAACAAGTTTGTCTTTAGTTTGTGAAGAGAATTTAGGATCAGACATCTTCACCGATATGATAGACGATAAGCCTTCACGAGCATCATCACCCGTGACATCTAATTTGTCTTTTTTAAATCCGGCCTGCTTTTCGATAGTAGTATTAACAGTTTTAGTGAGAGAAGCCCTAAATCCTGCTAAATGAGTCCCACCATCTTTTTGTGGGATATTGTTAGTAAAACAAAGTATTTCCTCTTGATATGATGAAGACCACAGCATAGCAACCTCTACAGTAACATTCTTATTTTGTGTTTTAAAATAAATCGTCTGATCTTGTATAGGTGTTTTCTTTTTAGTTATCTCCTTGATATATTCGATGATACCGCCTTGATAATTGTAGGACTCACTAATTGATTTGCGTTCATCTATGTAGTTAATAGTTATGCCACTATTTAAAAATGCTAACTCCTTAAAACGTTTGCACAATAAATCAGAATTAAATTTTGTTAATGAGAAGTATTTCTTGCTGGGTTTAAAGAGAATTTTCGTCCCATTTAGCTTAGTTTCACCTGTAATTTTAAGTTTATCTACTGGCTTACTGTCCTTATACTCCTGCTTATGAATTGATCCATTTTTATAGATTGTAAGGTCTAAACTTTCTGACAATGCATTTACAACAGAGACTCCAACACCATGTAGCCCACCAGAAACTTTATAAGAATTATCATCAAACTTGCCACCTGCATGCAAAACAGTAAGTATAACCTCAGCGGCTGATTTGTTTTCTGCCTCATGTATGTCAACCGGAATTCCTCGGCCGTTATCTTCAACAGTAACTGATTGATCCTCGTGAACCGTTACGTTTATAGTGTCGCAATGTCCCGCAAGAGCCTCATCTATCGAGTTGTCCATTACCTCAAAAACCATTTGATGTAGACCACTGCCATCATCTGTATCCCCTATGTACATTCCGGGTCTTTTTTGAACTGCTTCTAACCCTTTAAGGACTTTTATGTTCGAGGAATCATAGCTACTCTTGCTCATACTTCTCCTATTGTGTTGTCGTCTTCAAGCTTATATATCTTCATGTTTTTAGCACTGTCCCTAAACTTAGATATCTTCTCAAAATATAAGTCAGGCGCTGTAATAAAGCACTGTGATCTTGTTTCACTCAGTAAGTTTATCACAAGCCCAAGGTTGTTATCATCTATTCCAAAAAATAAATCGTCTATCAACAAAATAGGCCTATACCCCTGTTTCACGTGAAACACTTCTGACTGCGCAAGTATAAGAAGCAGACTGATAATGACTTGTGTAGACATAGATGCTAGGTTTTTAAGTGTGTCACTTCCAGTTTTAAAGATGATGTCAGCCTTATGGGGTCCAACAGAGGTATACTTTAACGCAAGATCCTTTTCTTGAGTATCTGATAAAGCTTCTGACAAAGTAGAGCCCAAAGGCCAGCCTCTGGAATATGAAATGTTTGATAGCAGTATATCATTGTAGTGAGTTAGATTATTTGCCTTAATTTTTTCAATATTAGAGATATAGGATTTCTGTAGTATATCGAAATATGATTTCCTTTTGATATCGATTTCTTCGCCGAGCGAGGAAAGTTTTTTACTCCATGTGTCTATAGACTGAAAATCTCTTTGTTTGATTGCAAGGTTGCGATTTTTAAGTACTTTCAGGTAAGACTTGAGGGTTAATAGATAGTCGGGTTCCACGTGGAACGTACCCCAGTCTAGTAATGAACGGCGAACATCCGATTGTGAGTTGATGACATTTTCGGTTCCAAAAGAAAGTGCGATAGTTGGAAAAAAAGCCATGAGTGTTTTAGAACCAGCTCTTTTGGTGTTGAGTTTCGATATTTTAGACGAAGTTAATGTATTTTCGACGTAGATAGTATTATTTTCATCGAATTTAGTGACATTAAGTTGTATTTTTGACATAGATTTATCAAACTGAATAAGGGTCTCTGATTTAAGGTTTTTAAAAGATCGTAATGTGGAGCAGAAATGCAAACCCTCTATGATTGTGGTTTTTCCTGCATTATTCTTGCCTAAGATAACATTAATGGAATTGGAGGGAGCTAACTCAATGAAGTTGAAACCACGAAGGCATGATGCAGAGAACCTAGTAACAAACACTACACACGCATCGGCATAATGATGTACTTGCTGTCCGTGCCAGAATTATTCGAGGTTATGAGGCAGCCTGAATCTGAGTTGTTAAGCTGAATCTCTAGGTTGTCAGATTTGATAGCATCAATGACCTCAAGGAGATATGTGAGGTTGAACCCAACATCAAAATTATCACCATCATATTGGCAAGATATGCTGTCTTCCCCTTCTTCTTGAGACGGATTATTAGTAGTGAGTTTTAAGCTAGTAGAGTCAAGCGATAGCTTTACACCTTTGAACTGATCGTTAGACAGAATTGCCATTCTCTGTAGACCAGCTTTAAACTCATTCTTGTCTGTATTTAGCTTATGGGGTAGTGAGTCCGGGAAGACTTTTTTGTAATCTGGGTAATTACCCTCAATAAGTTTGCTTTTAACAAGAAAATTATCTATGTTGAATAGAATTTCTTTATTACTAACACTAACGTCCGCTAACTTCAGCTTATTCCTGTCAACTCCGCCTAAAATCTTTCTTAATTCAGTAATACACTTCCTGGGAATAATACAGCTTATTGATTCGCTGGGCCCCTTAGTAAGTGCAGACGTGCATAGCGCAAGCCTGTGGCCATCAGTCGCAACTGCGGTTATTTTGTCTGGCGTCATTTCTACAAATAAACCATTTAAAAAATGCCTAGCATCTTGGACCGCCATAGAAAAAGATGTTTGGTTGATCATTTCTTCTAAAGTACTAATTTCTATTGGTGTTGTGGTCGATTCCTTAATTTCGGTGTATGGAAAGTCTTGCCCATCAAGTGTTGCTAATGTGAACCTGCTTTTACCTGATTTAACGGTTACTTTTGAGTCAGAGAAATCCATGGTGACATCACCGCTTCCAGGGAGAGATCTAAGAATGTCTAATAATTTTTTGGCTGGAACGGTGTGATTTAGTTCAACATCTTCTCCAAGTTGTATGTCGGCCGATATTTCTACTTCAAGGTCACTCGCAACCAATAAAACCCTACCTCCACCCAACGACCTCAATAAAACGTTACCAAGAATAGGCATTGTTTGTTTCTTTTCTGAAACACCTACTACGTTCTTTAATGGTTCTACCAGTTTTTCTTTATTAAACTTTATAATCATATTATGAGTATATATTATTTTTATTATTAAAGGCGTCAAAATTTTGTTTTGGGTTTGTGGTAGTCTCATTCCATCATGTGCGTAGCTTGGTTACGGGCTTTGGGTGTTGTAGGCTTGCTGTTGATAACTTGTGGACTAAATCCTAGGCTACATAAGTCCACACTTTATTCACATATTGTTAAGAGTATGCAATAGGTTTTTGTAATCTTGGTCTGTGTTGGATGATTTACCCATCATTCCTTTTATTTTTTTACACGCATGTAATACTGTTGTATGGTCCCTACCTCCAAATGCATCTCCTATGCTTGGCAGACTGTGATTTGTAAGTTCTTTGCTCAAAGCCATAGCTATGTGTCTTGGGTATGCAATTTTCCTGTCTCTTTTTGACGATAGCAAGTCGCTTACTCTAATCTTGTAGTACGCTGCCACCGTTTTTTGGATTTGCTCAATTGTCATGAGTCTGTCTTGCATGTTAATTAGATCCCTTAGTGTTTCTTTAACAAACTCCAGCGTAACTTGTTCTCTTTTAAAATGAGCTGTCGCTAGAACTCTTCGCAATGACCCCTCTAGTTCTCTTACATTAGAATACACATTCTTCGCTAAGAAGAAGGCAACCTCATCTGATATGTTCTGACCTGCCAACTCTGCTTTGTTGTGTAATATCGCCATCCTTGTTTCTAGATCTGGAGGATCTATAGTTACATTCATACCCCAAACTAACCGAGACTTTATTCTTTCCTCTAACCCTGTTATCTCCTTTGGATATTTATCCGATGTTAAGACGACTTGTTTTTTATATTCAAATAACGTATTGAATGTATGAAAAAATTCTTCTTGGGATCTTTCCTTATTGGCAAAAAACTGAACATCATCTAATAGCAAAGCATCTACTGATCTGTAAAATGACTTGAACTCTTCTATTTTATGCTGCCTCAGGGCAGTGACCATGTCTTGAACAAACTTTTCTGAATGCAAATACACAACACGCCGGTTCTTATTTTTTGCTATGATTTCATTACCTATAGAATGAAGAAGATGTGTTTTGCCTAATCCTACGCCGCCATAAATATAAAGAGGGTTATACTGCCCGAGTTCATTAACAACATTCTTACATGCTGCTTTAGCTAATTGGTTTGATTTACCTTCAATAAAGTTTTCAAAACACAAATCTTTATTAAGAGATTGTTTAACGGGTTGTAACTGCACGACAGACGAAGTAGAGACCTTTGTTTCTAATGGCTTTGGTAAAGAAAGTTTCACCTTAGAAACCTCATTTTCACTCGAAACCATCACGGCATCCTCTATCATCGTAATATAGTCATTCTGTATGGCTTCCATTATGAATTTGTTTGGAGCAACAACTTTTAAAGTGTTGCTTTCCCTGGTTACTTCTAGGGGGTGTAGCCAAGTTCTCATTTGTTTGTCAGAGAGCCTGCTCCCTAGCGCTTCTAAACATTTGTTCCAAAGTGTCGTTTCGTTCATAATAATTGTGGTTGAGAATCTACTATCTCACAAAAAAAAATAAAATTATATATTGACAAAGAAATATATAATTAGCAGTATACTAGTCGGACAACAATATTATGAAAAGAACATTCCAGCCAAGCAACCTAAAACGTAAAAGAAAACACGGTTTTAGATCTAGAATGAGCACAGTAGCAGGCCGTGCGGTTCTGAGCGCTCGTCGCGCCAAAGGCAGAGCTGTTCTGTGCCCCTAAAACCCTAACACCTTGTCACACATTTTTCTGAAGATTGACTCTAAATTGATACACGCTTTTAGTGGTGCAGAAAAAATTACGTCACAGAATCTTAAAATTCTTTTTAAGACGAATAAACTTTCCAACCCAAGGCTGGCCATACAAATTACAAAAAAAGCTGTTAAGTTGGCCGTTCTGAGGAATAAAATACGCCGACTGGTTAGAGAAGATTTCAGAAATGACGTAGCCACAATGCCAAGCATAGATTTATTGGTAGTCATTTCTAAAAAAATCAGTTCTAATAAGCACGAAATAAGTGATATTCTTATGCAAGAATGGAAACTATCAAAAAAATCATTGCCACAGCTGTAATCTATATTATTAGAATATATCAGCTTATATTGTCACCAATGTTACCTAGCAGCTGCCGCCATATACCAACTTGTTCTGAGTATGCAATAACAGCGCTCAAAACACACGGGCTTATTCATGGGACATTAATGTCTGCTAGGAGGATATTTAATTGCAGGCCTGGTGGAACACATGGTTATGATCCAGTAAAGCCAAAAGAGGAAAAAAATGAATAATAGACTGTTCTTATACAGCTTGCTTGCTTTTATTATCATTTTGATTTTTGATAGTACAGATAGCACGAATAACTCAGAAAGCATGACACAGGATGAGTCTGTTCCTATAACTAACACAGCTAACGACGTTGTTGCTGAACCAAGCAAAAGCAAGACTACCGACACAGAAGTGAAACATGACAAACTTATATCTATCATGACAGACACTTTGGATTTAAAGATTAGCCTCACAGACGGAACGGTTGTGTCCGCATATTTGCTCCAACACTCTAAAGAGTTTCAAGACAAGGATGTTAAGGTCCGACTTTTGTCAGATCAAGAGTTACCTTACATCGCAAAGTCTGATGTTCAGAGCAATAATGCACAACCTCCGGCGAACTACACATCTGAAATGAGCGAGTACTCTCTAGGTACTAACGACAGCCTAGATGTATTATTAACAGGTACTAATTCAGATGTGACTGTTACAAAGAAATACACATTCAAAAGAAATGCACATTTGATAAATTTAGAGCAAACAATAACCAACAAGCGCGGGTCTTCTACAAACTGGAGGACATATAATGCGCTCGAAAGGGTAAAGCCGCCAGAAGCATCTAATATGCTTTATACATATACCGGCGCTGCATTTTATGATGAAGATGAAAAATTTAACAAAATTGAATTCTCTGAAATCGAACAAAATAATTTCCAAAAGAAATCCTCAAATAATTGGGTGAGTATGATTGAACACTACTTTTTTACTGCGTGGATTCCAGAGCCATCAACTAATCAGACTATATATACGAGGTTGTTGAGGCCGAACAGCACATACCACTATTTAATAGGTACGGTCGGAGATTACAAGCCCATAGATACAATGAGCAGCAAAACATTTTATTCTAAATTATTTGTCGGCCCAAAAAACCAAGAGGAAATAAGCGCAATTGCACCCGGCTTAGATCTGACGGTTGATTATGGGGTTCTTACATTTTTGGCGGCTCCACTTTTTTGGATACTCGATAAAATATATTATGTTGTTGGAAACTGGGGCTGGGCAATAGTATTTCTTACATTATTAATCAAGCTGTTATTTTTTAAGCTTTCTGAGTCTAGTTATAAATCCATGGCTAAAATGAAAAAATTGACACCACGAATGACCGCGCTTAAAGAACGTTTTGGCGATGACAGGAAAAAATTCAGCGAGGCCTTGATGAAAATTTATAAAGAAGAGAAGGTAAACCCATTAGGTGGTTGCCTCCCTGTCTTGATTCAAATACCTGTGTTTATTGCTTTGTATTGGGTCATCATCGAGAGTGTAGAGATGAGACATGCCCCATTTATTGGATGGATTGTTGATTTATCGAGTTCAGACCCTCTATATATTCTCCCAATACTCATGGGGATATCAATGTACATTCAGCAGAAACTTAATCCGGCGCCAACTGATGCTATGCAACAGAAAATTTTTATGGCATTGCCGTTTATCTTCACATTTTTGTTTGCGACGTTTCCTTCAGGTCTAGTTTTGTATTGGCTCACCAATAACATTCTGTCAATAGGTCAACAATACATCATAAACAAAAGGGCGCTTGTTTAAAACATGACAGCTGTAGACACAATTGTATCCATATCAACACCATTTGGTAAATCTGCAGTTGGCATGCTAAGAGTTTCTGGGCCTAATACGACTCTGATAATTAACCAAATTATAAAAAAGAATCTTACCCCAAGGTTTGCAACTCACTGTTCAGTGAAAGATGACAATAATAAAAAAATTGACGATGTTATTGCCATATTTTATAAAAATCCATCATCATTTACTGGAGAAGACATGTTAGAAATTCATACTCACGGAAATCCTGTGATTCTAAATTATATTTTATCAATAATCTGCCGGAAATTAGCCAGACAGTCTGGTCCAGGTGAATTTACTGAACGAGCTTACCTTAACAATAAAATTGACCTGACTCAGGCTGAAGCAGTCGCTGATTTAATAAATGCTTCAAGCATCAAAGCAACTAAAGCAGCAATGATGTCTTTGCATGGTAATTTTTCACAACAAATAAAAAACATACTAAATGCTGTTCTAGAGATTAGAGCTGCTGTCGAAGCTTCAATAAATTTTCCAGAAGACGATATCCCAGAAAAATCTTTTCTGATTTACAAAACAACATTTGACAAAATTATCGATGAGCTAAGGAATTTGATTCAAAATGCTACAAATGGCATAAAACTCAACGAACAAGATACTATCGTGATTATAGGCAAACCAAATGTTGGCAAGTCTTCTATAGCAAATGCCCTTCTTGGGGAACATCGATCCATAGTTTCCTCTATATCAGGCACAACACGCGACGCAATCCATAGCGATGTGATGATTAATCAAACTGTAATGAAAATAATTGACACTGCCGGAATAGCAGATACAAGCGACCCATTAGAACTGGAAGGCATAAAGATATCATTGAAATCAATTCAAGAATCAACCTTTGTGCTATACGTTGTAGATGATGCAACAGCACTTACACAAGGCGATAAAGATATTCTTCAAAAGAATAATATTTCAGATTATTGGATTATTCGTAATAAAATTGACAAGACGGGAAAGCAAGAAACTGTTGTTCAGGAGGATGGCATCAAAACATTTTACTTATCAGCACAGAACAAAAGAGGCATAGACCTGTTAAAAAATCACTTGTCAAAACAAGCTATGCCTGACGGTGATAACGTTGGAACAGCTAGAGCACGCCATCTGAATTTATTAAATTCAGCGCTTCAACATCTTTACATGTGTAATGATTACAATAATAATCAACAATTAGAACTAGTATCTGAGGAGCTTAAGCTGGCTCATCAATCTTTAACTAGTCTGATTGGAGGAAATATCGATGAAGATTTACTTGACAAAATTTTCTCAGATTTTTGCATAGGTAAATGAAATGAGCAATTATGATGTAATAGTGATAGGTGGTGGTCATGCTGGTTGCGAATCTGCACATGCCGCAGCTAGGCTTGGGTCTAGAGTAGCATTGGTTACGATGAAAAAAGGAGATATTGGCCAGATGAGTTGCAATCCTGCAATTGGCGGTATAGGCAAATCTCATTTAGCAAGAGAGGTTGATGCGTTAGATGGCCTTATGTGTAAAGTTGCTGACAGCTCTGCCCTTCAATGCAGAAAATTAAATGCTCGCAAAGGTCCAGCAGTTCAAGCAACCAGGATTCAAACATGTCGCAATACATATAAACAAGAAATGTTAGAACAAATATCATCTACGCCAAACATCAATATTCTAGAAGGTACAGTTTCGGGTATTCACTTAGAGTCTGACACTCTTAAAGGTGTAATTATGTCTGATGGAGAGATAATTGAAAGCCGAGCTGTCGTGCTCACTACAGGGACCTTTTTGGATGGAAGAATATTTTTGGGAGAAAAGTCATTTAGTTCCGGACGAGCAGGAGATAAGGCATCAAAAAAATTAGAACTTTTTTTCAGAGGATTAAATTTCCCAATAGGTAGGCTGAAAACGGGCACTCCACCGAGAATTTATCAAGAATCAATTAATTTTAAAAGATTGGAAAGACAAGATAGTGACAGCAAGCGTCCATACATGTCGTATTACAATGACCACTATGGTAAAAGCCCACGCTTGATTCTACCAATACCCTGCTATATAACACATACCAATTTAGTGACACATGAAATTATCAAGAGCTCACAAAATATATCCCCTCTATTCAATGGATCAATAGAAGCTGTAGGCCCCAGGTATTGTCCATCTATAGAAGATAAAGTAGAGAGATTTTCTCATAAGGCTTCCCACCAGATTTTCTTAGAGCCTGAAACTACTGACAACAACATAATTTATCCTAATGGGCTATCTACATGTCTGCCAGAGGATGTACAGCTAGAGTTTTTGCAAACAATTCCAGGGCTGGAAAAATGTAAGATTGCCAAGCCAGGATATGCTATTGAATATAGTTATTTTGACCCTCGTGGGTTGAGTAAATTTTTAGAAACCAAGAAGATCAAAAATCTTTTTTTTGCTGGCCAGATAAATGGTACGACTGGATATGAAGAAGCGGCAGCGCAGGGTATTATAGCTGGGATTAACTCAGCCATGGCATGTTTAGGAAAAGATAAATGGTGTCCTGAGAGAAAAGATGCATATATTGGGGTGTTAATAGACGATCTGATTACACATGGCGTAAATGAACCATATAGAATGTTTACTAGTAGGGCTGAACATAGGCTCAGACTACGAGAGGATAATGCAGACATTAGATTAACAGAGATAGGGTATAAGCTTGGAGTGGTCTGTAAAGAAAGATATGCCTTATTCAGAAATAAATTAAAAAAAATTGAAATGGAATCAGATAGGTTAAGTGCCATTACGATTAAACCGCAAACTAGAACTTCTGGGCTGATAGAAGACAAGTTCAAGATTAAAATTAAAAAAGTTCAATCTATGAAAAGTCTATTAAAAATGTCTGATATCCAGTATTCAGATCTTCAATCTTTAGACACATTTGGGCAGACGAGTAATTCAGATATAGGTCACTTGGTAGCAATTCAAGAGAGGTATAAGGGTTATTTGAAAAGACAAGATTTAGAGATAGGCAATATGTATAAAACTCACCAAATCAAGATTCCTGATAGTTTAGATTATAATGACTTAAAAGCTTTGTCTAACGAGGCAAAAGAGAAGCTCTCGAAGGTTTCACCAACAACGCTTGGCCAAGCGGCTAGAATTTCAGGTATAACACCTGCAATAATATCTCTACTTCGCATTTATATAAAAAAATATAATAACTAAATAATCATGAACATCAGCACCCGCACATCTATTGAAGAAATTTTAAATCGTCTTCAATTTAACATAACAACGTCTGGTGCTAAAAAAATTGAAAGTTATGTAGACATCCTTTTCAGGTGGCACGAAAGAAAAAATTTAATATCTACAAGAAATAAGGAATATTTTTTGCAGAGAGATTTTTATGATTGTCTTTGCTTGATATCACATATCCCAGAAGGAGATTCGTTGGATGTAGGCACAGGCGCGGGTTTGCCTGGCTTAATTCTGTCTATATTCAGAACAAATGATAGTATTTCATTAATTGATAGAAGAGAAAATGCCATAAGGTTTTTAGAACATGTTAAGGTTAAGTTAAAGCTTGAGAATATAAACATTTTAAAACAGGATATAGATAAAATGAAAATAACAATAGCACCAAAATCAATCCTCATAAAAAATTTCAGTAATAAAAAAATATCTAAGCTAGATTTCCAGTCACGAGTAGAATACTTTGTGAATCTATTCAGGAAAAAACTAAATTGCAGAGCACCTATTATTATTTTAACTGGATCAAATGTTCTTTCGTTTAGTATTGACGATCTTTGTGGCAAATTAAATATTAATATAGATGCGAGCATAAAGAAGATTAATACACCTTTTTTTGATACCAATAGATTCATACTGGAGCTAAGCTAATATGGGTGAAATACTCTCTGTCGTCAATCAAAAAGGTGGTGTAGGCAAGACCACAACATGTGTTAATGTTTCTTCTTGTTTAGCAAAAACAAAAAAAAGAGCCCTGCTAGTTGATCTTGATCCTCAATCTAACGCAACGAGAGGATGTGGACTAGATCATCATGATATTAACAAGACAATCAATGATGCATTATTGTTGAGAGAGGATATTCAAAGTTGCATTACATCACCAGAAGGTTCTTCTTTTGATATTTTGCCAGCAACTCCGCTGCTTACAGAAGCAGAAGTTTTACTAATTTCATCATCTGATAAAGAATATACACTGTCTAATATTCTTAAAAAGATAAGTGTAAATTATGATTATATTATTATCGATTGCCCTCCGTCTTTAAACATTCTAACTGTTAATGCCCTAACAGCTTCAACGGGTGTTATTATACCTGTACAGTGTGAGTTTTTTGCTCTTCAAGGTCTAAGCGAATTGATGACCACCATTGATACTATTAAGGGGTCTTCTAATCAGGGTCTTCTTATAAAAGGCATCCTGAGGACCATGTTTGATCCGAGAAATAACTTATCTAGAGACGTGAGCAAGCAGTTACTGAAGTTTTTTTCAGATAAGGTTTACAGGACAATAATACCTAGAAATATATCCTTAGCAGAGGCGCCAAGCCATGGTATGCCGATACTTGATTATGAAAAAAACTCCAGAGGGGCATTTGCATACCTATCTCTTGTAGGAGAAATTCTTAAACAAGAAAAAGAGTAATATATACATCTTAGTAATTGCACGTTATATTTATAATATGACAAAAAGAAAAGCATTGGGATCAGGACTAGAAGCTTTGCTAAGCACCAAGCCTGTTGCTAGTTCGACCACAAATAAAAGATTAGACAGCGCATCAACGCAAAATATCCAATCTATACCTTTAGATCAAATTAGTAGGAATAAGAATCAGCCAAGACAGGTTTTCTTTGATGAATCTCTAGAGTCCATAGCTGCATCCATTAAAGAGCTAGGGCAACAGGTACCAATATTAGTTCGTAAGAGCAATTCTGGCTATGAGTTGATTGCAGGAGAGAGACGTTGGCGTGCAATGCAATCACTGCAACAGGAAAATATAGATGCCATAGTTATGGATGTTACGGACAAGGAGTCAGCTCTCATTGCAATTGTTGAAAACGTTCAAAGAGAGCAGTTAAATGTCATAGAGGAAGCAGAGGCTCTATTGAAGCTCCATAATGAATATGATATGACCCATGAAGATATTTCTAAGTATGTTGGCAAGTCTAGATCGCATGTAACTAATATACTTCGGCTTAACGATTTGAGTGAATATGTTAAATCTAAGTTATCAACAGGTCTCATTGAAATGGGACATGCAAGAGCTGTCTTATCGTTAGACAATTCACGACAAGACCAAATTATTAGAAATGCTGTCGCCAGAAAGTTATCAGTTAGGTCCGTAGAAAGTTTAGCTAGATCTGCCAAAGTTACTCCAGCCAAGACATCAAAAATTCCAAATAGGGACACGTTTCTATTGCAAAAAGAACTGTCCGAAGAGTTAGCTGCCGAAGTTATTTTACAGCATAATGCTAAAGGTGACGGGAAAATAGAAATAAAGTATAAAAGCCTCGATGAATTACAAGGCATAGTTAAAAAGATAAAAAAAAGAAAATAAATCTAATAATTTCTAGTATATAAATTGAACTAAACCTAATACTCCTCTATACTACTGATAGCCATAAAGGATGTGGTTTTTGCTCCATGGTGAACATCGAAAGTGTTAAGAGTAATAATATACCAAGGCTTGATAACAACAGCTATCGCTTCAGTATTTATAAGCCTAGGTTCTGCTAATATACTGTCCTCATTTGTAGGAGGTTTAATAGCAATAGCTAATACATTATTACTTGCAAGAAGCGTGAACAAGGCGGGTTTTGCAGCATCTGAGCAAGAGAAGGCAAGAGGCACCCTGGTGCTTGTAAAGAGCATAGTGCTGAGATTTGTATTAGTATTGTTGAGTTTTTATATTGCCATAGTTCAGTTTAATTTAGATGCTCTTCAATTGCTCATATCATTTTCACTAGCACAATTAGGGTATGTTTTCTATAAGTCCAAAACTATTTATTAAACTATATATGAGGAGTTATGACCCAAGGACCAGCAACAGATAATCCAGTGGGATATATTTCACACCACCTTCAACCCCTTCAGGCTGGGTCAGGTTTCTGGCAATTTAATATAGATACAATATTCTTTAGCGCTCTTCTAGCGCTAATAGTTATGGTAATTTCGTATAGAGTTGGAAAATCAATACAGGCAGGCGCACCCAGTGGAACCCAAAATGTGCTTGAAACATTGATAGAATTTGTTAATGGTCTAGTTAAAGAAGCATTTCCCAAACCAAATAAAATTGTTGGCCCGCTTGGTTTAACAATATTTATATGGGTATTTTTAATGAATGCGATGGATTTGATACCTGTAGATTTATTGCCAAAAGCAGCAGACCTCATGGGAATACATTACCTAAAAGTTGTGCCTACTACAGATCCACACACTACTTTTGCTATGTCCCTAATGATATTTGCTCTATGCATTTACTACAATATAAAGATTAAAGGTGGTTTGGGTTATATGAAATCTTTTCTTGTGCATCCATTTGGCATATGGCTAGCACCTATCAATTTTATATTAACTATGGTGGAGGAATTAGCAAAGCCACTGAGTTTAGCCTTAAGGCTTTTTGGAAATATGTTTACTGGTGAACTTGTATTTTTATTAATAGCACTTTTGCCGTGGTATCTAATTCCAATTCCAGGTAGTCTATGGGCTATATTCCACATTCTTGTAATAACATTACAAGCATTTATTTTTATGGTATTGACTATAATGTATATTAGTTTGGCATCAGAAGAATCACATTAAATTAAATAAGAGGTATAAATATGGAAACAACACTAACACCCGATATGATCACACAAATATATGCATCTACAAGTTTAGGCGTATCTATCATGCTAGCAGCGGCAGGACTTGGTTCAGCTTTAGGATGGGGATTAATTTGCATGAAGTATATTGAAGGCATAGCAAGACAACCCGAAATGCTGCCAGCACTTAGAATACAGATGTTTATTACAGCAGGCTTAATGGAATCTTTCCCGTTTATTGTACTAGCATTTGCCATGTTTTTTGTTTTTGCAAACCCATTTATCGGCGCTGCTAAGGCAGCTCTTGGGGCTTAGTAACTTTAAGACGAGGTATTATAATGAATGTAACAGCAACACTATTTGGCCAAATGATAACATTTGTTATTTTTGTTTGGTTCATAAAAGCATATCTTTGGGAACCTCTTACCAAAGCTATGGAAGATAGAACAAACAAGATAGCTGAAGGCTTAGCTGCTGCCGAAAAAGGACAACAAAAAATCCTTGAGGCTAATGAAGAATACACTCTGAAAATAGACGAAGCTAAATCTAAGGCCAACAACATAATTAGTGAGGCCGAACAGAAATCCAAATCAATAATTGAAGATGCAAGACTATCTGCTAAAGAAGAAGCTTTAAAAATTGCAAAATCTTCAACGCAACAATTGGAGCAAGAAATCAATGCTGCCAGAGAATCATTAAAAAAAGATATAGCTGAATTATCTATTATCTGTGCAGAAAAAGTTATTTCCAAAGAGATAGACAAAAAAGTACATGACAATATTATTGACGAGGTCATTAATAAGTGAGAGATAATATTACAGACTCTAGGCCCTATGCAGAGGCGGCATTTAAGATTTCAAGTGATGAGAATATGATAGATGCCTGGCTTAGTAACCTCAATATTTTAGGCCTCGTAATTAATGACGCTGAGGTCAAGGCTATTCTTTCAAGTCCTAAGATTGATAATTCTGATAAAATAAAATTTATAGTTAGTTTTTGTGACTCTAAAAGCAAGCTCTTTGAAAAATTTATTGAAGTTTTACTTCAAAGTAAAAAAATTTATAATTTAGATAGCATCTCACATTTATTTAATGAAATGGTCCTTGAACAAGGAGGTGTTTCTGTTGTACAAATAGAAACCCCATTTGAACTTTCATCGCAACAGAAAACTGAGCTTACTAAAACACTTCAAAAGCAATTTAACCAAAAAATTAAAATCCAGGAAATTATCAATAAAAATTTATTAGCTGGAATTAAAATCAGTACAAATAATGAAGTAATTGATCACAGTATTAAACGTAGAATAGATTCAATGAGAGAATCTATAATAACTAATAATAGGTAAAGCTATGACAATAAATCCAACAGAAATCAGTGAAATAATTAAAGATAAAATAAGCGAGGTCAACTTAGACTCTAAGTCTCATAATGAAGGAACGGTCATTTCATTGACAGATGGCATCGCTAGAATCTATGGAATAACTGAAGCACTTCAAGGCGAAATGTTAGAATTCCCAAATAATATTTTTGGGCTTGCACTTAATCTCGAACGAGATTCCGTTGGAGCAGTAATACTTGGCGACTATAAGTCTATTTCTGAGGGAGACACTGTTAAATGCACCGGTAGAATCTTAGAAGTTCCAGTTGGTGATGGTTTGCTGGGTAGGGTAGTAAATTCACTTGGTGAACCAATTGATAACGCAGGCCCGATATCTTCCACAATGAGTTCGCCAATTGAAAAGATTGCTCCTGGAGTAATTGAACGTAAATCTGTTGATCAACCTGTACAAACCGGGTTAAAATCCATCGACTCCATGGTACCAATTGGTAGGGGGCAAAGAGAACTTATTATTGGTGACAGGCAAACTGGGAAAACAGCAGTAGCTATTGATGCAATAATTAATCAAAAAGACACTGGCGTAAAGTGTATTTATGTTGCTATTGGCCAAAAAGCATCTTCAATAGCCGCAGTTGTTAGAAAGCTTGAGGAGCATGATGCTCTTAAACATACTATTATTGTGGCAGCTTCAGCAGCTGAGTCTGCAGCTATGCAATATATAGCACCATACTCTGGATGTGCAATGGGCGAATACTTTAGAGATAATGGCGAAGATGCATTAATTGTCTATGACGATCTTACTAAACAAGCATGGGCATACAGACAAGTTTCACTGTTGTTAAAAAGACCACCTGGAAGAGAGGCGTATCCTGGGGATGTTTTCTATTTACATTCTAGGTTATTGGAGAGATCCGCTAGAATTAATGAGAAAGCAGTACAGAATATAACAGATGGAAAAATTAAGAATCAAACAGGGTCACTCACAGCTTTGCCGA
This sequence comes from Gammaproteobacteria bacterium, assembly GCA_002698665.1. Lineage (GTDB taxonomy): Bacteria > Pseudomonadota > Gammaproteobacteria. Next base: position 7,659 of record NZZP01000012.1, on the reverse strand, counting down.
TTATAGAAACCCAAGCGGGTGATGTTTCTGCATTTGTGCCTACGAATGTAATTTCAATAACAGATGGACAAATCTTCTTAGAAACAGATTTATTTAATGCTGGAATCAGACCTGCTATAAACGCAGGACTATCTGTATCAAGAGTAGGCGGAGCAGCACAGACTAAAATTATCAAAAAACTCGGCGGCGGTGTGAGATTAGCGCTTGCACAATATCGTGAATTGGCTGCATTTTCGCAGTTTGCATCTGACTTAGATGAAGCTACAAGAAAACAACTTGAGCGAGGAAAAAGAGTTACTGAGTTAATGAAACAATCACAATATAGCCCATTAAGTGTTGCAGATATGGCTATGTCATTATTTGCTGCAAACGAAGGCTATTTAGACGATGTTGATATTGAAAAAATTATCGCATTCGAAAAATCTTTACACGAGTTTGCAAACTCAAAACATAAAGACGTTATTGACGAAATAAATGAAAGTTTAGACTATGATGAAAAAGTAGCGGCAAAGATGAAATCTGTGCTAGACGGTTTTAAAGATGAAGGTGTATTTTAATGTCTAGTAGTCAAGAAATAAGAACACAAATTGCTAGTATCCAAAATACTCAAAAAATTACCAAAGCAATGGAAATGGTAGCTGCTAGTAAAATGAAAAAGGCTCAGGACCAAATGGTAAAAGCAAGACCGTATGCAGACAAAATTCTAAATGTTATGTCGCATCTTGCTCATGCACACCCTGAATATGAATCTGCATTTCTTCATGAACGTGATGTAAAAACTAAAGGATACATAGTAATTTCTTCAGACCGTGGATTATGCGGCGGCTTAAACAATAACTTATTCAAAAAAGTACTTGATATGGTTACGAAGGATAAAGAAAGTAATATTAATAGTGCATTTGGTTTAGTTGGGAATAAAGCCTCATCATTTTTCCAAAGATCTGGCGGTGAAGTAATAGCTCAAACATCCCAGTTAGGGGACAAACCAACTGTAGAGCAAGTTCTAGGGCTAATTAAGAATGTAGTAGATAAATTTTTGCAAGGTGAAATAGATGAAGTTTATCTAGTTTTTAACAAATTTATTAATACTGTAAGCCAGGAGCCCGAAGTGGCTAAAATATTACCTATTAGTATCGCAGAAAAAAATAAAGAGTATGATTTTTATTGGGACTACCTATATGAACCTGATGCTAAGGAAGTTCTGGATTCATTATTTACAAGATATCTAGAGTCACTTATTTATAGATCTATTGTTGAGAACCTTGCATGCGAGCAAGCCTCTCGAATGGTTGCTATGAAGGCTGCATCTGATAATGCAACAGATCTAATTGCAGAACTACAATTAATTTATAATAAAAACAGGCAAGCAGCCATCACACAAGAAATATCAGAAATTATATCTGGCGCGGCAGCTTTATAGAATTAGGAGAAAAATATGGAATCAGGAAAAGTTGTAGAAATTATTGGGGCGGTAATAGATGTTAAATTTTCTAAAACATCAATGCCAAAAGTATTTGACGCTCTTAAAGTAGAGGGAAATAATCTCACTCTTGAAGTTCAGCAACAAATAGGCGATGGGGTAGTGAGAACAATTGCAATGGGATCAACCGATGGACTAAAGAGAGGCCTTGATGTTAGTAATACTGGCGCACCTATCAATGTGCCTGTAGGTGAGAAAACTCTCGGGCGCATAATGAATGTCCTAGGCGAACCAGTAGATAATGCTGGGGATATTAATGCTGAAAAGACCATGCCTATTCACAGACCTGCACCTACTTTCTCTGAGCAAGCTTCTGAAATTGAAATACTTGAGACGGGAATCAAAGTTGTTGATTTGATCTGTCCATTTGCAAAAGGTAGCAAGGTTGGTTTATTTGGAGGAGCTGGTGTAGGGAAGACAGTTATTTTAATGGAATTGATTAGAAACATTGCTGCTGAACATAGCGGCTTCTCAGTCTTTGCTGGTGTTGGAGAGAGAACTCGTGAAGGCAATGACTTTTATCATGAAATGACAGATGCAAATGTAATTGATAAGGTTGCACTGGTTTATGGACAGATGAATGAGCCTCCCGGTAATAGGTTACGGGTTGCATTAACAGGTTTGACTATGGCAGAGCATTTTAGGGATCAAGGTAGTGATACCTTATTGTTTGTTGATAACATATACAGATATACTCTTGCGGGCACTGAGGTCTCTGCGTTACTTGGTAGAATGCCTTCTGCTGTAGGGTATCAACCAACCTTAGCTGAAGAGATGGGTGTGTTGCAAGAACGAATAACTTCTACTAAATCTGGTTCTATCACTTCTATTCAAGCTGTTTATGTACCAGCAGATGATTTAACGGATCCAAGCCCTGCAACGACTTTTGCTCATCTGGATGCAACGGTAGTATTATCTCGAAATATTGCAGAGCTGGGTATATACCCAGCTGTGGATCCATTAGACTCTACCAGTAGACAGCTAGACCCTCTAATTTTAGGCCAAGAACATTATGATACTACAAGAGCTGTGCAAGGCGTTTTGCAAAAGTATAAAGAACTTAAAGACATTATCGCAATCTTAGGAATGGATGAATTATCAGAGGAAGATAAGTTAGCTGTAAACCGTGCCAGAAAGATACAAAGATATTTATCTCAACCATTTTATGTTGCAGAGACATTTACTGGGACACCAGGGAAATATGTAGCTTTGAAAGACACGATGAAAGGCTTTCAGTCCATTGTTAATGGCGACATGGACCACCTCCCTGAACAGGCATTTTATATGATAGGAGAAATATCAGAGGCTGAAAAAAAAGCCGAGGATGTTAAATAATGTCGGACAAGATTAGGCTGGAGATTGTTAGTGCTGAACAGGAATTATTTTCCAAAGATGTAGAGATGGTTTATGCACCGGCAGAGATGGGTGAAGTAGGTGTTTCACCTAAACATACACCTTTAATAACAAAGCTCAAACCAGGCGACGTACGCGCACAAATTAGCAAAGATGAAATAGAGACCTTTTATGTAAGTGGTGGTATATTGGAGATACAACCTAGTGAAGTAACAATATTGTCTGATACAGCATTGAGAGGTGAAGATTTAGATGAGGCACGCGCAATAGAGGCTGAAAAAGTTGCACAAGAAGCTATGAGAAATAGCAGCAATGAAATGGATACGCAAAAAGCTAAATCAGAATTATTACAGGCAGCAGCTCAGTTAAGACTTATTAAGAAACTAAAGGGTAAAGTAAAGAATAAATAGGGGTAGCTGTATGTTTACGACAATTATTCTTGGTGCCGGCAAAAGCACAAGAATGAAAGCCAACAAATCAAAACTACTATTTGATATCGCTGGGAAACCTATCGTTAAACACATCATTGATGCAGCTAAAATGGCAAATAGCAAGCAGGTTGTTTGTGTGGTAAATAATAAATCACCCAGTTTAAAGAAGATACTTCTTGAAGATGATGTAAAAATTGCCGTGCAACAAAAGCTTGATGGAACTGCAGGAGCAGCAAAGTCAGGCCTTGATAGTATTAGCAAGCAAGATCAAAATATCCTTATATTGTGTGGCGATACACCATTTATATCCTCAAGCTCTATTCGAAAAATAGTCAGTAAATTAAAAAGCTATGATGTTTGTGTTGGCACGGTAGAACTAGATAAGCCAAAAGGCTACGGGAGAATAGTTCGGGAAAATAATAAAATGGTCCAGATTATTGAAGAAAAGGATACTTCTTTAGACCAAAGACAAATCAAAGAAGTTAATACAGGTGTAATCGCTATCAAAAGTAGTTTATTAAAAAAGCATCTTGGGAAAATTAAAAATAACAATAATAAAAAAGAATACTATTTAACGAGCATTATCAAAATACTGATAGATTCAGGATATCGTATTGCAACTCATAAATTTATTAATGATCTCGAGGTTTCAGGTGTAAATTCTAAAGTTGATCTTGTTAATCTAGAACATCGGTATTTATTAGCTAAAGCTGAAAAACTGTTAGAATCAGGAACACTCGTACGTGATCCAGCAAGAACAGATATAAGAGGAAATTTGAAGGTTAAGGATAATGTTGAAATTGATATTAATTGTGTCTTCGAAGACGATGTTTCTGTCGGCAGTAATACTAGAATTGGGCACAATTGTTATTTTAATAGATGTAAAATTGGAAATAATGTTCACATTAAACCTAATACAATTATATTTGGCTCAACAATTGCTGATAATTGTATAGTTGGCCCATATGCAAGGATTAGGCCTGGGAGTCAGTTAAAAAAAGGTGCACAAGTCGGTAATTTTGTTGAAGTTAAAAACTCTACTATAGGAAGCGGTACCAAAGTAAATCATCTTAGTTATATTGGCGATGCAACCCTTGGCATTAATATTAATGTCGGTGCGGGCTGTATCACATGTAACTATGATGGTGAGAAAAAACATAAAACAATTATTGAGAGCAATTCATTTATTGGGTCAGGCACAAGGTTAGTTGCACCTGTAAAAGTTGGAAAAGGATCATATATAGCAGCTGGTTCTACAGTCACAAAAGATACGCCTGGCGGCGGCAGTCTAACTATAGCTCGAAGTAAGCAAGTATCCATACCAAAGTGGAAAAATAAAAAAATTAAGGGTACTCGTTGATGTGCGGTATTTTTGGAGTAGTTTCATCTCAACAAGTACAATCTAGTCTAATAGATGGCTTGTCGAAATTAGAATACAGAGGCTATGATTCAGCTGGACTCTCAATTCTTACAGCCAATAATAAAATTAAAAGAGTTCGGTGTGTTGGTAAAGTCAAAAATCTCAAATCTCTCTTAGTCAAATCTAAGTCTAGAGGAGTCTGCGGTATAGCTCATACTCGTTGGGCTACACATGGCGAACCTATATTAAAGAACTCACATCCGCATAATTCTAAGTGTGTTTCAATCGCGCATAATGGCATTATCGAGAATGCAGATGAATTAAAAAAGTTTTTACTTAAGAAAAAATATAAGTTTACCTCTGATACAGATTCTGAAGTGATAGCACACTTATTAAATTACTTTGTAGTCTATCATAATGATGCAACTAAGGCATTGATTGCAGTAACAAAAAAACTACAAGGTTCATATGCTATAGGGGGTATTTGTGATAAGTGGCCTGGCACTTTATTGGTTGCATGTAATGGTAGCCCTCTTTTAATAGGCATAGGTAATGATGAAAATTATATCTCTTCTGACATGCATGCACTTTCCAATAAATCTGAAAAATTTATACTGTTATCGGACATGGAAATTGCAACTATAACCAAAGATACTGTTGATGTTTTTAGTCAATCTGGCAAAAAGCTTAAAAAAACTATATCTAATTCTACAAAAAGCAATATTGAAATCTCTAAAGGAACTTATAAGCATTTCATGAGAAAAGAAATATATGAGCAGTATGATATTGTTGTCAATGCTATTAAGAATAAGATCGGCGCCTATGGACTATTACCAAATATCTTCGGCCCCAATTCAGATAAACTATTACTAAAAACAAAACATATTCATTTCGTAGCATGCGGCACCAGTTATAATGCTGCCTTAATTGCTAAATATTGGATTGAAGATGTCACGGATATAGTTTGTACTGCAGAAATCGCCAGTGAGTACAGATATAGAACCGTTAATGTTCCAAAAGGAACTCTATTTGTTGCGATTAGTCAATCTGGCGAAACAGCTGATACTATATACAGCGCTAAAAAAGCGAAAACACGTGGTTATAGTTCCTTATTATCTATTTGTAATGTTCCAGAGAGTTCTTTAACACGATTATCTGATTTAGTTTATCTAACCCATGCTGGTCCTGAGATTAGTGTCGCGTCTACCAAGGCATTTACTTCTCAACTAGTTGCATTATTATTTATGACCATGGTTTTGTCACGAACCTCTTCATTAAAAAATATAGAAAAAACTATTCTTAAACAATTAAAATCATTACCTTCTATTTTAAAGAGAACTTTTAGTCTGGAAAAAATTATTAAGACTATAGCTAAAAATTTCAAGAACAAAAAGCATACATTATTTCTAGGTCGCGGGGCTTCGTATCCTATTGCTCTTGAGGCTGCATTAAAGTTAAAAGAGATTACCTATATACATGCAGAGGGCTATGCAGCAGGCGAATTGAAGCATGGGCCACTAGCGCTTGTAGATAAAAATCTGCCTGTAGTTGGATTGATGCCGGATAACAATTTGGTAAACCAAGTACTATCTAATTTAGCAGAAGTTAAAGCTCGGCAAGGGCTGGTATATATTTTTACAAATAAAAAACTAAAAAATAGTAAAACGGATAAAACCAAAGTTGTCTCAATGCCATCATGTGGACATTTTGTGTCACCAATAGTATATGTTATCCCTATGCAGTTACTTGCATATTATGTAGCTATTGAAAAGAAAACAAATATCGACCAACCGCGTAACCTTGCTAAATCAGTAACAGTGGAATGAGTTTGATTGAACATGCACTATCTCCTTATGAATGTAAGTCTATCGATGGAAAGAGAATTGATAAAGATCATAAACAATTAAAAAAGATTTTAGAGATGCTCATGCGAGGATACCTTATAAAATGATAAATCTATTTTCTGAAGAACTAAATAATCCAAATACAAAATATTTTATTTTTGATACTGGAAAACACGAGAATATTGATGCTCAAAGTAATGTCGGTGATATTGATTTTGAAAGATATACATGGAATAGAAAAAGATTCAATAAAGTAGATAACGGTGATTTATTTATTTATAGGAAGATATCAAATGCTTCTGAGAATAAAATATTTTATTTTTATGGAGTTGGAAAAATATCAGATATTAAAGATATCAGCGAAACTCTTGTTCATGGATTAATAACAAAAGGCATTTTATTTGATGACCACATTACAAGAGATGATCTTATTGAAATTGATTTCTTATGGGATAGTAAGACAAAAAAAAGCAAGGGTTATGAGCGATTCTTTAATAACTACGGCATGGATCAAATATCTAAAAAAGACTTTGTTGCTCTTTGTGCGCTAAGTTTTAAAGATGAGATAATTGCAGTAGCAGATAATTCTGATGAAAGAATCCAAATACACAACAACATAGAAGAAGGACAGTATCGTGTCGAGGACCAGTTTACATCGGGTTCTAAAACAAGAGGTCCTGCACAAAGTGTTTTCTCGAACAAAGTAAGGTCTGCATATAATTGGGAATGTTGCATAAGCGGAATAAACACAAAATCATTGCTTGTAGGTGCTCACATCATACCTTGGGCAGATAATAAGGACACAAGAGGCGATCCAAGAAATGGATTATGCTTAAATATGATACTACATAAATGTTTTGATGATGGTCTTATGTCAATATCTGAAAATTATACAGTTCTTGTTGATATAAGTAAGACTACTGATAGTGTTTTATGCGAACTTTTAGATAATTATTCAAATAAAAAGATATCTCTCCCAAAGAACAAGAATTACCATCCTTTGTCAGAGTATTTAAGATATCATAGGGATAAGCATGGATTCTGACCATAAACAAGGGGCGCAAATCACATGTTAAAACAAAACAAATCAGTCACAGTAGAGTAATTTTGAATCTATATCTTCTTCGGCATGCAAAATCATCTTGGGAGTCTTACGAAGATGATCATGATAGAGTTTTGTCTGAAAGAGGT
>NZZP01000011.1 GCA_002698665.1 Gammaproteobacteria bacterium | reverse complement strand
TTATCAGAAAATGCTTGACTCAGGGGGTCAAGTTGTGCTATACTCAAGTTCTCAGCGGCTATGGTAGAGGAGTTCCAAGGGCTACACATGTGGCATTTGAGATTGCAATAATTGCTAGGAGCATTATACTCCATAGTGTAAATGTCTGGATTCTGTTTGTAAGTTTCTAGATATGAAGTTCTAGGGCTTTCTTTGTCATGTTTCTCTTGTTCGATACAGGACTGACAAAACTTTTCTTTTAGATTTCCTTCCCCTGTAAGAAACTCTTTCTTGAGAGCCGCCCATGTTTCTTCACTGTCCTTGACAGGCCAGTTCTTCATTACACAACAAGGTTGAACTCTGCCACTTAGGCCATTAATAACTACACTCGAAAAAGGTTGAGGGCAGTACAAGTTATTTCTCTCTCATGTACCGATTCCAACTTTTCTGTACATGCTTTGCCTGTTCCTCTATAGGAAGTTCTTTAAATTTATCATCCTCAAGTTCATAGATAAATCCTTTGCTCTCATGATACTCTCGTTTTTTGAAAGTTGATAAGAACAGCCTACACCTAAGAATAAATTTTTTCATACTCATCATAAAACATCTCTGCTATTAGTTTGTGACCATCTTCATTGGGGTGTGTGTCTTCATCCGAAAGTCTGTGTATAGGGTGTAAACAATCGTCCATGCACCACCCACCTATATTATCTATGATAGGCCATCCAATAAAATTCTTTGACATTGGATGTGGCCTGTCTATAATATATTTAGATAGAGCATGAAAGTTTCTTTTGTTAACTTCATCTGTTTTTGTCATCAGGGGCAAACATCCTTGAGCTTGTAGATATGGCAGTTCTAGATTTTCGCAGATACTTTGAAAAGAATAAAAAAGATTTACTGACTCTATTGCTCCAGTGCCTATGTTTCTGGGGCTTTGTAGAACTTGAGCAATCTTATATTTAAGACTATCCTTTCTTGGATTTTTGTTTGGTGGTTTATAGAATTGATCATGCCACTCCACATCTAAAACTTCTCTCTCTGGATGAAAACAAACCCATTGTTCTTTGAAAGTTTTAGATGCAATATGTTCTTCTAGATAAAAAGCTGCTCGTTGAAACTCCGACCATAACGAGACTACCAATCCTATGTTCTTTTCTTCTAGTATTCTTTCTACCAGTGAGGTATAAATTGCCTGATTGCCATAACCACACTTACCTAAGTTGATTAGTTCCATGTCAAGTTTGTCAGCAAGAACTTGGCCCCATGTGTCAAACTCTTCTATTCCCTTTTCTTTTGCATAGTTATCTGTGTATGAACACCCACCTATAATTAATTTTTTCTTTCTAGAAAACAGGGACATTGTATTTTCTTGACCACTCCTCAGCTTGTTCCCAAGTGTTAACAATGGGCTCTCCTTTGATGTTGAGAGAGGTGTTAAGTAACATTGGGCAGCCAGTTCTGTCATACCATTCCTCCAAAATTTGGCGCAATAACGAACCGCAATCTTCTTTTACTATCTGCACTCTAGCTGTTCCGTCCACATGCGTTACCGCTTTATGGTCATGCTTAGCTTTCGCCACAAATTGCATATACTCGTTCATTGGGCCTTCAAAATAATCATCTGCATATTCATCTAAAATTGCAGGCGCAAAGGGTCTAAATCTTTGTCTGCGTTTTATATCGTTCACCGTATCTTTTATGTCCCATCGTGGATCAGCCAATAGAGAACGATTGCCCAACGCTCTAGGCCCAAACTCGGCCTTGCCATTTGCAATACCTACAATTCTATTTTTTTCTAGTTGATCGACAACAGATTTAATGTGTATCCCATTTAATATTGGATACCCTATGTACGGATTTCTCCATTCTAATTTCTTTTTTCTTACTAGTGCAGCTGCGCCGAGAGAAGAACCAGCATCACCAGGCGAAGGCATAATCCAGATATTCTTTCCTTTTATTTTAGAGTTTGCAACACAATTCAATGCACACCCACCCATAATAATTAAGTTTTTGTGTGGACACATATCCACCAGTTCTAGAAATTTCTTTTCGTACAACGCTTGAACTGAGGCTGCCAAGTCATACTCACTTGCGTCTTTCCATATCACTCTGGCTCCCCTGTGATTATTCTCCATTAACAAAGGTTCTAAATCATATCTCGGTTCACCATAAGCAGCCATGCCCATAGTGATATATTCATCCTCGTTAGGTTTCAACCCTAATCGTGCTGTAATTGCAGAATAAAGAAGACCCAAAGAATACGGATACTTCCATGATTTAATTTTTTTTAGTTTGTCATTCTTACCTTCCCATATGGAGATGGTATCCCACTCACCGATAGCATCCACAACTAGAACATTACACTCATCAAATGTGGATGTATAGAAACCAGCAGCTGCGTGAGACTCGTGATGGCCAAAATTTACATCATATTTGATTCTTGGCTTCTGGTGTTTTTGACCAGCATACCAACGTCTTAAATTTTTGAGAAAGGGTCTTTCGTAATAGGCAACAACGTCTGGTTGATACCTCTGTGACTTAGGCCACATGGCAGGATGTATCCACTTGTCACCTTTTATTCTACTGTATCTCTCGGAATGTGATGCAAAGATTATTTTATTACCTTGAAGAAGGGTGAGCCCTGCATCATGGAAACCTTCTGATATGCCTATAATATTCATATCACCACCTTATCATAATAAAAAGAGAAAGTCAAGTCTATTTGATAAACTTATTATAAGCCACGATTGCCTCTATCGGAGTCTTTGCCTTTCTAATATCAGTCTTACCTTTTTTGGCTTTAGAATTTTTTACGGCATCTTCTTCAAACATTTTTAATTTAAGTTTGAAAAGTATCTCTTTATGAGTATTATCTTCCTCATCAAACTCAAATAGAATATCTAAAGACCCCTGAGATTCCTCTGGAGAATCTAAATCGCCATGGCCATACATGTTGTTCTGTGTAGCATATCGATGAAACGCATCTCTAAACTCTTGTCGAACATTTTCATTTCTGCTACGAGTACATTCATCTAAACTTTCATAAGACCATTCTTTTAGGAGAGCCTGAAACTGGTGATCGTTTTCATCAACATTTATATAATACTCTCGGTTTCTTTCACCATCAGACCACAAAACAGCCACTGTATCCAATTCTGGATTACTATAATATGCCTCTACAATTTTTCCCGAAAATGCATAGTCGCTCATGTTAATCTCCTGCCTCTATTTATGTCTTCGCAATACGCAAATTGTACGTTGTTATCGTACCAGCAGAGCCATTCGGAAACTCCTGTGATCGATAGTCATCACCAACTTGTCTTGTCTGATAGTTACCAGCACCATCTAGTCGAGTATCAACCATCGCCGTTCCTCTAGTAGTACCACCAGAGGTTGCTATTGTGTATGCAATTTTATATCCGTTATCAGAGGCAGCTGCCCAATATCTTAACCAGGCCCCAAGAACACTGTCTACAGTAGAGTTCGACATTGACTGTAAATTATTACCACTGTCAATAAGAACAGGAAAAACACTTGGTGTGCTAGTCGCTGCATTTCTGCGGTGTAGGTAGTAATTCGTGATAGTGGACGGTTGATCAAGTGTCTCTGGAATACCATCAGCAGAGTATGCACTTGTATCTGCTCGTGTATCAGTGAATATTGGATTAGACCCATCTACAACCGTATAATTTGTGGCAGCTGATGAAGAATCAGTAACAGTATAAGTTCCAGCCGTGTTATTACTTTCTGTTCCTGATACCAGTAAGTCAATTGCTGGTTGTACAAAAGTGTCTAATATATCTGTTTGTGTCATAGCAATAATTGATCCAGAGCTGTTATCGTAGTAGACAGGAAAGGCCGTAGTACCTGATGGTTGACTGTGACCACTTGTGGTTTGCGTCATACCAACACGATCATACGATACCGTTACTGTGCCTGGTTCAGCAGTTGTTCCTTCTGCGACAAAAGCAGAAGCAGACTGTGAAGTTGCACCAGCACTTTTTCTGGTATCCGACATAGCATCTAGGTTTTGCGCTGATCCAGTATCTACTGCAAGAGTCACAGATGGACTTGATCCATAATAGAAAATCATTCTTTCTTGAATTTCTACTATGTGGGCTGCTGTCATCTCTTGAAGATCGTTAGATGAATTAACATACAAAGGGCTTCTAGCAGTCATTTATATCACTCCAGGCGCAAACCCTGCTACTGAGTTTAGTACCGTTCCACCGGCATCAACTATATTTATGACATTTCTCTGCATGCCAGAGTGTAAAAATACATGATCCTCACTAAGAATATCATCACCAACGTCTGTACCAGCGGCACTTCTATCCATTATCACATTATCACCAGCATCTGTTGATGATGCATCAGTGCCATCTAATACTATAAAGATACCAGTGCTATCCTGTTTTATTGCAGCCTTGTCACTAGTTGAGTAACTAACAAGTGTGTTTGAAGCGGTTTCAATTCCCTTGATATTGTTAAAATAGAGAGCAACTCCACCGTCATCAGCAAAAGTTGCCATTGTCTCACCCGAACCGTCAATATTAAGTGTTCCAGCCACGGTGATGTGAGCATCAGTTGCGTCCCAATGAAGAGTCATGTCCGAACCATCACCCAACATAATTTTAGCATCATCAGGAAACAGAACGTCATCTGTGCCTGTTGGAATTGAGAACACCGTAGCATCGGCATCATTTTTTACAGTGATATCTGAGGTGCTACCTTGACCTGTTAGAATGAGGCCCTCAGCAGATGTGTAACCAATAGCTGCGTTATCTCCAGCAGAGGTATCCCCATCTGCATTTAGTGTAGCAGCAGTAACATCGCCAACGATATCTACATCTGTGCCTCCTGTTGCAACAGAAAGAACGGTTGCGTCTGCATCGTTCACAATAGTTACATCGTTTGTTGAACCTTGACCTGTGAGTATTAAACCTAGTGCAGAGGTATATCCAATCGCAGCATTATCTCCAGCAGATGTATCTCCGCCTGGTTCAAAGGTGTTGGCTGTGGCCACTCCTGTAACTGCAAGAGTAGAACCATCGAATGTTAGATTGGCTTCACCAACAGCCTGTGACGATCCATTTGCTGTAAAGACACGATTGTTAACGTCACCAGAAGCCACACTTAGACCAGTGGATTGATTGATGAAAGATAAAGTACCAGAACCATCAGTGGCGAGGACTTGGTTCAAGCTTCCATCAGAGGAAGGTATGGTAAATTGTGGGCCACCAGAAGCAGGAGGCTTAAACAAAGCACCAAGTAGAACATCACTTGTTGCGGTTTCGTGTTCTATCTTATCTCCATCACGTTCATCTAAAAGAAAATCAGATTTACCAAATGTTGAAGTTTCTAAAAGAACGTCTTCCTCTACAATTGGTGCTGGGTTGGTTAAGTGATCACCAGTGTTTTCTTCAAAAAGAATTTCATCACCAACATCCACACCAGAAGCAGACGCATCTAAAAGCAGAGCATCCCCAGCATCTGTACTGGACGAATCAGTTCCGTTTAGAATAACGCTATCAGTTGTATCTGTACCAATGATAGCAACTGTACCACTTTTATTTTGAAGTGTCAGAGTTTGGTCGGCCGTTGGGTCAACCACACTTAGGGTTGTTTCGAAAGCATCATCCGTTGCTCCCTCAAACGAAATAGACGCTCCAAATGTAGGATTGCTCTGTAAAGAGTTAACATCGGCCTGAAGCTTGTTATACTCTATACGGAATTCCTCTAGAGATTGTGAGGCTGATATAGTTGATGCGCTGATTGCCATTATTGTTTACCTACCAATTCTTTAAGAAGACTCTTAATCTCATGCATTTCGCATTTAAGATTATTTATCTCTCTAGTCGTGCTCCTTATTTCATCTCTTTGAGCCTGAGCTGCGAGAGCTCTTTTTTTTGCTTTCTCGTATGCGTCCCTATCTGTATTAATTATTGCCTTTGTCTCCATGTCTTTTACTAAATGCTCGTAGCCTTCAACTTTTCTAATGTCACTCATATTACATCGCCAATGCTATACAACGTAGGTCTTTAACTCTAGGTGGTTGTGCTGAGTTTGTGCCCTTGAGCACAATCTTAATTGAGAACGCAATGAATTCATCTAGAGACACACCTTCACCGTTATCTTTCACACCAGCAGTGTAAAGATACTGTTGGAAGTCAGACTTAACAAGAGATGGTTGCACAGTGGCATCAGGACTACCATCTGAATTAAATGGTACGTAACCCAAATCATCAAAGTCCGAAGCATCATCTGATCTCAAAGTTTTAAAGAAAACCTCAATTTCTGCCGTATTGTGTCGGTTAGCGGCAAAGAATACTTTAATGGCCGTAGCAGGATTTTCTAGTGCCACCTTTCGTGTCATGTATATCGCAGCATTGTTATCACCATCAGGAGCTGTAGAAGGATTGAAGTCTGTTGTTGGATATACATCAGCTGAACTATCAATTTTGTTCAACCTATTAGCAACAGCAATCCAAGAAGCCCTATCCATATCAATAACAGGAGATACGTCTGAAGTTTCTGTTGTTAATGTTAAATCCATGAGGAAAGATTTATTACCAGCGTTCTCTAATGTTTCATTGATATCTGAAGCAACCATGAAAGGTTTATTGAAGTGAATATTTGATTCTATATCAAGTTCTATTGCATTAGTAGCCAAAGTATTAACAAAAGATGCCTGAGTTCCAGAAACACTTGTTCCTGTCATAGGCCTGACTTTAGTTGTAATATTTGTTTTTGGTAACTTTAACGTGCCGATCTGTGTATTAGCCGTATCGAAAAGAGCATTTTCCGTAGCCGTAACTCTATCACCACCATTCTGTGCTGTTGTTGAACCACCAGAAATAACTGGGCTAGTAGTCAGCGTAACAGTATAAGAGTCAATACCGATATTTGCGATAGCATTGTGTGTCTTGTTAATTTCTGTGAGCGGAACTCCATGTAACATAAAGAACTCTACAGTTGCGCCCGCTGAGTGAGCAACAGCTGTCGTAGCGTTTTGTCCACGAACCGCACTAGATACGGTTGTACTAGATATGGCTGTATACTTGATAATTTCATCATCAATTTTTACAAACCATTCACCACTGGTGTTATTTGAAAACTTACCAGAGGTGTCATCAAAATCTGTGGCTGATGTAAGAGTAAAAGTGGTAGAACTACTATCTAATGCAGCTGCAAGAGTTGTAGAAGCACCAGACACTACTCCACTGATTATAACATTGTTAGTTGTATCGTACATGTGATGATCTTTATGTAACACACGTAAAGCAGTGTTACCATGATCAAAAATCACAGGATTGTTTGCCAAGGTCTTAATAGGAACTGAATCATTGGTTAGTGTTACTGTACCGCCTGTAGTTTCAAATTTAGCAACTCGCATCACAAAGGATATGTCTTCAGTTAAGGACGGAGCCCATGTTCTTGCATTGTGAGATTTAAACATAGTTCCAATGTGCGGTTGTTCAGAAACAGTACGAGCACCATTAATATCAGTTTCACCCATTCTAGAAATAAACACCTTGTACTCTGGTGAATTTGTCATTACCAAAAACGCATACTCAACCCCTTGTTGGCAGAATACAGGGCTTGGAAATCTAAATGTTGTTGCTGTTGCACCTGTTAAATCTGCATTAATATCAGATGGCCTCTTAACCACTCTAGCAAAAGGTAAAGTTTTTGGGCCAGGCACACCATTTACTGTATTTCTAATTTCCAACCAAATAGGTAAATTTTCATCTTTGTGTGTAAAATAAAGATCAATAGATGTAAGAAATCTGCCAGGAGGAGGAGTACGAGTTTGTGGCCTACTACCAATTTTTATTTTACCGTCATTCGCATGGCCATCGCCAGGAGCTATTATAAAGGTCTGAGCAATTGGATCACCGCCGTCGCCGTCAGCACCATCGCTACCATCGCTGTCCATATCTCCCTCTTCAAAAAATGGTGCCGGCAGGGGCCTGGTCACAGTAGATGAAGAGGTTACACTTCTATTTTCATCAACCTCACTTCTAGAAATTCTTGCGTTACGAGTTGCAATAATTGTTTCTTGTTCTGTTTCAAGAATACCTACAGCGTTATAAACAGTTTGTCCTTCTGTCTCTGGGTCTTTCGTTATCACGTTAGTTGCACTAGATGTAAGTCTAAACTCAACTTCACCAGTTCTAAACTTAGGATTACCAGCAACCTTTGGATCAGGGATTGCAAATATACCTTGAATTTCACCAGTAGCATCTGTAATTAACGGTGATGCAGCTGCAACCACACCACTAACATCAGCTGCGTCTGTGGTAAAACCAGAGGTAGGTGTAATATATCGAGTAACATTTTGTTTATCAAAGAACGCATACAACCTCATGTTTGGATAGAATCCTGTGCCTGTAAAAGAGACATTTCTTGCACGAACAAATGGAATAAAGGCCCTTTGTATAACTTTTGAACCTTGAGATTCTAAATCAATTTGAGGAACGATATCTGTTTGAATACCTGTTCGTGTTTGGTCTGATCTTGTCGTTGTTGTGACTCTGGAAACTGGTGCGAGGCTATCGCCGGCAAGGCGACTCGACTGAGCAACAACACCACTCCACGTTGTTTCCCACGAATTCCACACAGTTCCTATCTGACTCTTGTTTGCTTCGAAGAACGTATCAAAGTTACCCTCTACGTTAATAACCAAATCTGGAGCTGTTTCTGTTTCAAACCATTCATCACCAGATGGTGTTAATTCAACAGTGCCCTTCCAGT
>NZZP01000010.1 GCA_002698665.1 Gammaproteobacteria bacterium | reverse complement strand
TCACTTACTTTGGCATCTACTGCGCTTTTATTTTTAAGTGAATTTTTTACACATGATTCAACATGTTTTTTCAACACTTTTGATTCTACTGAAACCAGAGCAGCTTTTGCAGCTTTTATTTGATTGAGGATATCAACGCAGTATTTACCATCATTTATCATATTGATGATACCTCTGATTTGCCCCTCAATTCTTTTAAGCGATGCAAGTTGTTTGTTATGTGCTGGATGGTTTGTCATAGTTATAAATATATAGGTAGTAGATAGGTGAAAAAACTCGCTGATACAAAGATTATAACAGATACATAGTACATTGTTTTTGATCTTTTCCTAGTTTTCAAACAAATGTCTCGTAGTTCAGGGTCGACTGGACATGGTAATAATTCTGATTTCTTAATAAGTACTCCAGCTATCAATAATATTATTACAGCCCCAATTGTAATGTAGATTTTGTACTCAGATATAATTATGAGTTGGGGAAACATATTGACCATAGACGCAAGGGTTGCTCCTGCGCCTATGGATACAAATAATGCTGGTAATGCGCAACAAATTAATGTTGACGATGATGCAAAAAGAGTAATAATACCAATTTTGGTTGATTCTGGTTTTTGTGGCATAACTTATAGTTCTTTTATTATTACATTTGTCGCTGTTTGACCGTTGATGAGAAATATATTTTTTATTTCATCAACGTCTATCTTTTTCGTATTTGAATACGCTACAAGCACTTTACCAGCACCTAAATCAACGTTTACTTTTTCAACCGATTTATCATCATAAAATGTTTTTTCTATACCTCTAGCGCAAAAATCGCATACCATGCCTTTAACATCAACAATTGCTATTTTGACATTAGAGAGGTCTTTGACAAAAATATTATATTTATTTTGATCAATTACAGTATTGGAGCCGTCAATATTTTTATGCATGTAAGCATGATTATCTGAATCATGATCATGCGTAGACGAAGCAAATAAAATATTTGTTTGAAGTATTAGTAGTGGTAATAAAAGTTTGTACATAATTTCCTCCTTGTTTAAAATCTCACCATATAGTGTACATCCCAGTGTGAATTCTTAGTTCCTATCTCTATCAAGAAATCTCCTTTAAATAATTTAATAAACGGATAGGTTTCCCAATTATTGTTTATAGTATCTTTTTTTGTCTTAAGCATAAGCCACGTGTGTAAGTCATTATAGTCTCCTATATAGGGAGCTACTCCTAACTGAAACTCATTTTCGGAATAATCTTTTGTCTGTGTATGTTTATTGATATAGGCAAATGATGTAAATATTCTCCTTGTTTCCCAGTCACCATGAATGCCGTAGTGAAAATTATCTTTTGATTCGTTAGATATGCCGCCTGTGATATATAAATTACGCTGAGATAGTTTTGTATTTTTTCTATCAACGAGATAGGTAGTTCTTAGATTTATATATTCTTTTTCAAAATGTTTAGAATCCATGTACTCTAACCCAATAGAGTATTTATAAGATGGCGAATAGTGATAATAATAAGATGTAAACATGGAGTTAGATTTATACATCAACGTAGATCCACCAGACCATGAAATCGGTCTAGCTTCAACAACGCTGACCAATAACAAGAACGTACATATAATTGATAATTTTCTTATACCCATAGGGGGTATATTACTTTAAACATCAAATAGTTTCAATCAAATCATGGCGTATAGGTTGAATTAGATATCATTCTGATCTATTAAACATCTTAAGGTCATTTATGTGTTTTGATAAAGCAAGATGCGATTGTTGTGTTTCTATCACATATAAGAGAATAGAGACTATCATCAGAACCACAGATACCCCGAAAAAACTCAATGAGTATGAATTAAGCCCAAAATATCTCAGGAATATGGTTAGTAGGTTAGCTATAAAGCTGAGACTTGCAGTTGATTGCATCCACCTTAATAGGATGAGTCTACTATTAAGCACCTTTATGCGCTCCGCCGATAAAGTAGAGTAACTTTCTTTTTCTTTCGCTAATATATGTAGTTTTCTAATTAACATAGCCAATGCTGTATATTTGTTGCTGTATACAATTAACATCAATGGTATAGCTGGAAACAAAAGCGCAGGGTACCAAAAAGAATAACTATCCATTAAATTAACCTTTATTTTTAAGAATCACTATGACTCGGAATCTTGTAATTTATTTGCTCGATGAACTAGGCACGGGGGTGATTATTTTTGAGGAGAATAATCATGCCTAGTTCAAAGATACACAACATACATTAAGAGGGTTGCTCTCAATACTTTAATAAATGCATATTTCGTGCCAAGTTTCTAAGTATGAAATATGGCAGCTATATTCCTTTCAATGCCCTAAAAAGGGTCTTTACAGAGAAATAAATGCACCCCAAGGGTAAGGTACCCATAATTTTGGTGTTTTCTCCATTAGTTGCTGTTGGGAACGTGTATTGGTATAGATTTTGCAAGTAATAGGAGTATGTATAACGAAGCATTTGATAAAAAAAAGATAAGGAAGCCGTATTCTAATATCATGACATGGGCAAATTCTTTGCCCCAAAATACTGTTATTAAAAAAAAATTACAGGCTGAAAACTTATTTAAAAAAATAGGTATTACATTTTCTGTATATAATAATTTCGATAGTGCAGAAAGATTAATACCTTTTGACATGTTTCCAAGAATCATTACCAGAATGGAATGGATGAAAATACAAGATGGGGTTACTCAAAGAGCATTAGCAATTAATGCTTTTCTGCGAGATATTTATAATAAATGTGAAATAGTAAAAGCCAAAAAGATACCAGGATATCTTATTTACAAAAATCCAGCATATGAAATTAAAATGATTGGTTTCAAGGTACCAAATAATATTTATAGCCCAATTATTGGAACTGATATTATTAGAACAGACGAAAAATCATTTAAAGTTTTAGAGGATAATTGTAGAACTCCATCAGGGGTATCATACATGATTGAAAATAGGGAAATTATGATGAGAATGTTTCCTGAGTTATTTCAGCAACTTAATATTGAGCCAGTAGAAAATTATTCTTCATACTTATTGGATATTCTAAAAAGCTTAGCACCAAAGAAATGTGATAAGGACCCTAAAGTTGTAATTCTAACGCCTGGACCTTTAAACAGCGCATATTACGAACATAGTTTTCTTGCAGACACTATGGGTATTGAGTTAGTTCAAGGTACAGATTTAGTAGTGGAAAATAATGTTACATATATGAGGACGACTAAGGGTAAAGAAAGAGTGGATATCATATATAGACGCATTGATGATGATTTTATTGACCCATTATCATTTAACCAATCATCAGTTATTGGAGTACCCGGTTTATTTGATTCATACAGATCCGGAAATGTTAATATTTGTTCAGCGCCAGGATCTGGTATCGCTGATGATAAGGCAATATATTCATACATGCCAGAAATCATTCGGTTTTATTTAGGACAGGAACCTATTTTGCCAAGCATTAAAACCTGGCGGTGCGGTTCTGAAAAAGATAAAAATTATGTTTTAAGTAATTTAGAAAAACTAGTAATCAAAGAAGTTCATGGTTCTGGTGGCTATGGAATGTTGATAGGCAATTCAGCCAGTAAGGCTAAAATAAATCTTTTTGCAAAGAAGATAAAATTAAACCCTGAAAATTATATTGCCCAGCCTATACTAGATCTCTCGACTGTTCCTATTTTTAAAAAAGATAGTTTATCGCCTCGTCATGTTGATTTGAGACCTTTCACTCTTATTGGTAATCGAAAAATAAAATTAGTAGCTGGAGGTCTTACGAGAGTTGCATTAAAAGACGGATCTTTAGTGGTAAATTCCTCTCAAGGTGGAGGAGTGAAAGATACTTGGGTACTTAGAGATTAATCCATGTTAAGTAGAACAGCTGAGAATTTATATTGGACGGCAAGATATGTTGAGCGCGCAGACTCTATCGCGAGATTGTTAGAAGTTGCCTATAGAATACACTTAATCCCTAACACTCATGAAGGATACATGAATGAATGGGAATCTATTTTGCAAGCATCAGGTATTAAAGAAGAATATCTGACTAAATATAAAGAAATTAATAAAGATAAAATAGAATATTTTCTATTATTTGATGAAACTAACGGTTCTTGTATCAAATCTTGCATAATGAATGCAAGAGCAAACCTAAAAATGGTTAGAACAGCTGTTACTTTAGAGGTCTGGAATACAGTTAACTCTTGGTATCATGACATAGGAAAATATGAAAAAGAAAAATATAACTCAAAAGATTTGCCGGAAATTCTCGATTGGGTTAAAAGACAAGTTAACCTAATTAAAGGAACAATAGATAATACCCAGCTCATTAATGATGGTTTTGATTTTATACGTCTCGGACTGTATTTTGAACGAGCAGATTTTACCGCAAGGATAATTGATGTTAAATATTTTATACTACTGCCCAGCAGCAGTTATATTGGTAGTCAAGTGGATAACTTTCAATGGAGTTTAATGTTGAGATCCGTCTCATCATACCGTGGCTTTAAATGGGCATATGGAAATTCAGATATTGATTATAAAAAGATTATTGATTTTTTAATTCTCAGTAGTATTTGTCCCAGATCAATCTTCTTTGCAATTGATAAAATACATCATCATATGAATAGATTAGTGAAATATTATAATTCTAGCAATAAAGCTCATAAGAAAATTCAGACTATTTACAAAGGACTGCGTAAAAGTAATGCAGATCAGATAATAGAGTTTGGTTTACATGAATTTCTTACAAAATTTATCGATGATATTTCAGCTATCTATAATGATTTAGAAAATGTTTATTTTTTAGGGACTGACAAGTGATTATAAATATTAATTATAAAACATCATATAATTTTACATCGGAGGTGCCTCGATTAGTTCAACAATTAAAGCTATCACCTACTGAATGTATAAATCAAAAAATAATAAAATGGTCCATTGAGGCATCAGAAGGAGAAATAGTAGAAAGCCATAAAGATTGTTTAGGTAATCAAATAAATAATATTTATCTGCAGAATCTAATAAAGAAGCAAATAATTACAACCAAGGGAATAATTCATACAAAAAATACCTTTGGTGTTATGAAAGGCCTTCATGAGACAGTGCATCCTGATTGTTTTTTAAGACAAACAATTTTGACAAAACCTAATAAAAAAATAATAAGCCTAATCAATAAAAAATCTAAGGCAAAAACCAACTCAATAGAATTTTGTCATACTATGAATACAGTTGTTGGAGATTCAATCAAATATTTATCTGGCTCAACTAACATTAAGACAGATGCGCAACATGCAATATCTCTTGGTACAGGTGTTTGTCAAGATTTTGCTCATATTTTGATCTCATTAGCTAGACATAATGATTATCCAGCAAGATACGTAAATGGTTTTTTAGCCGATGATTCAGGCCATGGAGATAATGATACTCATGCCTGGGTCGAGATATTTATAAAAGATTTAGGTTGGGTAGGATTTGACCCATCTCATAAGTGCAGCATTGATGATAAATATGTAAGAATGGGGTGTGGCTTCGATTTTGCTGATGCGTCTATGATAAAAGGTGTTAAAAGTAACTTTAAAGGCGAAGAGACACTTGATAAAGAAATAAATATTCAACTTCAAGGCTCACAATAAGTATTAAATATGTCATCTTAGTATTCAGTTATAACATAGTCTTGATATAATAAGATAATGCCATCATTTGATATTAAATCTGAGATTGATAAACACGAGCTCACTAATGTTGTTGATCAGGCTAATAGAGTGCTTAATAATAGATTTGATTTTAAAGATGCAGAGGCTGAATTTAAATTAAATCAGAATCAAATACTTTTAACTGCAAAAGAAGATTTTCACATCAAACAAATGGCATCTGTTTTACAAGACGCTATCACAAAAAGAAAAATGGATATTAGGATACTAAAACCTGGAAAGATAGAAGTTTCAAACAATACTGCAAGACAAGAAATTGAATTACTAGAAGGGATAGATAGAGAATTAGCAAAAAAGATTACATCGCTTATTAAACAATCAAAAATGAAGGTTCAAGCTGCAATTCAAGGAGATGGAATAAGAGTTACGGGTAAAAAACGAGATATGCTCCAAGATACTATTCAGCTAATTAAAGATGAAAAATATAATATCCCTCTTCAATTTGATAACTTTAGAGAGTAGAATATAAGAATTATGGGGCATGGTTGTACACATAATCATAAACATTGTATACATAATCGTAATGTATGGCTTAACTTTATTAAGCTGTTTATTCATAATGAACACGATAGTGATTGCAGTTGCGTCGAGTGTTATTTTAAAAAAAATGTTATACCTATTTTAAAAATTCAATTTGTTTGGATTATAGAATTCATATTATTTTCTATTATTTTTAAATCCGAATTTATCGAACTAAAATCTCAGGTTCTTTGTTCCATATATCATCCAAGATCACCTCCAACTATATAAATATAATATTTTAAATTAATTTATTAAATGGAGTAATCATGTACAAAAATACATTTTTATTTTTCTTATTATGTATATGTGTTAATCAGGTGTCAGGTGAAAACATAACCGATGTAGATGTAAGTTCACCGATATTC
Organism: Gammaproteobacteria bacterium; assembly: GCA_002698665.1. Lineage (GTDB taxonomy): Bacteria > Pseudomonadota > Gammaproteobacteria. The sequence goes on along the minus strand of NZZP01000010.1, from coordinate 9,351 downwards.
ACTAATTCTATTAATGAAGCTAAGCCAATACATATATTACAAAATGAAGAAATTAAGACGAATCAAAGTTTAGGGGACAATTTGAAAGGATTGTCTGGCATATCTAATGCTGACTATGGCATAGCTGTAGGACAGCCTGCTATACGTGGATTGAGTGGAAATAGAACAAGGGTATTTAAAGATAATATAGGTGTAAATGATCTAAGCCAGATAAGTGGCGATCATATAATCAATGTTGATCTGAATAATATATCTCATATTGAGATCATAAAGGGTCCTTCGTCTATTTTTTCACATGGAGGAGTTAGTGGAGGGATTGTAAATATCATTTCTGATGCCATTAGTAAGAGTAAATTTACTGATGAAAAAATTAGGTTTGATTATACCTCAGTGAATAATGGTTTTGGCCATAATTTTCTATTGAAAAAAAATCTATATAACACAAATATATTTTTCTCAATCAATAATCAGCATCTTGATAATTATAGTCTTCCAGACGGATCACTTTTTGATGAAGATCATCCTACAAAGGAAAAAAGTTCACTCGCAAACTCAGATTTCAAAAATCAAAATATAAATCTTGGTTTATCTTTCCCAAGAGCATGGGGGTACCTCGGAATACTCTTTGAAAACACTGATGGAGTTTATGGCCTTCCATATCATGCTGAAGAAGAGGAGGAACATGAAGAGGAAGAAGAAGCCCATAGATTATTTACACGCGTTGAATCTGAAACATACACGATCAAAGGCTCATTTAACAAAAGTAAGTATTTCAACTCGCTTGAATATTCTTTTACTGATTCAAATTCTTTCTTGAAAGAACATGAAGAAGATGGCTCTGCATCTCTTGATAATAATAGCAAAGCTCTTGCATTTAAATTTAATTTAGATGATGACTTGTATGAAAAAAGATTATTATTACAATATGAGCGTATTAAGTCCCCAATGACAGGAGCATATTTACCATCATCCAATGCTTATAATAAGTCAATTTCATATTTTTTGAGAACAAAAAGTAAGCCATTCGTGCTAGATTTTGCCGGAAGATATGAAACCAACTCTAGAGATAGTACTTACCAACGTTATGGTGATACGGCTTTGAGTTTCGGGACAAGTTATTCTCATAAAATTGGAAATTCACTTCGATACAGTGTGGGTTATGCACATGTATCAAGAAGCCCATCAATAGCTGAGCTATTTGCAAGTGGTAGCCATGGTGCTACTCAAAGATACGAGCGTGGTAACATGAACATGTCTAGAGAGGTCTCTAGAAATATTGATCTTGGTCTACAATATAATATCAATGACATAGATATAAACTTAAATCTGTATCGTAATAGCATTAATGGTTATATATATTTAAAAGATGAAGCTACAACAACCGCTGGTAAAACTGATGCAAATTGGAGTCAGAAAGATGCTGTTATGCAAGGTTATGAGATTTCAATGTCAAGGTTATTTAATATAGGTGACGGAGAGTTATTGGTTACAATAAGTAGAGATGATATTTCTGGAGTATTTGAAGATGATACATATATTCCAAGAATTAATCCTGCTAAAAATGTTTTATCTTTTGAATATGAAAATACAACTAATGATATATTTAATTTAGATTTTGTTTACACTGAATCACAAGGAGATATGTCATCAATTGAGACCAAGACTAATTCACATATTGATTTAAATCTTGGATATTCGAAGAAAATTACCCTTAACTCTAATCGAGATTTACTCATTAATTTGTATGGTAATAATCTTCTAAACAAGACGATGAGAAACCATGCATCACTGGTAAAAGACCATGTGCCATTACCAGGAGCTAACTTTGGTGTAACGATGTCTTTACAACATATGTTCTAATCAAGTAAATCGGAAGTACTCAAGCACCCAAATTATAATATAGTTTGGGTGCTATAGACAGAATGATAAAATATTATCTTATTATTGGTTTAGTATTTAGGATAACTTCATAAAGTTTTTGGTTATCACTAATGGATACAGGTTTAAATTCTAAATCAGGTTTAAATAAGTCATCTCTAATAGCTTGATTTATAACTATAGACCCATCTAATCCTGATACGGACCGATGATAGGTTCCCTTGGGTATTACCAACGCACCATTATTTCTCTTTAGATGAACTATTTGATAAGGATTGTCCCAGTCTAAATTAATAAGCTCAAATGTACGCTCGCCCTCAATTACTCTATTATTATCAATCTGATGATGGTGAATATAAAATTGCTTATTGCCATTTGAATCATTTGGGGGTGACGTTGCAGCTGATTCATGAATGACAAGATCTGATGCATTGCATTGGGGTATAGAAATATCATAAAAAACTACATTTTCAGTCTCTCTAAAAACAGTATGCATATGAAATTTAAGCTTATCCATATTGTATATTAAGCATTTATCATGCCAACCCTATGAGATGGCATGTAAATTGCTTAAATATTTATGACATAGATAAAAATAAAATACTCTTTGTAATATGCGTAGTAGAATGGTTTATGGATTATGAACTTAATAATATGAATTTAGTAATTTTTACAGATATTGATGGCACTTTTATGGGTAACGATAATTTTGAGCATGCTGAAAATATAGAATTGGCGAATAAATTAGTTGATGCCAAGCATTTTGTAATTTTTAATTCAAGTAAGACATATTATGAGATAGACAATATGTTTAAAAATGAAGCTAGCTTCTTCCCATTTATTTGTGAGACAGGTGGTGGTATCTATAGTCCAAAAAATATATTTGTTGATTGTGAGACAACTAGAGAGAATTATGATGTCATCTATGAATCCACAAGGTTATCTAGTTATTATGAAAAAATTAAGAAAATCCTGATGAGCTCTTATGCTAATGACTTAATATTTTTTGATGACCTTGATATAAAAGATCAAATTAAGGTGTCTGGATTAGAAGGAAAAAATTTAACACTAGCTTCTAGAAGAGATTTTACGATTTTATTTATCTGGAAATCATCAGATACTAAATTTAGAGAATTAGAAGAAGTTTTAGAAATCCATAATTTAAGTATTATTAGAGGAGGTAGGTTTTGCCATATATGTTCAAAATTTAATAAAGGTATTGCTATGAAAATATTTATGGACAAACTTATGAGTATCTCGCGCGATAGAATTTTTAATACTGTTGCAATAGGTGATAGTAGCAATGATCTTGAGATGTTGAAGGTTGCAGATTATCCATGCGTAGTTAAATCTGATAATAATAAAAGATTAGCCAAGCATTTTTCCATGGAAAATATTATCACCAGTGATAATGAAGCGCCTACTGGATGGCAAGAATGTATTGATAAAGTCTTTAACGCGGTAAGGAGTTGATATGGCAGATTTTCACCAGAATGGAGTAATAAGTACACTACATAATTTTTCTAATCGTTCTATTGATGATATCGAGAGCGAGCTCAGAACTTTTTCTAAAGATTCACCTATTGAGCTTATACTTCCGTCCCTATATTCAGAATTAGAGGGGCCAGCATTGAAAAATATTGTAGATTGTTTGAGTGAAGTTAAATATTTAAATCACATTGTAATAGGCTTGGATAAAGCAAATAAATCCGAATTTTTAAAAGCAAAAAAATTTTTCTCACACTTAAATCAGTCACATTCTATTATATGGAATGACAGCCCGAGTATGAAGAAATTGGATATGGAGCTAAAAAAAATTGGTCTTGCACCAAATGAATCTGGAAAAGGCAAAAATGTTTGGTACTGTATGGGATATTTATTTGCCAGAGATGAAGCTAGTTGTGTTGCTCTTCATGATTGCGATATAACAACATATACCAGAGAATTGTTAGCAAGGCTTGTTTATCCAGTTGCTAACCCTAATTTCAATTATGAGTTTTGCAAAGGATATTATCCGAGAATTAGAGAAAACACTCTTAGTGGGCGAGTTACCCGATTACTTGTCACGCCGTTACTGAAAACTTTCAAAAAAGTTCTTGGCCATAGAGACTATATTGAATTTATTGATGTTTTCAGATATCCATTAGCCGGAGAATTTTCTTTTAGAAGCAGATTGCTAAAAGAAATAAGAATACCTTGTGATTGGGGTTTGGAAATTGGGTTACTATCTGAAATGCAAAGGAACCAAGCATACAATAGAATCTGCCAGGTAGACATAGCTGATACGTATGACCATAAACATCAAAATCTCTCTTTAGATGATCAGGATAAAGGGTTGTCAAAAATGTCGATAGATATTACCAAAACCTTGATAAGAAAGTTAGCTGCTCAAGGTGATACATTTACTTACAATACATTAAGGACTATCAAGGCAACCTATTATAGAACGGCACTAGACTTGTTAGAGATATACCACAATGATGCAAAAATCAATGGATTAGAATTAAATATAAATGAAGAAGAAATTGCAATAGAATTATTTTCAAATAACATAATTACAGCAGGACAACAATTTTTGGATAACCCAAATCAAAACCCCCTAATTACTAATTGGAACCGCGTTCAGACTGCAGTACCTGAAATAAAAGATAAACTTTTGAGTATTGTTGACTCTGATTCAAAGGCTTAAATAAGAAAGGTTAAGTAAGATTTGGATAAAGACAATCTAAAAAAAAGAATTAATCAACATATCGATAGAATCTATCATGGCGTTATAAGTTCTGATCAAGTCAACAGTTTATCAAAAAATTTATTTGATAAAGTTATAAAATATGATTCAACCACGATATCTTCTGAGTCTTTAAATCATAGCATCTGGTCAGAAAAGACTGTGGTATTAATTACGTATGCAAATTCTATTTATAATGACTCTGACTCGCCATTAAAATCACTAGACAAATTTCTGTCATTACATTGTAAAGATTTTATCGATACTGTTCATATACTACCTTTTTGCCCTTCTAGTTCTGATTACGGTTTTGCGGTTAAAGATTATTATAGCGTTGACGAGGAATTTGGTGGGTGGGAAGATATTTGCAATATTTCTGAGAAATTTTGTTTAATGGCGGATGTAGTAATTAATCATGGCTCATCGAAAGGCATATGGTTTAATAATTTCTTAAAAGGCTCTGGCAATGGACATGATTATTTTTTAAGCTTTGAGCAAAAATTTGATATATCTAAAGTGGTTAGGCCTAGAACAAGCCCTCTCTTAAACTCTTTCACTACAAATGATGGAGAGAGGTATGTATGGTGTACCTTTGGCCCCGATCAAGTTGATTATAATTTCAATAATCCGCAAGTACTCATGGAGTTTATTGATATAGTTATTTTTTATTTATCAAAAGGTATTACGACCTTTCGGTTTGATGCTGTCGCTTTTTTATGGAAGAAAATTGGAACAAGTTGTATAAATCTATATAAAACTCATGAGATTGTTCGGCTATTTAGAACAATATTGGATTGCTTGTCTCCAAAAGCAATTTTGGTAACCGAAACAAATGTCCCAGCAAGAGAAAATGTATCATACTTCGGAAATGCGAATGAAGCTCATTGGATTTATAATTTTTCTCTTCCACCTATATTAATATATTCTATTTTATCTGGAAACTCATCGCACTTGGAAAACCTTACAATGAGTATGCCACCTTCTCAGTCAGGAACATCGTATCTTAATTTTATAGCATCTCATGATGGAATTGGATTGCGTCCCGTAGAATCTTTCTTATCCGACATGGAGATAGATTCTTTTATAGAGTTAATGGAGAGAAATGGAGGAAAAATTAGCTATCATATGGGAAATACTAATGTAGATAAACCCTATGAAATAAACATATCTTTATTTGATGCTATGAGAGAAACATTTAGTAAAGAGAATAATCTTGTGATAGATAGGTTTGTTTGCATACATACTATAATGATGTCATTGGAAGGCGTTCCTGCTTTTTATATCCATAGTCTTTTTGGCACAGAAAATGATTACAATCTCTACAAAAAAACTAACCAAAAAAGATCATTAAATAGAGGAGTAATATCATTAAAGGAGATCGACTTTTTAGATGGAGCTAACAAACAAGTTCAAATTTACAGCTCTTTAAAGAAATTACTTTCTATAAGAAAAAAACAACTTGCTTTTCACCCAAATGCGACTCAATTTACACTTCATTTAGGCACTAGTTTATATGGAGTCTGGAGGCAAAGCTTAGATAAGAAACAAGACATATTTTGCATCTCTAATTTAACTGAGAAGAATATCGAACTGTCTTTGCTTGATATAAATCTAAATACAGCCAATCAATGGACCGATCTTATTAGTCAAAATAGGATAAATAATAATCAATCTAATGTACATCTCGCGCCATACCAGACCATATGGCTAACTAACCTGGGATAGTTTTATATATATAAAATTGTAACCTTGTAATCTTATGCGACGGACTAGGCTTCGGGGGAGAGGAGAATATAGCCTAGTCCATGCATACACAAATTAAGAGCGAGTAAGTACTCTTAATACTCATATACATGCATTATTCGTGCCAAAAAAAGAATTAGTGCTGATTTAGTTAGTTATTGTCAGTTTAAATATTGAGCCTATAAACAATAACCACCATTGTTAGTATTATTGCAATAGCTGTAATCAGTACTATGGTTTGGTTATTTGATGCATCATTAGTGACAATTTTCTTGTATTTATTATAAAGAAGATTCTGAGTATATTGCTGAAGGTAGACATCAAAGTATGCCATTCTCCTTAATCTTTTATTTGAAAGACAAATGTGACTATCTGTTAAAATTTGATAGACTTGCTTTAAGTATGACTGATTTATTACTCTCATTTCCTTATGATTAATAGTTAATTTTAAATAGCTTGAATGAAAATCTCTTAAATAGCAAGCAACGAAATAGGTATTAGTCTATTATCATTCTCCAAAGTTTTTGATAAGTTTTTAAATTTCTCTTCCTATTTGAAATAGTTTTTACATGTTCTTTCATATCACCATTTGGATTCAGTTCTATGCCCCATAGGCCATGGCCTTCATTTGGGAGAACGGAAAATCTGACATCAAGAATCTGATTTGGCATAGTAGTTGATTTAGCCAAATAACCATTTGAAAACCATCTAAATCTCTCAACATCTATAGCTTGTTGTGAAAGGGGGTTTAACCAAGGATAAGATTCCGCCAAACTTAATTTTTTAATTGTTGTTCCTTCATAAATTTTAGTATCAAAACCGAGTTTAACTGCATCAATATGATAACTTGACTTAGTAGTATAAATTATTTTCCACACGATTGAATTTGCGAAACTTGGTTTAGCTTCAATTTTTTCAATCATATGTCCTCTTGAAGATGCAATTTGTTTGCCAATAATTTCTGCTCTATCTTTCTGTATAAAACCAAATGTCATATATATAGTAATCCAAAGTAAAGACAGATATGAATAAGTTTTGTTGTTTTTAATCATTGCAAAAAAAACCAGTATTAATAAAGGAATTGTAAATATTGGATCAATTATAGATATCAGATTCCATGCTACTCTTTCATCAGTAAAAGGCCAAAATAACTGAGTACCATAAGACGTAGATGAATCTAGTAGTCCATGTGTAGCATATCCCAACGTGGCAAATATGTAGGTTTGTCTAAATGAAATATTTTTTTTACGAAGAAACAAATTATAGAATATTGTCGCGCAGATGAGGCCACCAAAAGGGATAAAAATAAGAGAATGGGTAAATTGTCTATGAAATTCAAAATAGAGCAAAGGATCTTCGTCTGACCTAAAAAATATATCAATATCAGGAGCCATGCCTGATAAAAAACCCACAATCGTTACTATTAGCAATTGTCCTTTCTTTGAGGGCTGTTGAGCAGCAACAGCACCTACAATACCTTGTGATAGTGGGTCCATCTCTACCTCTAAATTATCCTTATTTTACAGATAAAATTTTAATATTGATATCATGTAACTTAAAATAATTAATGTTATATTTGAAGTATGAAAATATATGACTTTGCTATTGTATTTGTTCTAGCAGTAATTTATTTACTCCAAACTCATCAAGTGAATTCTGCTAGCATGAGCACAGATGATGAACCCCAGGTTTATATAATTAGCCCTGAGAATGGTGATGAGGTAACCAGCCCGTTTACAGTCAAATTCGGATCTAAATCAGTTGATATAGTTGCTGCTGGAGTAGAAATGAAAAATTCAGGGCATCATCATTTATTGGTTAATCAAAATAGTCTTCCTGATATGAATTTACCTATACCAGCCGACTCTAATCATCTTCATTTCGGAGGTGGGCAAACCGAAACAGTGTTAACTTTAGAGCCTGGTGTCCATAGTTTACAATTACTTTTAGGTGATTTTGCTCATGTACCACATGTACCACCAATTATCTCTGAGAAAATTATAATTACTGTTAAGTGATTTATGTAAAACTGTACCTGCGAGCTATACCTATAGGTACATGCACCCCAACCCCCTACTAGCAATCAGCATGTATATATCTCTTATCCACACACCATAGGGGTAAAAATGATTTATAATAACAATATGTATGATGATAATGGACTAAATGATGAAATTAATATTGAAGATTTTTTTTGTAAACTTAAGGATAACGGTGTGTTCGTTATCTGTGCTTTACCGTTTGAAGCAGAAAATACAGAGAATATATTTTACTCTGGTTTAGGCAAGATTAATGCAGCAATAAAGTCCGTCGAGATAATTAAGTCTTATAATCCAAAAAAGATTATTAACTATGGTTCATGCGGTGCTATAAACACTAAACTATCCGGTATTATTAGAGTTAATAAGTTTTTCCAGCATGATATTGACTGTACTCCACTTGGGTTCGATAGAGGAATAACTCCATATGATGATATTCAAGAAATCGTTTTAGAGGAAAACCAAGGTTATTCATGTGCCTCAGGAGATTATTTTGTATCTGATAAAAATATTATTTCATCAGATGTTGTAGATATGGAGGCATATGCAATAGCAAAAACATGCAAACTTTATGATGTAGAGTTTGCTTGTTATAAATATATATCGGATAATGCAGATAATGACGCAGCTGATAACTGGAAAGAAAACTGCTCAAAAGGCTTTAATTTATTTGTGGATTGTTTATATAAATCAGGTGAAATTTAAATGAAAATATTCAAGAAGATATTGCTAAATGTTTTGAAGGCATATAAAAAAAGATTTCCCAAAGTTTTATCAATAGAGTTCTCGAGTGCATGTAATGCTAAATGCATTATGTGTCCTCAACCAGAAATGGACAGAAAAAAAGAAAATATGTCCATGGAGACTTTAGAAAAGATTTTAGATGATTGTATTGGAATGCCTTTGAAGAAAATTAATTTATTTTGGATGGGTGATTCTACCGTAGATAAACATATGATTGAG
>NZZP01000009.1 GCA_002698665.1 Gammaproteobacteria bacterium | reverse complement strand
GCAGCAGGATTTGCTTCCATCATTGCAGCGGCCATATTAGATGCGCCTTCAGGATCAGCTTCAGCCATAGCACCTGCAGCAGCAGCAGCAACTCCAGGATTCAATTCTGCCATAGCAGCAGCTGTTTCAACTGCAGCTTCTGGAGCTGCTTCCATAACAGCAGCAGCAGCAATTCCAGCAGTAGCAGGATTAGCTTCAGCCATTGCAGCGGCCATATCAGCAGCGGCTTCAGGATTATTAGACATAAGTTCAGTAGCAACAGCTTCAGCTGCTTGAGGGGCAAATTGAGCAACAGCAGCAGCCATCTCAGCAGTCGCTTCAGGATTAGCTTCAGACATTGCTGCAGTAACTTCAGCAGCAAATTCAGGATTGGCAGCAGAAACATTTGCTGCGATTTGAGCAGCAGCTTCAGGATTAGCTTCCATTAGAGCTAAAGATACAGCGGCAGCTTCTTCAGCAGAAACTGACTCAGAAACTCCAGCAGCAATCATTCCAGCAAGTTCAGGCATAGCTTCAGCCATTTCACTTGCAGCATCAATAGCAAGTTCAGGAGCTGCTTCAGCAAGACCTGAGATTGCTCCTTGAGCAGCAGCGGGGTTAGCTTCAGCCATCGCACCAGCCAATTCAGCTGCAGCTTCAGGACCTACAGCAGCCATAGCTCCAAGAACTTCACCAGCAGTATCAGGAGCAACTTGGGCAACTTGGGCAGCCATATCCGCGTTTGCATCTGCCATTGCATCTGCATCCATACCAGGAATTTCAGCCATTTGTTGCATCATCTCTCCGGCTACCTCAGCAGCAGCTTCAGGATTAACCGCCGCAGCAACACTCGCAACATTAGAAGTCATCTCAGCCATTTGGCCGGCCATATCAAAATCTTCAGCATTAGGAATATCAGCCATCTGTTCCATCATTGCCCCAGCTATATCAGCTGCAGCTTCTGGATCAGCAGCAACGGCTTGCGTTGCCATATTAGTCGCCATCTCAGCCATTTGACCAGCCATATCAAATTCTTCAGGCACATTAGGGATGTCTCCCATTACTTCCATCATATCTCCAGCAATTTCGGCAGCAGCTTCAGGATCAGCTTGAACGGCAGCAGCAGCCATATTTGCAGTCATGCCTGCAGCATTTTGTGCTAAAGCTTCACCTTCAATTCCAGGAATTTCAGCCATTTGTTCCATCATTTCACCTGCTAAATCAGCAGCTTGATCAGGATCAGCTTGTGTTGCGGCAGCAGCTACGTTAGCAGTCATTGCAGCAGCAGCCTCAGCAATAGCAGACTCACTTGCATTGCCTTCAACTCCAACCATTGCATCAACCATTGCACCCGCAACTTCTGCAGCGGCTTCAGGAGCAGCACTCGCAACTTGACTTGCAATTGCTGTTTGCATCGCTAGAGCTTCATCTTGAGAAAAATTTTCATTGTTAGCAGCTACAGCTGCCATTTCAGTAGCAATTTCAGTTGCAGCCTCAGGATTAGCTTCAGCTACACTTGCAGCAATATTTGCTGCAGCTTCAGGCGCAGCTTCAGCCATTGCAATAGCGGCATCAGTAGCTAATTCAGGCAATGCCTCTGCCATCGCTTCTACTGCTGCAGCTGCAGTAGCAGGATTAGCATCAGCCATTGTCGCAGCAGCTTCAACAGCTTGTTCAGGGGCAACTTCAGCAATAGCATCCATTACTCCAGCAGCAGTTCCAGGAGCTGTTTCAGCAATTTGTTCTGCTATATCGGCTATAGCTTCAGGATTTGCTTCCATCATTGCTCCAGCAACTTCACCTGCTAGATCTTGCGCAATTTCTGCAGCAGCACCTTGCGCGTCAGCAATTGCTTCTTGAGCATTTGCCTGAGCATCAGCAATTGTCTCTTGAACGTCAGCTAATGTAGCTTGAGCTTGAGCTACAATATTCGGGTCATCAGAATTAAGGTCGGCCTGAGCATCGGCAACAGTATCTGCTAGTCCAGCTTGAACTTCAGCGATCTCGGCTTGGGCTTCAGCTTGAGCTTCAGCTACAGCAACCGTTGCATTCGCCTGAGCACCAGATGCAACTCCAGTTGCAATATCTGCAGCAGCCTCAGGATCAGCGGCAGCCATTTCTGTTGCAACTTCTTGCGCAACCTCAGGATTTCCTTGAGCAACACCAGATGCAATATTCGCAGCAGCTTCAGGAGCAGCTTCTTGCATAGCCATTGCGGCTTCACCAGCTTGTTCTGGAGCAAGCTCGGCCATAACTTCTGCAGCAGCACCAGCGGCAGCAGGAGCGACTTCAGCCATTGCAGCAGTAGCCTCAACAGCCTGTTCAGGAGCAGCCTCAATAATAGCTTCAGTAGCCATAGCGGCAGCAGCAGGATTTGCTTCAGCAATATCAGCACATAATTCAACAGCCCCATCAGGATCAGAAGCCATCATTTCTTGAACCATTTCAGCAGCAGCTTCAGGATTTGACGCAGCAGCACCAGCAATAATTTCCGCAGCAGCATCAGGATTCATTTCTATCATCTCTGCCATTATTTCAGCTGTAGCTTCTTGCGAAGCTTCAAGAGCAGCTTCTTGTCCTGCTTGATTGTTTTCTAATATTTGATTTTGAGCAGCTGATTGAGCTTCAGCTACTTCACCTTGAGCTTGAGCAAGCGCACCCTCGTCACCAACAGCATCTGCAAGACCAGCTTGGGCATCCGATACTTGTGTTTGCATTTCTATTTGAGTGTCAGCATTTGCTTGAGCTGTTTCTTGATTAACTTCTGCAATAGCAGCTTGCGAAACTCCAGCGGCAACACCAGCGGCAACAGCGGCGGCAGCTTCAGGAGCAGCTTGGGCCATAGCAGTGGCGACTTGTAAAGCAGCTTCAGGATCAGAGGCAGCTACAGCACTAGCAGCAGCATTAGCAGCAGCAGGATTGGCAGCAGCCATAGATGCAGCAGCGTCAACAGCCATTTCAGGAGCAGCATTTGCAACAGCATTAGCAACAGCGCCTGCAGCCGCAGGGGCAACTTCGGCAATTGCAGCGGCCATATCAGCAGCAGCCTCCGGGTTAATTTGAGTTAATGAGTTAGCAACAGCGCCAGCAGCGGCAGGAGCATTCTGAACAACATCCGCAGCAACATCTTCAGCAATATCAGGTTGAGCTTGGGCCATAGCGGCAGCTGTTGTATTTGCAGTAGCAGGAGCAGCGGCAGCAATCGCTCCAGCTATTTCAGCAGCTTGCTCTGGAATGGCTTGAGCAGTAACAGTTGCTATTTGTTGAGCAGCAGCAGGATTTGATTGAACTACGGCAGCCAACATCTCCTCTGGATTTTCATTATTAGCGGCATATTCTTGAATTAATGCCTGTTGCTGTTCAGGAGATTCTGCAGCAGTTACCTGCTGAAAAAACTCTTGAGCTTCTTGTTGAGTAACTGCCATTCTATTTGGTCTCCTTTATAAAATTTTTTGCTCTTAGTTCCTTATTCTTTGACTATTGCGAAGAAGTATTAAAAGTTCCTTCTTTTTTATTAGTTTCCATCATCTCAGGTTCGAGCATGTTGATAACATCTAGCAATTCATAAACTGAAGTTACTAAAGTCATGCTGTCATCTGATAAATCTTTCATAGAACTTTCTAGAGTTTCTTCAGCAGAAAGAACTGCAGCAGCATCCGATTGACCTGCCTCTCTTTCCTTTTGAGATATTGATAAAAGTTCTCTTGCTATTGTTGCTTCATTTTCACTATACGAAAGCATAGTTCTAGCATTTGCGTATTCCTGCCAAGCATCTTTAGCAGATTTAATAGTATCTCTTTCTTTAACTGCATGGTCATTGATAGCTCTATCCAAAGCTGACCTGTCATTTAGATAACCAGGCATATCCATGTAAAATGCTGATAGAGGAAGCTCCACAGTAAGTTTTATTTGCTCTTCTGAATGGCTACCCGCTGTATGTGAAGCATCATCTTTAAAAGAACGTTTATACTCACCATCAACAGTAGGTCCAAATCCAGCCAGAGCTGTAATTACATCATTTCTAGCAATTTCAACGTCCATTTTAGAAATAAGTAAGTCACGATTATTCGCTAATGCTATCTCAACATACTCCTCCATAGTGTTAGGTAACATAGCTAAAGTATCTTCAGCTAATCTTGGTTTAGTTAAGCTGTCTACATTCTCAGGACCTTCAGTCCTAAAAACTGTTTCATAAGTATATAGCGCAGAGTTAAAAGATTTTTCGTCAGAAATTACTGTCTTTTGAGCACTAGCTAATTGTCGTTTTGATTTTAAAACATCAGATGTTAAGCCAGAACCAACTTGCACCCGTATCTCTTCTTGTCCTGAAGTTTCTCTCGTATTTGCTTCTGCTTCAATTGATGCTTGTAATTTTTCTGAGGCTTTAATCAATCCAAGATAGGCATCTGCTGCATCAATTAATAAATCGTTTCTAGAAGTAATATATTCAAGTTCCTGTTTATCCAATTCTAAATTTTTGTTTCTTATGTCAGCTAAAGTAGCGCCTGAGTCCATTATCTTTTGTTTATATGTCCAATCAAAAGTATCAAACCCATCTATCTGACTATCAGATGAAGCATCATCTTTATCATTTGAACCACCTTCCCATTTCACAGAAAGGTCAGGAGCATATGCCAATAAAGAGTCTGTAACATCTCGACCAGCTTCTTCTAATTCTTTTTTAGCATTTACAATATCTTCGTGACTTGTAAGTATGCTATCAATCATAGTAGTTAAACTATTCGCACTCGATAAAGATATTGACACTATTAATGCCAAGACACCCAGAGCGAAATTTCTTAATATTTTTAAAATAATTAAACTCATAATTTTAGCCTCAAAAAATTTAGATTCCTGAAGATAGATTAAAATTATCCAAGAGATGAATCAAGATATAAATCTAATTTTTATGTTAATTTTATGCTAATTTTTGGCCAATTTTTCATGGATAGCCTATCCAATTTTTGTGCTATTTTTTGTTTTGAATAATAATAACTAATTGAAATAATTAAATTTAATTAAATATCAGCATAAATATGAGACTCTTCCTCAGCTCCTGGATGTGTTACAGCACCCGAAGAAGCTGATCCAACGGTTTGACTGTATTTCCATAGAGTACCAGAATTAAAATCTGTCTTACGCTCTTTCCAAATATTCTTTCTTTCATCAAGTACCTTATCACAAACATTTAAAACAATCGTACCTTGCTCAGCATCCAATATAATTTCATCGCCGTCGTTTATAAGAGCAATGGGCCCGCAAACTGCTGCTTCAGGTGAAACGTGACCTACACAAAATCCTCTTGTTGCCCCGCTAAATCTTCCATCAGTAATCAAAGCTACTTTATCTCCCATTCCTTGACCATAAATTGCTGCAGTGGTTGAAAGCATCTCTCTCATTCCAGGTCCTCCTTTGGGCCCTTCATATCGAATAACAAATACATCTCCTTCTTTATAATTGTTGTTTTTAACACATTCGAATGCATCTTCTTCGCAATCGAAACATTTTGCTTTTCCAGTAAATTTTAATTTTTCCATTCCTGCAACTTTAACGATAGCTCCATCAGGAGCTAGATTGCCTTTTAATCCCACTACCCCTCCTGTAGGACTCAAAGGATTGTCGAATGGTCTTATAACTTTTTGATCTGTATTAAATTGAACTGACTTTAAATTTTCCTCAATAGTCTTTCCTGTAACTGTAAGACAATCTCCATGAATATAACCGCCATCAAATAGAGTTTTAATAATTATTGGAACACCTCCAGCTTCATAAACATCCTTAGCTACATATTGACCACCTGGTTTTAAATCAGCTAGGTAAGGTGTTTTTTTAAATATTTCAACGACATCATCAAGATTGAATTTTATTCCGCATTCATGTGCTATAGCAGGAAGATGTAAACCTGCATTAGTTGAACCGCCTGTTGCAGCTACAATTGTAGCAGCATTTTCAAGGGACTTCCTTGTAACAATATCTCTGGGCTTGATATTCTCTTTAATTAAATTCATGACTTGTTTCCCAGATTCATATGCATACTTATCTCTTTCTTCGTAAGGAGCGGGTGCTCCCGATGAATAAGGGAGAGCTAGTCCAATTGCTTCTGAAACACATGCCATTGTATTAGCTGTAAACTGTCCACCGCAGGCACCAGCACTTGGACAAGCTACACATTCTAATTCCTTTAATTCCTCTTCTGTTGCATTGCCTGAAGAAAATTTTCCTACTGCTTCAAATACATCAACTACGGTGACATCTTTTCCCTTGTATCTTCCTGGAAGAATACTCCCTCCATACATAAAAACACTTGGAACATTTAATCTACACATTGCCATCATTAAGCCTGGCAAAGACTTATCACAACCCGCTAACCCGACTAAAGCATCGTAACAATGCCCCCTTACAGTTAGCTCAGTAGAATCTGCAATAACTTCTCTTGAAACTAGAGATGATTTCATGCCTTGGTGGCCCATAGCAATTCCATCTGTAACAGTAATTGTACAAAACTCCCTTGGAGTTCCATCGCTCTCACTTACACCTTTTTTTACTGATTGAGCTTGTCTCATTAAAGCAATGTTGCACGGAGCTGCTTCATTCCAGGTCGATACAACTCCAACAAATGGTTTTTCAATATCACTTTCCTCTAATCCCATTGCATAGTAATAAGACCTATGGGGCGCTCTTTCAGGACCTAAACTTACATGTCTACTTGGTAATTTTTTTTTATCAATCGTCATTAGGTTAACTGCTAATACTATCTATTGCTTTTTCAATTTTATTTTTTGAAATTGCATAGTCATTTAATCTTTCTTTTTGTTCTTGTACTACTTCCTCAGGCGCATTTGAGATAAAACTTTTATCTCCTAATTTTTTATTAATTTTAACAATTTCAGTCTCAATCTTATCGAGATTTTTTGACAGTCTCTTTGACTCAGCCTTAAAATCTATAATATCTTTTAGAGATAAATATATCAAACCATCATTTAATATAACCTGAACCATTCCTTCATTTTCGTCAGGGTTCTTAATCGAAACTGGGCTTGCACGTGCCATACTTTTTAAGGATGAGCTATATAAATTAAATAAGTTTTCCAATTTTTTGTTCGGATCAAAATAAATATCAACGTTAGCTTTAGCAGGAACATTCAATTCAGATCTCGTAGATCTTATAAGTGAAATTACATTTATTAGCTCATCTATTTGTTCGCAGTCTACTTTCTTGTTAACGAAGCTAGACGACCAACCTGTGTGAATAACTTTGTTTTGAGATTTGCCAAGAACTGAGCTTGCCTCTTTCCATAGATATTCTGTAAAAAATGGCATAATTGGATGTAACATTATCAAAATATTTTTTAATATATACGATGTTACATTTCTCGTTTCCTTTATTTCTTCATCATTATTATTATCATAAATATTTTTTGAAAATTCTAAATACCAGTCACAAAAAACATTCCATGTGAACCTGTACAGTTCATTAGCAGCTTCATTAAATTTATATTCCTCTATAGAAGACTGAGTTATCTTCTTACACTTATCTAATTCATTCATTACCCATAAATTAAAATCATTTTTTAACTCATTAATATCTACTTCCTTATACTCACATTTATTAATCTCACAAAATTTAACTGCATTCCAAATCTTAGTTATAAAATTTCTGTATCCTTCAACTCTTTGTTCTGAAAGTTTAATATCTCGTCCCTGTGCCGCCATTGAACAAAGTGTCATTCTTAAAGAGTCTGATCCGTACTTATTCATCAAAACTAAAGGGTCAATAACGTTTCCTTTTGACTTTGACATCTTTTGCCCTTTTTCATCTCTTACTAAAGCGTGTACATAGACTTCTTTAAAAGGTACTTCACCGGTAAAATAAAGTCCCATCATCATCATACGAGCTACCCAGAAAAAAATTATATCAAAGCCAGTAACTAATGTAGAAGTTGGATAATAATTGCTTAATTCTCTCGTTTTTTCTGGCCATCCTAATGTAGAAAAAGGCCATAGTGCTGAGGAAAACCAAGTATCAAGGACGTCATCTTCTTGCTTTAAATCAACAGTTCTTCCATAATGTTTCTTTGCATTATTTGATGCTTCATCAAGATTCTCAGCAACAAAAATTTTTCCATCTGGACCATACCACGCTGGTATTTGATGTCCCCACCAAAGTTGTCGAGAGACACACCATGGTTGAATATTCTCCATCCATTCAAAATATGTTTTTTCCCAATTTGATGGAATGAAAGTAGTTTCTTTATCTCTTACTTTCTGAATTGCTGCTTTCGAGAGTTCCTTTGCATTAACAAACCATTGATCTGTGAGCCATGGTTCAATAATCTCATTAGACCGGTCACCAAAAGGAACTGTATGTAATATTTCTTCTACCTTGTTTAACTTGCCTGTCTTTTCAAGATCAGCTATTATTTTTTCTCTAGCTTTAAACCTATCTAAATGTTTGTAACTATCAGGAACATTGTCATTAAGTGTTGCATCATCATTAAAGATATTGATAACCTCAAGATTATGTCTCTTACCTACTTCAAAGTCATTAAAATCATGAGCTGGAGTAACTTTAACTACTCCTGAACCTTGATCAGGCTTAGCATAATCATCGGCTATAATCTTAATTTTCTTTTCAACAATAGGCAAAATTGCCTTTTTACCAACTAGATGCTTGTATCTTTCATCATCAGGATGAACAGCAACCGCTGTATCTCCAAGCATTGTTTCTGGTCTAGTCGTAGCAACAGTAATTATCTCTTCAGAATCTTCTATTGAATAATCAATATACCACAGGCTTCCCTTGCTCTCTTTTTGAATAACTTCAAGATCTGAGATCGTGGTTTTTAATTTAGGATCCCAGTTACTTAGTCTCTTATCTTTATATATCAATCCATCTTCAAAGAGTTTAACAAAAACATACTTTACTGCCTTTGATAAACCTTCATCCAAAGTAAATCTTTCCCTTTTCCAATCACATGAACAACCTAGTCTTTTTAATTGATTGATTATTTGATTACCTGAAGTTTCCTTCCATTTCCACACTTGCTTGATAAATTCTTCTCTACTAAGACTATTTTTTTTAGTGCCTTCCTTTTTTAATTCTCTCTCAACAACCATCTCAGTAGCAATACCAGCATGATCTGTTCCGGGCTGCCAAAGAACATCCTTACCCTGCATTCTGTAATATCTAATTAAAATATCTTGCAATGTATTGTTAAGTGCATGCCCCATATGAAGGTTGCCAGTTACATTAGGAGGAGGAATAACAATAGTGAAGGACTCTTTATTTGGATCAACCTTTCCATTGAAATCACCTTTTTCTTCCCAATCTGTATAGATATCTTGTTCAACAAGTTCTGGCTTGTAATATTTATCCAACATTCTGAAAAATTAATTCTTATTCCCAGAATCAATAATCACCTTAGCTTGGCTCAGTTTTTCCTCAATAATCTTTTTCATCTCTTGCTTAATAATCGTGTCAATTTTCTCAGAAGAATGATTTTTTATACTCTCACGTACAAGTAATCTAATTTCATCTACTTCTGTGCCTAACGGTATATTTTTATTACCTACATTTTCCAAACGAGTAATCGGATTATCCTCAGAAACAAATTCTGTTAACTCCAAAACTTCCTCATGATTAACTGCGTCTTTCTTTTGCTCAACAGACTGAGTCAATTCTAAAACGTCTTTTGGAAGAGGCTGTTCATTATTATTTTCTTCATCACTCATCATGTTTCTTATTGCAGATAGTATTTCATCAGTATTTTGAAGTTTATTGTTCATTTTGATTTTTTCCCTATAAGGCTTTTATATATTCTTAACTTAAAAACTAAAGGATTTTTTTTTATCAAAGCTTTTCAACTTAGGCGCAGAACAACTAAAGAGAAATCGATTGGTAAAAGTATTATTTTTCTTTCGGTATTCGATAACATTACTTATCCCGTTTATATTTATCATAGCTATTAATCGACCATTCAATTCAAGTTGATTTAAGATTTTTTTGGGAACCTCATCAATAGCTCCTTCAATTATTATGGCATTAAAGGGCTCTTGTTCAGAACATCCTTCAATCATTGAATTATTTATAAAGACAATATTGTCAATTCCATTTTTCTTAACTGCTTCTTCAGAAAAGTCTATTAGTTCTTGGTCCTCTTCTATTGATATAACTGTTTCTGCTAATTTAGATATAACTGCTGAAGAATAACCTGTTGAAGAACCTATTATCAAAATATTTTCTTCATTAGAAATATTTAAGGCTGAAATAATTTTGGCAATTAGATTGACCCTCAATACAAACCTATCTCTCTTTAAAAATAAATGTTTTTCACTATAAGAGTAATTTTTTAATTCTTCAGGAACAAAATCTTCTCTATTTATCGAACTAAATGCGTTAATAATATTTTTTTGCATTCCTCCAATAGGTTTAATTTGACCTTCAATCATATTTTTATTAAGTAAACTGCTATCCATATTTTCTATATAAATAAAAGTGATTTATATTCAATTATAAATCAGAACTGAAAAATATTCACAAAATAAAGCTATTAGTGATATAAAAAGCATCCAATATGGCCACGTGGCGGAATGGTTACGCAGAGGACTGCAAATCCTTGTATCCCAGTTCGATTCTGGGCGTGGCCTCCAATTTATAAAAAATGAACTTTAAGAGAATTTTCAATTTTTTTAGCCTGATTTGGCGTTAACCATGCATGAAAATTTTTTATCATTCCTGGTGCAATGTTTGGAACAAGTTCTTCTAACTTCTTTTTGTAAGTTTTTGTTAAAGAATCTTTTCTATTAAATGTTGCAAGATAGGCAATATAGGATTGAGGATAGTCAGATTTTAATTGAATGAGTTTCTTAGAATATTTTTGTGACTCTTTTAAATTTTCATCTAAGAAATTAAATCTCCATAATTCAAAATAAGTACGCCACTGTCCATAGATGTCATCATATAAGTCCAATGCTTTTTCCATTTCAGAATATGCTCTTTTCTTTTCATCAATTTGAAACAAAGCAGAACCAAATAATCTTCTTCCATGAGCAAATTTTTTGTCTAACTTTATTGAATTATAAGAGTGGTTAAGAGCAAGATCAAAATTCGACCCATAATAATACGCTAAGGCAAAAGAAAACTGGCATAAATAGTTATTCTCATTTAGTGAAACAGCACTCCTTGCTAAATTTAACAGAGTTTTTTTGACTTTGTTAGGATCCCTAACATTAAACATCCATAATTTATCTGCGTATGACATAGATATCTTAGAAATTGTTATAGCTAAATCCTCTTTGGGAATAGAATTGCTCAATGTTTTGTAAGAATCTCTAGACAAAACAAACCGATTAGTCCTTTTGTCTTTTTGGTTCTTTAATTTTTTTATAACATTTTTTTCTTCTAAATATTTTAATCTTCTCCATAAAGTTCTTTCAGGAGATTGAGTAAAATACTGAATGTCATAGAATGAAAGGCCTTTAAAGAAATTTATATAAAGTCTAAAGACAATTTCTAGATCTAAAATACTACTTAATTCAAGTGACTTTAAAACTTTAAACAATCCGCCATAAATAAAACTGAAAACTGCTTCATCTAATAAATTAACATTTTTTGAAACGTTATCAGTTCTTCCAAAGCCAAATTCATATATATTATCTTTTTCAAGGGCCATAAAATTATTATATTTCTATTTAAAGTAAAAACTAGATATAGACAAAAAGTTTTGTTATAACTTGGTCTCCTATTCCTCCGTAGCTCAGTTGGTAGAGCAAATGACTGTTAATCATTGGGTCACTGGTTCGAGTCCAGTCGGAGGAGCCATTTTTAAAGAATTTGGCTAAGAAATGTCTTCGTCCTCTCGCTCTC
>NZZP01000008.1 GCA_002698665.1 Gammaproteobacteria bacterium | reverse complement strand
TCATATTCTTTTTCATAAATACGATACACTTCATTAGAGTTTTTCTTTATTTGTGTGATTATGTTTTCTTTACTCATCTACTACATTTGTAAATTGTATTAATATAATTGCCAGTGCAAGTAATAAACATATAATAGTTTTTAGTGTTGGTATTTCTTTTAAAAAATAATAACTCATTAATCCAAAGACAATTGTACCTATACCAAATCCTATCATTCTAATATTCCAAGTAAATCCAAAGTGGTCATAACTTAATCTCGTTGATTGAAAAAATAAATAACCAATCGGTATACCAAATATGGCCATCCATTCTCCTGACGACCAAAACCAATGACCTTTAAATCTATCAGTAAACTGAGCGTTTAACTGCCACCATGCCAATATATTACTGAATACTAATAAACATACTGCCGTTAATAATTTACTCATTTGTTATCTCATCATATAAAAGTTTTGAAAATTGTTCTGCCCCATATGGATTAGGATGATGGTCTGTCGGTGATACAAAAACTTTCTCACCATTATCTTGTATCCAATTATAATAATTTAAATCTGAATAATTTTTTATAGAATCTTTTATCTCAAAAAATTCTTTTGGAACATACATCTCATCTATATAACATTCCTCTTCGTTCACACCAGGAAAACTTGTCATTGGACTTAGTGAATCAAACATCAAATATTTATATCCAAGACTCTCTAACATATAATAAGTAGAGTTTATATTTTTCAAAACCTCATAATAAACAAAATTGATATTAGACAAAAAGTATTCTAATTCCCAAGTTAATGAATCATTCTCAAGTGGTGTCTGTGATGGTGCATAAGTAATATATGATTTATCTTCAACAAAAATCTTTCTTCTATATCCTGCAGTCCACCCAATTAATATGAATGTATCTTTAGGATTGATTTGACCTTGTTGATGTGAAGTTAATATTTTTTCATATATCACATCATTACCAATACCATTGAATGAGTTATTTATCCATTCTCTGTTCATTAATTTAGATAGATGATATCCTGCAGAATAATCTTTATTCTCATATTGTCCACCATCAAATCCAAATAAAAAACTACAACCAAATGATGCTAACTTCAATTAATATTCTTCTCCATAAAGTGAGTACTTCTTAATCGTTGGTGGTTTCTCTTTACCATCTTCTATATGTACTTCACCCTTTTGTGCATCCACATAGAACTCAGTCATTTGAGTTTCCATAAAGATTGCATTTAACAATTCAGTAAGTGATGAATATATTTGGTCATCACCATCTACCATTGCCCACCTATCACCAGGTGGTACTCTATTCGCTTTCAGTTCCTTCATTCTCTATTCCTATTTGTATTCTTTTATTATGTAGGTATTCTTTTATTCTCTCATCTTCCTTACCTACGAATTGACATTTTTCAAAATCAACAAATGTAAATTCACCATTAAGACTTTTTAATATATCAAACTCAATTACTAATAATCCAAGTTGTCTACATTCTGTTTCAAACTTATCTATTGTATGTCTGAGATGTGCCTTATCATGATTGTTCAATGATGCATAGGTAAACACATCACCCACATATTCATATGTTATTGTTTGTCCATATTCATTAATATTTAATATATTTGCAAGTGGTAGTTCGTAACCTTTAGTACTTTTTAATTTATAATAAACTGCGAGTTCGTTATAAAAATCTTCTACCTCTTCAAACCTTTTAGTCACAGATGTTCCTCTATGACCAGCCTTATTAATAGTTATGATGTTAGCCATTTATTAATTCTTTGGTGCTCGTCCCATCATATTCTTTTGGAAAGTATTTATTCAATACTTCTATTAAGTCATGATACTTAGAAATCTCCTCTAACTCTTTTTCAATCGTATCCATGATATCACCATGTTCACCAATACCACGAGAGTTCTGAAGTAAGTTCTCCACATTCACACGATGTTTTTCTATATGTGCTTCAAAGTGTATCTTACTTGCCTTTATCAATTCATTTCTTAAGTTTACTGCCATTATTTTCTCCTACTTGTATGTGTAACTCTTAGTACTTGGAATACCCTCTTTATCAGATGATGTCCAATCCTTTTTTATCTTTAACTTATCTCTCCAATCATCACCAACATCCTCTATATTGTCGGTTGCGAAAACTTTGTAATTCAATTGATGTCCAAATGAAGTTGGGTCTTTTTTGTTTATCTCTACAAGTTTATCGTATAAAGTCCTACCATCATTTACCCATGGGTCAACCCAAATATTTGGAATGAACACTTCCATCTTACGAATATATTCTGGGTCTCTCTTATTATCTTTGTCCCAATTTAAATCATCAAACATCTCAAACACTTCACCTTTAATCACATCAGGATTACCACCCATGTTAATCTTATACCAATAAAGTGTGTTCACTAAATAACTATCATTTTCTAAGAAAGTTGTCATATCTTTTTTGTATTGGTCTTCTTTTTTAAAGTACCAATCATCTTCTAACCACATAACACAATAATTATCATGACTTAAATTTTTTGCAATAACATCTGACTTTACTGCTTCAGTTAATGTTCTGAATGCACCATAGAAACATGGTTCGTCACTTATATTAATATAAGTTTCAGTTCGTTTAAAATCAACTGATGCATCCATAAAGTTTTGTCTTGTTATATCTGATGATTCAAACTCATAGTCTTTACTTGTGACCTCATCAATATTAATAAACCATTGTATGGATTCAAAGTGGTCACATGTATCTAAAAACTTTAATGCCTTAATTACACCCTCATTGTGTAATTCACTTCTTGGTATAGATGGTGTTTGTATGTATAGTATCATATGTGTTGTAATGTTGTGAAGTAATCACTTACCTCTGGTTTAAAAATTTCTAATTCAATATCTTTAAAGTAATTATCAGTATCTAAATAATCTATACCACCTTGTCCACTAATATACTTTGTTCCTTTTAATTCTTTACATATATTATATAGTAGTTCGGTCTTACTTCCTTCTACATTTAATTCAGAACTCATTATCATAGTTGGTGGACTCATCCCTAATTTAAGTGCACAATATCCAATACTACTCATATTAATCTTAACTAAAGTATCGTGGTCATATACATGGTCAATATCAATTTTAGGAAACCTTTGTGATAATTGTTTCTTAATCTTTTTTCTCCATACACCATCTTCAACTTTGATTTCATTTATCAACATACTATTTGATTTCTTACTGACAGGTATAGTGAACCACTCTTCTTTATCAGTATGTGGATTCAAATACTTATTACGATTCTGAAAATTGTTCTTCTTAAATTTTACATTATCCAATATAACAAACACATCACACTTTTTCATCTTCTGAAAGAATCCTAAATATGGAAAGTGTTCAGGTTGATGTATTCCTATAACCATGACATTTTTAAGATGTTAAATGCTTCTGCAAACTTTACTCCACATTGGTTACCACGATATCGTGCCATAACTTCTAATCCATCTATGATATCAAATCCACCCTTCTTATATTTTTCTATTTGAGACACATGACATTTAGATGCCTGTATCTTTTTATTAAATGGTACTCCACTAATATCAACAAAATAATTTGCAACAGGATATGTTGTAGTGACTCTTGGTAGTGGAACTTGTTCATAACATAATACATTCTTTACATTACGACATGCACTTAAAGTAGAGTCTAAAGTATTGATGTGGTCTTGGTGAGTGTCACCTGCCCAATGAGTATATACCATATCTATATTATGTTTATCAACCAATCGTTCTATATCTGTAATAGTTTCACGACTAAATGGAACCGCAGTATCTTGATAATTAAGATGTACTACATCTTCAATACCAATCAAACTCATTGCCTGTTCTGTTTCTAATTCACTTCTTGCGGGTGTTCTGATTACATCATCATTAACTGAATGTTTCAACGCACCATTACTCATCACTGCAACAACAACCTTATCGTTGTTTTGTCTGTGACGAGTTAGTGTACCGAAACAACCAAACTCTACATCGTCATGATGTGCACCTATTGCTAATACATTCATTTGAATTTCTTTAAACTCCTATAACTTATTTTTCTTTTCTTTTTAACATTCTTCTTCAAGATAACCTCGGAATTAGTTTTCAATCTATGACATGGTTTACATAATGTCTGTAGATTATCTAACTTATAATAATCCCAATCTAAATCTTCTTCTTTAACATCTCGTTGTTCTACCAAAGGTTTGATATGGTCAACATCCCATTTCATAGCAAACTTACCACAATGATTACAAACACCTTTATCTCTTTTTCTTACTTGTGCTCGTTGTTCACGAGAGTGATATATTATCATATACTCAGTTGCACATTCTTCATGCCAACTTCTTCTCTCATTAATAGTACCATCTTCATTTACAATCATATTACCACACCATCTACATTGACCTTTTATCTTGGTGTAGTATGAATCAGGTTTTGGTGGTTTACGAAAGTCACCATTCCATTCTTCTTTTTCTTTTCCGAATGTTCTTTCGTGTCTCTTACTAAAACGACTCAGAGGCATTTAATCCTCTACTACTGCTATGATATCTCTTTCAGTAACAACATGGTATTGTTTACCTTCATATTCCATTTCAGTTGCACTGAATTTTGTATACACGATTGTCTGACCAACTTCTATTCCCATATCCATTGGTTCACCACTCATGGCATTTCTTGAACCTGGCCCAACTGCCTGTACAACACCAAGTGCTGTTTGTCCTTGTTCGTTTACCGTATCTGGTAATATAATACCACTTTCAGTTTGTTCTTGTCGTTCTGGTTTTGTAACCAAGACTCTTGCATCAAAGGGTCTTAACATTATCTCTCCTTGTTTATTATAAATAGTTTTTCTTTTTTATAAAACTTAAAATTTCTTCACTAATCCATTCATGTCCATCTTGATTAGGATGTGAATCATGTTCACTTATAGTAAGATGTTTTTCATTAGTCCATCTAATACCACAATCATGTTTATCATACCAATCCAAATGTAAATGACTAAAGTCTCTCCATGACCAAAATATCATAGGACAATTAAATGACAATGTATTCAATCTTTTATCTATTCCATTCAGTAGTTGTATTTCTCGTTCATCCCAATCGTTGGAAGAGTTTTGTCCATCTCCAATGTCATCATCACGAAGTGGTGCAGTCCATTGAAATATAAATAGGTCACTCACTTGTAGAATCATTTCAAATTCCTCAAGTCTATCCATCATGAAAGAGTTAGTAGATGTTGCATAAGGTTTACACAACATATCTTGTCTGTTTAGATTTACAACCTTTTTATTTAACTTCTGTTGAAGTAAGTCACACCAAGGTGTATAACCAACACCTGATGTAAAACTATCACCTATTACTGATATCATTCGTCATATAATTTTGTATGAGTATACTCATTAGTTTTATAAATACTTCTATGTGGTGGGTCATCTGTATTATAAGTTGAATTACTCTGATAGTAGAACCATCTAATAGAAGTTCGTTGTAATTCGTTTGGTGCCTTAACTGGTCGTACCGAATGAACTGGCCCCTTAACTAAATTACCAAAGATAACCAACCTATTAAACATAGGTGCAATCTCTGTTGCAATCTTTGCATTCTTCTTCTCATTTGGATTACCATCCCAAAACTGAATATGTCCACCATACTCTTCTTTCCAATTAGGTGTAAGATATAAGAAACAACTTAATCGTCTATGTAGTTTTAATCTATCGTTCCAATTAAAATCATAGTGTGGTTTTAAATCACTACCTGGTTTGAATCGTGAGTATCCTGCACCAACTAAGTGTGGGTCAGGCATCAATCCTACCATGTCGGTAAGTTGTTCTAACTCATAACACATCTCACCACTATGCATTAAATCATAAGTAATCTTATGACCCTTCTCACAATACACCAAGTCATTATACTCTTCCATATTGGAACCTGCTCTTGTGAAGTTTGTCCATCCACCTCTTGGTGCACCATCAATACATTCATCATATAATTTCAGTGCAGTCTCTTCGTCTAAGAAATTATCTATAACGATATGTGGATAACCTTTTTCTAAAGTGTCATTCCATTGTTTTCTTTTCCATAACATCTATCTTATTCCCATACATTGTTAATATTTGTGGAGCTGACAGGGATTGAACCTGCGACCTTCGCAGTGCAAGTGCGACGCTCTCCCAACTGAGCTACAGCCCCGGCCCTCGGACTTCTTTCTCAGTTGTTTATAATATAATACATTTATCTCATAATGTCAAGCTTTATTTTTTGTTAACATAATTTAATAACCATCTCCAATACAATACAACACCTATCATTATTATTAGTTGGATAGATTCTTTTTCCATGTCTTCCTTTCGGAATCCATAACATTAGTCATATATAAATATCATATAACTTCTTTAAAATACAAAAAAATTTCATGAATAGTATAGGCTGATAAAACACCTAAGATATTATAAACCATATCGTGTAGACTAAATCCATCTGACCTACTCATTGGTGTGGACTGATATACTTCATAACTTAAACCCACGGCAGTGGATGAAATCATAGAATGAATCGGTATAGTGAATGAAGTATCCATAGGTAATAAAGAGTCGGTATACATAGTATAGAAAAAGAAATACAAACCAAATGAAGTTGTGTAATGAGCTGTCTTATCTAATTGTATAGTGAAGTCGTCATCAGCAATAGTGGTGTTACTATGTAGAAGAGTTAAAGGTAAGAGTAATAATATAATCCACAAGCAACTCAACGAACTATTCCTTAATCAAACATAACCAAACCACATCACAAAACCCTTGGTAATATTCTGAAGACTTTGTTAATCCATTTTGTTCCATGGTTTTCTCAACATCACTATCCATTAACTCTAACCAATTCCAAACTTGTTTTTGATGATGTTGGTAAAAGTATTCTTCGGATGGGGAATAGTCGTGTCCCATGATATAACTACCTGATTGTAAATACTCTGAATAGATTTGTATCTCTCTTGGTTTATCACCACCATCACATAATAATAAACATTTGTTGTTCTGTAGTATAGTAGAGATTTCTTTAATGGTATCATCAAGGAAAACATCTTTATCTCTGAAGTCATACTTTAACTCACCATCCCATAAGTCTTTTAAATCTTTTCGTCTATCATTCCATATACCACCTTTAAACTTTGAGTAATCATAAGTAATGAAATTAAAATCATGTTGAAGAGATTGTTCATATAGGTATAGAGCAAACCCACCAAAACTTGTACCTATCTCTATAACGAAATCAAACTCGTTCTCTTGAAAAAATTTATCAAACATTTGAAATGCATTTGGATTTTGTTGTGCTCTAATACCCTCGTGTCCTATTGGTAATAAATCACTTTGAACTCTATAACGAGATTCACCTGTCCATTTTATACTATTCATAATTAATCCATCCAGAATAAAAGGTTGTCAATTAAATAAACAAAACATAATACACATACACTATAAAATATATACTCCATATTAATTATCCATATAATCCCACGCCAGTATACCAATAATAATAATCAGTATAATGAAGAGAAGGTGTATATCAATACCTATAGTTTGGAACTCCTGTATCATTTAATACTTTCAAACCACCACACTACGGCAACTACATATAATATCAATACCACTCCTAATACTATTTGATTAAATGGTTCCATTATCTCACTCCTCTATAGTGGAATCCTAAGTATAGGATTATCAAGCCTACCCAAGGTAAAATTAATCTTATGTCTATTGTTTCCATAATACTAAATATCAAGACCATGCATTAAAGTAAAGTGCTACCTACCTTTTGTGACACAAATAAAACTATCATTAAGTGCTATAGGTGCATTTTTTATCGTGGCCTAAAAATAAGTCCGAGCCTATGACAATATGACATACTTTTCTATGGTTTTCGGGTTAATGCGTGGGGTAGCGTATGGTGTGACTCTTTGACATATATTATACTGATATATTATACTGAGGTGCTGTATACTCTACTATACTACTTACAGACCCTTCGGGTGTTGTTGCATTATTTTTTAGTGCATCCGCCCTCCATTTTCGGGTGACGAATCCAACACCAGGTCATCAATCCAACCAATTATACCTGGAATGACTAAGCGTACCCATATAATATACGAAGAAAATCATATATGAGTCAAGCTTTTTCTTAAAAAAAATGAAAATAATTGTATTTTTTATTAATGTGAGGGTATATTAGGTAGGAAATCCAAGGTATTTTGAGGGAAAATCACGCCTTTTCTCGCTAATTTACGAAAAAAAACCTATATAAGTCAAGCTTTTTCTTCATTATCTAACATTTTTTGGAAGTTCTCAAAGGGTATGAACTCTAAATCTTCCTTCTTGGGTTCTATATTACCTTGTGGAACATCAGGCTCTGCCTGGTCAACCTTGGGTGGGACATCATCATACGCTTTTACTATTGGATTATCACGATGTCTATACCAACCTTTCGGTGTATGGTGTAGTTCGTATACACAATTAAAACATAACACGCGTATATTTTCTTGTTTAGTGTTTTGTGGGTTAGTATCAAGGAAGTCTATTATGAGTGGTGGGAGTTTCTTACCTGAGATATGAGTATAATCAGCGTTACAATTACTACAACACGCCTCAAAGTATCCTTCTCGTATACCTTTCATCAGTAATGTAGATTCTCTATAGGGTGAAGGATGTTCTCCACGAAGTATTTTACCTATATCATGAGTCAATCTACCAGAGTGTGAGCGTCTAATACCCTTTGAACTCTTTCTTGGACTCCATAAGTCATACATCTCAGCGTACTTACGAAATGAGTTATAACTAACATTAAGATAGTCTGCTGCCTGTCTCATGGACTGAGTGGACTCTATAGCCCACTTTATGTTTTTAGGTGTTAGATTACGAGCTGGTGGTCTACCTCTTGAACCCATTGTATTCTCCTATTTGTATGACATTTTGACACACTTAACATATCAAAAATACTATGCAAAAAAATATGTCATAAAGACATACAAACTTATATAAATTGATTAAATATAATAGTATCAATTAATACTATCTGTATCAATAAATATAATAAAGTTATAAAAGTGGTTTATTGTGGGTAGAAATCCCTATATAAAATCGGTCTATGAATCTCAGAATGATTCTACGAAGTAGACCTTTAGGTAAGTTATTTTCTGGTGATTTTGTCGTATAACCACCAACACATTGCAGTGATTCCAATAATAGGTAATAGAAGTAATAGAGTACAACCTAATGCAATTCTCTCTAATATAGTGTCTTCTTCATATACTCCATCATGTACTTTTCTATTATGACTCATAATATGATTGGGATTAACTTTTCTTCTATGTTGTTTACTTTTGGCCATACCTTATAATCCTTCTCTCTATATCCCATAACAATAATAAAGATATACTATATATCACAACTGCAGAAATTATTTTTACTAACATTTTATTTAAACCTTTCATTATTCATTACCATTACCAATACTATCGTACCTATTATAAAAATCATACCAAACTGACCTACACTTATCATTTTAAAAAGTTCCCTCTTGTTACCATACCTATTATAAACCCATTCACCATAAACATTATACAAAGATATATTACATTCTCTTCACTCATGATTTTCTTCTTTTGATTTTCTTTTCTCTTATTATAGTACGAGCTGAGATAATACCTCTCATATCCATTCTCTTACTACACCATCTATCCATTACCATTACTTACTCCTCTATCTCATCCATCACACCATCATATGTGATTATATCATCATATGGTGTTTGGGTGTGTTCATCATTTGAATCATCTATCCTACTACCGCCTTCATTTGTTACACCACCATTCCATATAAAATCTTCTTCTTGTTTGGGTGGGGTTAAATGATTCTCTTTCCATATCATACTTATACTATCCCAAAGGTCACGCCCATAATCTACACCCAACTTCACCAATGAGATGATTATATCAAATAAATCATTCATTATTCTATTCATATGGGTCTACCTCTATCTCCACGCTTTTTGGTAACACATCATAAGGACTTGGGACTTGGATTTTTACGAGTATATAATTTTTACCACCTCGTCTAAAGTCTCTCTCGTTGAATCCGATTTCACCTGTTTCCTTCATCACTACTAACCGATTCAACATATCCATTATTTCTTCATCATTACGAAGGGACTCCGGCAACCCAATAAACTCCACTTCTAACCAACACCCATAACCAATTGCCTGACTCGGTACTAACCTGTATGGAATTAATTCGGTTGTCACCTGTCCATTTAATTTACTTACAAATAAAAATGTCAATAACATCACTACTATGTGACTCATACTAAACTTGTTCATTATAACTTTCCTCATTATACTAATTTCCGATATTGGTTCGTGTTCTTCGGTGAAATCTTTGATTTCATCCGACATGACACGCGTCTTTGTTCGGCGTCTTTGTTTTTCAACACCTCTTATCAATATATATAAATATATTTAATTTTATTTCAAAATTTCGTAACTTTATTTAAAATTTATGGGCGGAACTTTACAATTTACATTTCGTCTTTGTCTTTGTACCCATTCCGACCAAGTACTTAATCCCATGATGAATTCCTTACTATATAGTAGGTGAAATAAATCAAGGGCTTCAACTTTACTAAAAGGGAACACACCATGTTTTGAGTGATTCTTCTTTCTTACATACTCATTAATAACATCAAACTCTTCCCATAACCATTTTGTTTCTTCCCATGTTCCATCCGTACTGATATAGAACTTTTTATCTTTATATTCATTCATAGTAGTTCTGTAGTAATCATCATCTATTATAGGTTGTATTCCATGTCCACCATGATTAGGATTCATCTCATCAACTACATCACCTCGTCTTATATGAACACCTATTACATCTTTCATCTTGAGTTTTATTTCATCTTCTAATGATTTATCTTTTAGTGTTATTGGTTCATCAATTGTATACTCTTCACCTCTTAACTCATTATATAGTTTGACGG
This sequence comes from Gammaproteobacteria bacterium, assembly GCA_002698665.1. GTDB lineage: Bacteria > Pseudomonadota > Gammaproteobacteria. Next base: position 3,821 of record NZZP01000008.1, on the reverse strand, counting down.
CATAACTTCCTATCTTGTAGTCTTTACTTGTATCAATATCCTTAAGTGATTTAATTATTGGTGTTGGTTTCATTTCACCTTGTTTCACATAAGGAAAATCCAAATACTTCACTTCAGGAAAGAACTGAGTATCCATGATTATATCCCACGGATACCCAAACTTCTTATTGATTTGATAGGCAATTTCATATGACCACATCCTATTACCAAATCCACCTTGTGGGATTAAATATAATTTTGGTTTATCTGTCAAATTCGTCTTCGTCATATGTGTTGGTAAATGAACCTTCACCATGAACTGACTCGGCTGCCTCAAGTGAACTATAATTGTATATCACAGCCCCAGGTATCTTTTCATAGTCATCTGTTTTCTTACTTCGGTTCATGTTATAAGGTAACTCAATGTACCTATGTTTAACCTTAACTACTTTACCAGTTGCGTGACACTTTCGTCTCATATCTGGTATTGGTAATGGTTTTTTTCTTGGTCTTGGCATATTATTATCCTTGTTTGTTTGTTATGTTTAAAAACTTTTGAATCTCTTTACTTGGTTTCATATCTATTCTGACATCATGTATACCACGAGATTCACACTTTGCTTTGAATCGTTTGTACATTTGATTCAGAGCCTTTCTTTGTTTTACTGATAATTGTGCGTTGAATCTTAATTGTTTCTCTACACTATTTAAAAACTCTTCACTACGAGCCACATACATAGGTTGATATCCACATCCACTCAATAGAGTTCTGATAAGGTTTATCTTGTATTGTCCACTTTCTATTCGTTCTAACTTCTCGTACTTGTCTAATTTGTTTTCACTCTTCAACCATTTTTGATAAGTATTGATAATCTTATCCATTGAGATTTGCATCTTTGCAGTTATCTTTCGTTTACCAAAGGCGTTATACATACTGATAGTAAACTCTCTTATACCATCTGGTTGATAGTATCTGTGGTCATTCAGTATGTGGTTTAGTTGTCGTTTGACTTTATTTAATTTTTCAGGATAGTCAACATAACTCATATAATTGTATGTCCTTGTTTATTAAGTTTTTCTACTTCTGATAGTAATTTAGATATCAATGTATCTGCCTCATTCATGTAGTATAATCCATCAGAGTTTGCCTTGTACTCAGGAGTGGTATGATAGGCATTTGATACTGAACCTTCAATATCTCTTAATTTATCTACTATTTCTTGTAATGTTAGTTTCATTATGCAACTCCTATGTTATTGGTTAAAAAACATGCCTCCATCAGAGTTATCTCAGGTTGTTCACTAACTACCCAATGTTCTATCATATCTATCATAAATAGTATCATATCAGGTGTCAAGTGAGTTGATAACTCCCAAAATGGGTCATTTTGTATATTAGTCATTTAGAAACTCGTATAACTTTCGTGTCATTGTGTGTTTGTGAGACTCAAGATTAGGTGACACATAAACTTTCTTGATGTCTGAATCCTCAAAGTGTATATAACTAAATGAGGCAGACCTAACATATCTATTTGGTTCATCACCATTAGGTAATAACCTTGATAGTTGGTCTTCAATTCTTTTGATAAAGGTTGGATGATTGTAATCAAACTCCAATACATAAACTAACTTACCATTATTGAATCCACTTACTGACATCACCACTTCATCTTTTTGGTACTTACTATGTCTTGACCATGTGAAGTCTGTGAACTGACCACCACAATTTAATTTAGACTTACCACTAAAATTCTTCGGTTTGATTTCAATGTTCTCATCATCTACATCATAACCATGTTTACCTTCAGAGGCTTCTCTACCTGATATAAAGTTAGTTGCGTCTTCCCTAAACTTAGAAGAGTTACTATCGTTGAAACCTTCATGAAGTAAGTTATAAATAATTGAATCTTTATTATCAAGATTCTCAGGTATAGTATCAAGTGTATAATTTAACTTGTACTCTTTTAACATATCACTCATCTATATTGTCCTCAAGTTCTCCAAATTGTTCTTCTAAGACTTCATCAATGATATCATTAACGAACTCTTCAGTTAACAAATCAAAGTCTTCATTGTGAACACCCATATCACCAAGGGCAATCACCTTAGTTCCATAACCAATATCATTGGTATTATGTTTCTTACTCATTTCTGTATCCTTTGTTTTTTCTCTAAATGTCATGTGTTAATATACTCATAAAATATAATACAAGTCAAGCTTTTTCTTCAAATAAATGATAAAATATTACACCAACCATTACACTAAAATATAGTGTAAAAAACATACCCAAAAAAAATATAAAATCGTCTATGTTCATTAACTTCTTTCAACCTTTCCTTTGTGTGCCCAATTTACTGAATATGGTCTTTCAGAAAATCTGAAGTTCTTATTAATTGCCTTTGGTATCTGTGAACATATCTCATTCGCGAACCACTCGGCATCTAAATTTTCATTCTTGATTGCCTTCTCACCACACCCTTGGTCTGGTACATATATTTCTAAAGTTACATCTACATAAAATCTGTTTGCGTCATTTGCCATAATTTTTCTCCTTTACATTTCTAAAGAATCTAACCACTCTTCTATTTCTTGTGGTGTCATTCTTCCATCTTCTTCAAGATTTTCTCTCATCTCATCTCTTGTTAATGGTCTACCCATATTATAGGTTGGGCCAATACCTGTTTCGGCTTGGAACTCAATATCGTGTTCTGGTAAATTACCATTATTTCTTTCCAATTCATAATTCATACAACCCATAGCAAAAGTTCCAATATCCATTTCTTAATTTCTCCTTATCATCATTATCATTATACAGCAATTTAGTAAATATAATCGCCAATGTCAAGCTTTTTTTTCATTTTTTTTAAATTATTTTTTTCCTAAGTTTTTTTGGTATTATATGTAGTGAAGTAATCTCATTAACAATCTTAGTCTTGGTCATTAATGTAATCTTATCTTCTCTGTATAACTCTCTCACAAAATCTAATGTAGGTTCATAACCATGATTCTTGTAGTAATCAATACAAGTCCATTGAACCATTTTATATGGTCTTGGTTTATTCTTAAGTGGTTTACCCTTAGGGCCTATAGGTTTTTTAGGTTTGAACTTACCATCTTGAAAATCTTGTAACCATCTATCCCATGAGTTATCTGCATATATACCCTTGGCAACTCTATTACCACTTACACTTCGTCTATCCATTCGTTTAAGATTTTTAGATGCAGTATTAGATACTGGTTGAACGAAGGCACCTGTTTTATGTGGATACACTACATGTGCAGAATATTTCTCTGTTTCACTACAATCTGTACACTCGGTGTAACCCAAGTGATATCTGTAATCATCTACCTTGTTATCACACTTGGTACATGTCATTTAGAAATCACCTGGGGCTACTTGGAATGTATTAAGACCTAAGTCTCTCCACATTTTGACAACCTTATCCCTATCGTCAACTACAAGAAAGACATCATTGATATCTACAAAAGTATCTAACATCTTTTTCTTGAGTATTTCATCAGGCATAAATCTCATGTCAAATGTTGCAGGATTACCATCGGCAATCGGCCATGATTTATCCTTGAACTTATCTGGTCTAAGAACCAAAAGGTCAAATGGAACATTGTGAATCTTCAACCAATCTTGAGTTGCGAAAAAACCTCTGTCATTCCTACCACTAAAGATAACAATTTTGAATCCATCGTTATGGAACATTTGAGCCATCTTAATTACAGGATGATTTGGTGTATCCCAATCCATAATAGAAGTAGGTGAAGCAAAGATATCCCAATCTAACTTACCATTTGGTTTTACGGATTTGTCTCTCCTAACATCAATATTA
>NZZP01000007.1 GCA_002698665.1 Gammaproteobacteria bacterium | reverse complement strand
TTATACCAAAAAGTATCAACACCCATTTCATTTAAATACTTTTGATTATTATTCAATCTAAATGCCTCTCTTCTTAGAAGATATGAGATTAGGATTTTGTTTATATTTATTCAATGCATTAATAAGTGCCAATACAGATGCTTTTACAATATCTGTATCAGCACCATGACCATTAAAAATACTATCGTCTTTAGTGATCCTCACAGTTACTTCACCCTGAGCATCTGTTCCAGATGTTATGTTATTAACAGAATATAGAATCAGCTTGCAACCACTTTGAATTATTTCTTCAATAGCATTATATGCAGCATCTACAGCACCATCACCTGATGATTTTGCCTCCATATCTTTTCCATCAACATTAAGTTTAATAAATGCTTCAGGCTTTTTATCACTCTCAGTTAAAACCTTCATATATTTAAAATTTATTATATTGGATGCTACTTGAATGTTGGATGCTATGTTAATAAGATCTTCATCAAATATTTCATGCTTTTTATCAGCTAGTTCTTTGAACTTATAAAATAAGTCATCTAGTGCTTTTGTTTCTTTTGGCAGTATATTAAGATCAGCAAGTTTTTGTTTGAATGCGTTTCTACCAGAATGCTTACCAAGGACTAATGAATTACTGACCAGTCCAATATCTTCTGCCCTCATAATTTCATAAGTTTCTCTAGATTTAATTATGCCATCCTGATGAATACCAGATTCATGGGCAAATGCGTTTTTACCAACAATTGCTTTATTTGGCTGAACTGGAAAACCAGTAATGCCTGCAACGAGCCTAGAACACTTTAATATTTTTTTAGTATTGATTCTAGTATTACAATGAAACATATCACGCCTTGTCTTAACAGACATAACAATCTCTTCTAATGCTGCATTCCCTGCTCTTTCACCAAGACCATTTATTGTACATTCTACTTGTCTAGCTCCATTCGATACAGCTGCTAAAGAGTTTGCAACTGCAAGACCTAAATCATTATGACAATGAACAGAAAATATAGCATTATCTGAATTCTTGACATTGGCTATTATATTTCTAATTAAATCACCAAACTGGTGTGGTAGATTATATCCAACTGTGTCTGGAATGTTTATAGTTTTTGCACCTGCATCTATTGTTGCCTCAATAATTTCATATAGAAAATCCAATTCAGACCTGCCTGCGTCTTCAGGCGAGAATTCAATGTCATCAGTGAATTGTTTAGAAAGTTCTACCGCATGTACTGCGGTAGCTATTACTTTAGCTGGGGACATATTAAGTTTTTTCTCCATATGAATTGGTGAAGTTGCTATGAATGTGTGGATACGTGGATTCTTAGCATTTTCAAGCGCCTTTGCTGCAGACTCTATGTCCTTATCCAATGCTCTAGCTAGAGCGCAGACACCTGAGTTATTTATAGTTTCAGCTATTTCCTTAACAGCTTTGTAATCTCCCGGGCTTGCGATAGGAAAACCAGCCTCTATAATATCAACATTTAATTCTTCAAGTGCATGAGCTATCTGAACCTTCTCGCTGATATCCATAGAGGCTCCTGGGCTTTGCTCACCGTCCCTTAAAGTAGTGTCAAAAATTATTAAATTTTCATTGCTCATATTATTGGTTATAAAAATAAATTAGAGGTTTTAGAACTGCAGAAAGAGTTCTCGTAACCTTAGTATAAAGAGGTGATTAATTTTAGTTGATAGCGATTTAATCATATCTCAAACTCTATATCAAAATTGTAAATTTGCAAGGAAAATTAGGGTTTTGTCGATTTTTTCTCTTTAGAAAAAGACTGGCTTTTTTTTGCAAATCTTATTAAATACATTGATGGTCCAGATAAAGCATATAACAAGAAGAAAGAGAAAAGTACTAACGGTGGATCAAAGGATATAAAAGATAATGCCAGAGCAATTATAAATAAACTAATGTGTGGTACTTTATGACGTATATTTATATCTTTAAAACTATAATAGACAATATTGCTTATCATTAAAAAAGATGCTGTTGGTAAAATAACTAAGATAACCCAGCTGAAATTCATTATAGATACGTTGGATACCTCTAACATCCATATATAACAAACAACCATTGCAGCAGATGCTGGAGTTGCTAAGCCTTGAAAATACTTTTTGTCAATTGTTTGAGATTTAGAACTATATCTAGCTAACCTGATTGCTGATGATGCTACGTAAACGAAACAAATTATCCATGATAATTTAGATTCTTGCCAGTGTTGTATATCTATATATGAGGTATGCCATACATATACCAAGATTACTGGAGCTAAGCCAAAGCAGATCATATCTGACAAACTATCATAATATTCACCAAATGATGTTTGTGTATTTGTTAGTCTGGCAATCCTTCCATCAAGACCATCCAAAATCATTGCAATTAGAATTGCAAGGCCAGCTGTAATATAATCACCATTAATCGAACATATAATTGAATAAAATCCACTTAATAGTGCTGTCGTCGTAATTAAATTAGGTAGTAAGAAAACACCTGGGATTTTATTTTTTTGTTCAGACATCATTTAATTTTTTCATCTACTAGTTTACTATCTTGCATCCATGACATCATATTTCTCAATTTTTTTCCAGTTTCTTCAATTTGATGTTCAGATCCTTCTTTACGAAGTTTGTTAAATTCTTTTGAACCACTTTTAATCTCATTTACAAAGTCGTTAGCAAATTTTCCATTTTGAACATCTGCTAGAACAAGCTTCATCTTCTCTTTAACATGATCATCTATTAAAAATGGTCCTTTTGTTAGGTCACCATATTCTGCAGTATTTGATATAGAGTATCTCATTTCAGTCATGCCGCCTTCATACATTAAGTCTACAATTAATTTAAGTTCATTTAAACATTCAAAATAAGCCATTTCTGGAGCATACCCAGCCTCTACAAGCGTCTCAAAACCAGCCTTAACAAGCGCTGTGACTCCACCACATAATACAGCTTGTTCTCCAAAGAGATCTGTTTCAGTCTCCTCTTTGAAATCTGTTTCAATGATGCCGGCTCTACCTCCACCAATTGCAGAAGCATATGCAAGAGCAATATCTTTAGCTTTCCCAGAATTATCATTATGAATAGCTATTAAAGTTGGAACACCTTTACCTTGCAAAAAAGTTGACCTTACAAGATGACCTGGGCTTTTAGGTGCAATCATGAATACATCATGTTTAGTGTCTGGCTTAATTTGACCAAAATGTATATTGAAGCCATGTGCAAAAGCCAGCATAGCAGAATCTTTAAGATAAGGTTCGATAGACTCTGTAAATAAAGATGCTTGATATTCATCAGGTGCAAGTATCATGACTATGTCTGCTTCAGTTACTGATTCTTTGATAGGTAATACATTTAGGCCTTCCTTTTGTGCTCGCTTAAAATTAGAAGAACCTTCACGTAATCCAACGGTTACATTTACGCCTGACTCCTTTAAGTTGAGTGCATGTGCATGTCCCTGAGATCCATAACCTATAATTGTCACACTAAGATTTTTTATATTGTCTAGGTCAGCATCTTTATCATAATATACTTTCATTTTGTCTCCTCATTTAGTATTTTCTAAACTTTCTACTCCTCTACTGATACCTAATGTACCAGATCTTACAATTTCAATAATCTTTATTTTACCCATAGAGTTTATAAAAGCTAAAATTTTTTCAGTAGCCCCAGTAAGTTCAACAGTATAAGTGGTATCGGTAACATCAATAATCCTTGCCCGAAATATATCAGTAAGTCTTTTTATCTCGTCTCTTTGAGATTTATTGCACTTTATCTTGAGAAGCAACATCTCTCTTTCAATATGTGTCTCTTCAGTTAAGTCTCTAACGTTAACAACATCGACTAGCTTATCAAGTTGTTTCATTAATTGTTGAATTTTCTGGTCATTGCATAGTGTCACTAGAGTCATCCTAGAAATAGTTTCATCGTTAGTTGGTGCTACATTCAAAGAATGAATATTATAACCGCGTGCAGAAAATAAACCTGCGATTCTAGATAAGGACCCAAACTCATTTTCTACTAGTAGCGAGATAATATGTCTTCTGTCTATCATATTCATGCTAACTCTGTATCTTTGCCAGTAGGAGATAAATGCATTTCATTATGAGCTTGTCCACTCTTAATCATTGGATATACATTTTCTTCTTGATCTGTAATTATATCAACAAATACAAGTCTATTTTTCATATTCATCGCTTCTTGTAATTTTGACTTAAGGTCGGATGGCTTTTCAATACTAATACCTATATGTCCAAAACTTGATGCAAGATTTGGGAAATCTGGCAATGCCTCCATATACGACATAGCATATCTACCTTCATAAAAGAATTCTTGCCATTGTCTAACCATTCCCATATACCGATTATTTAAATTAATGATTTTTATAGGTAGACGATATTGTAAACATGTAGCTAATTCTTGAATGCACATAAGAATACTAGCCTCACCAGTTACACAAACCACTTGCGATTTCGGATAAGCAAGCTGAACTCCCATAGCTGCAGGTAAACCAAAGCCCATGGTTCCGAGGCCACCAGAGTTAATCCATCTATTTGGTTTATCAAACTTATAGTATTGAGCTGCCCACATTTGATGTTGACCAACATCTGAGGTCACAAAAGCATTACCTTTGGTAACATCATATAATGTCTCAATTACAGATTGTGGTTTAATAATTTTTTTTGATTTTTTATATGATAAACAATTTTTTTCTCTCCATTTATTTATTTGTTTCCACCATTTTTTGAGAGCTGCTTGATTAATTTTCTTTAGATGTTTATCTAATGACAAATTCAGTGATTTAAGTATCTTCGATGTCTCACCAACTAGGGACAAGTCAACTTCTATGATTTTAGATATTGACGATGGATCAACATCAATATGAATTATTTTAGCAGATGGACAAAATTTACTTGTATCACCAGTTACCCTATCATCAAATCTAGCGCCTATAGCGAGTAGAACATCACAATCATGCATAGCCATATTAGCCTCATACGTGCCATGCATACCCAACATGCCCAAAAACTTTTCATCTGTAGCAGGATAACCACCTAAACCCATAAGGGTATTTGTTATAGGGTATTTTAATTTTTTTACTAACTGTTTGAGCTGATTATGGGCATTACCCAATATGATGCCGCCGCCAGAATATATCATAGGTTTTTTCGCAGAGCATAGTAATTCAGCAGCAGAATCAATTTTATCTATATTGTCATTTTTTGCAGGACTGTATGACCGTATTTTTACATTTTTTGGGTAGTTGAAACTAATTTTTACTTTTGGATCAGTCAAATCTTTTGGTATATCAATTAAAACAGGGCCAGGTCTTCCAGTTGTAGCAATAATAAAAGCTTTTTTAAAAATTTCAGGTATGGATTCTCTGCTATCAATTAAAAAATTATGTTTAGTGACTGGTCTAGTTATTCCAGTTGCATCTGCTTCTTGAAATGCATCACTTCCAACATATTGCCTAGAAACTTGACCAGATATAACTATCATGGGAATTGAGTCCATGTGAGCTGTTGCAAGTCCTGTAACACAATTGGTTATTCCTGGTCCAGATGTAACTAGAACAACTCCTGGCTTACCACATGCCCTAGCATAACCATCGGCAGCATGAGTAGCACCCTGCTCATGTCTAACTAGCACATGTTTTATGCTATCAGAGTCAAAAAGGGCATCATAAATATGCAATACCGCTCCTCCCGGATACCCAAAGATAAACTCTACACCTTCTTTTTTGAGGCACTCAATTATAATTTCAGAACCATTTAATTTCATAATTTCACTTCATTTTCTAACCTGTTAATCATACATCTTTTTAAAGAAATCATCATTATATAAATAAATTATCTATATGTTAGATAATTCTCAAAATCATTAAATGTGTAAAAAAGTATCAATTTTAGTGTTTCAGAAAAAATGATATGTATACTCTCTTTGCTACTCGTCCAATCATTAGAAACTGGCTGATGAAAAAAGTCTACCTGATGCCCTGCTAGGTGTTTTTTGAAAATTTTTTGAGCTCTAAAGATATGATATTTATCAGTGATAATTAATATTTTTTTATAGTTTGAGACTGTTGAATTTGATAATGCTAAAACCTCTTGGTATGTGCTTTTATTATTGGTGCCAAATAACAAGATATCATCTCTAGGCACATTCCTAGTAAGCAATATATTTAAATATAGTTCATATGTAAATATCGACCTAGAATCATCAATATAGTTATGTAAAATATTTTTTTCTTTACTTAAATAGATTTTTTTTATTTTTTTTTCATGGTAAATGGTACTAGCGGTGATGGCTCTTTGTGGGTTACCGGATAAAATGACTAATGCATCATATTCAAAGTGCTGATTTTGTATAACTGGGTTTGTGATGAAATAAATGAAGAAAAATATCACAAGGGCAATCATTGAAGATATGACGCCAATAATTAGAAAAATATTTTTGATATATAACAAACTTACTAGTTCTTTCTTAGGATAAAGTAGAACTTATTTTCCTTTTCTTCTGAACTTACAAGTTCATTACCTGTTTGATTAGCAAACGATTCAAAATCCTTAACTGCTCCAGGATCAGTCGAAATTACATGGAGGGTTTGTCCGGTCTCCATAGTATTAATTTCCTTCTTAGCTTTTATGATTGGTAGTGGACAATTTAGGCCACTAGTATCTAACTCTTTATCAAAATCTGACATTAAAACTCCTTTAAGATATAATAGATTGTATGGTTATTATTAATATATAATAATTTAATAATATATATGCTCTATACTAAATATTATGAAAAAATATTCAACAATTATTTTAGTGAGTATGTTTCTTAGTGTATCGCTGTCTTCAGAAATATTTTCTCAAACTGATGCGCCTATACTTGGAGATCCATATAGTGAGAGTCTTCCTCTAAAAAAAGAGGATGCCATTGGTCTTGCACTTTATAGAAATTTACAAAGTTACAATTATATAGATAATAACCCATTAATAAGTTCTTACATAAACTATTTAGGCAACAAACTCTCAAGAAACTTATTAGACCAAGACCGACAATATAATTTTTTTGTAGTAAAATCAAACCAGATAAATGCATTTGCTGTGCCGGGCGGATATATTGGTCTTAATTCAGGTCTAATTAAATTAACTAAAAATGAAGCTCAATTAGCAGGTGTAGTGTCACATGAGATAGCGCATATAAAATTAAGACACTCCGCAGAGATGATAGCAAGTTCAAGATCGAATAGTATTCCTATGTGGGTAGGAATAATCAGTGGATTGTTTGCCGGCAATGCACAAGCCTCCATGGCAGCAATTAAGGCTGGTATTGGATTATCTAGTCAAATGAATATCAACCTTGTCAGAAGCAATGAAATTGATGCTGATAATTATGCTATTGAAATAATGCAAAGATCAAACTATGACATTCTAGAAATGTCTAATTTTTTTGATTCTATGGAAAATTCAACTGGTGAAATACAAAGAGAGATATCCTATTTATATACCCATCCAATGTATGAAAATAGAATTGCGAATATTCAAAATAAAGCAGGTAATCAAAAAAGTTCTCAAAAAAATTCTACCGATGACTATTTCTTCGTGAAAAATATCATTGAAGTAAACAATATAAAAGATATAAACAGGGAGATATCAAGTCTAAGGAGCAATGATCTTTTAACTCTTCATAGACTGGCGTTATTATACTTTAAAAAATCAGATTATAAAAATGCTATTAAACATCTCAAAAATATTGAAGATAATAAAAAAGCTAACCTTTATACCTCCATACTCCATGCTAAGGTTTTATCTAGTGACAATAAAATTGATGAGGCTATTGCAATACTCAACAATCTTAAAAAAATTTATCCATTGAATAAAACTGTTTCATTTACATTACTTGAAATTCTTATTGAAAATAATATTAAACCCGATTATACAGAAAATCTAATTCAATCTCTTGGAAATCAATATATGCTCAATCCAGACTATTTGAGATTAGTATCTAAATTTTATACCCACAAGAATAATAAATATCTATCATCGATATATTTGTCAGATTTTTATGCACTTATGTCAGATCCTAATATGGCAATTGAAGTTTTGAATAATTCCATGCAATCAAGTAAAATAAATACCATACAAAGAGAAATATTATCAAAAAAGAAATTAGACATTATTTGTAGTAATCCTAGGCCCTTAGAGCCTATTTTTGGTGAAAAAACTTGTAATTAAAGTAGTTTTTTTATTGAACTATCAGTACTATAATGAATTGAAATTATGAACATATTATTTAGTAAAATATTGAGCGTTATTGTATTGTTGTTAGCAATAAGCCCACTACATGCTGATGTAATTGCTGAAGGCAAAAAACTTGCTTTTGATAGAAAAAAAGGTAATTGTCTGGCATGTCATCAAATAGATGATGGTGAGTTAGCAGGCAATAATGGGCCTCCATTAATAGCAATGATGGCTAGATTTCCAGATAGAAACACCTTATATGAGCAAATTTGGGATCCGACTAAAAAAAATCCAAATACGTTTATGCCGCCGTTTGGAAAACATGGCGTGATTACTAAAGATGAGATTAACAAAATTATAGATTATTTGTACACATTGTGAGGTAATAGAATGAATAGAAGAAATTTTTTAAAAAAATCACTTATGACTGCAGCGGTTGTAACAACATTTGGTGGACTTATGATTAAACCAAAAAGAGTCCATGCGGCGTGGCCAAAAAAATCTTTTGATATTACAGATTTAGCTGAGTCTATTAAAAGCGTCTATGGGCACGATGATTTATCAGAGACAAAAAAAGTGAAGCTTAAAGTTCCTGATATTGCAGAAAATGGAGCAATTGTTCCAATAAATGTAAAAACTGACATTGAAAATGTGGAGTCAATAATGATATTCGTTGAGAATAATCCTCAGCCACTTTCAAGCGGATATAACTTGTCAAGCAAATCTAAAGGTGTCATAGGCACAAGAATAAAAATGGGTAAAACTTCTAAGGTAATCGCAGCAGTAAAAAGTAATGGAAAAATTTATAGTGCATCTAAAGAGGTTAAGATAACAATTGGCGGATGTGGAGGTTAAAACTATGAGTACTATTAAAATAAGAGCCAAAGAAAGCAATGGTTCGGTCACAGTAAAGGCACTGATAAAACACCCGATGGAAACTGGACAAAGAACTGATAAGAAAACAGGAGATAAAATCCCTGCTCATTTCATTCAAGAGGTTGTTGGCAAAGCTAACAATGAAGAAGTTATTACCGTGCATTGGGGTCCAGCAGTATCAAAAAATCCATATCTAACTTTTGTATATAATGGAAGCAAAGGAGATAAGGTTGAACTTACATGGCTAGATAACAAAGGTAATAAAGATTCTTTAATTAGCGAGGTAAAATAATATTGAATCATGAGGATAGCATCTAAACTATTATTTCTCTTAATTATAATCAACATTACTGCATATGCATCGCCGGAAGAAGATTTAGAATTATTTCGCGACCATTTTCAAAATAGATTTCCTGGAACTGAGTTTAGTGATTTTAACAATGGCGTATATTCAATAGATCCAGCTTCAAGAGAACAATGGGAATCAATAGAAGATTTTCCCCCATATGAGATAAACATTGAACAAGGCGAAGAATTGTTCAATATGCCATTTAAAAATGGTAATACTTATGCTAATTGTTTTGAAAATGCAGGTATAGGTATTAGACAAAATTACCCATTTTTTGATGAAAATCGTAATGAGGTGGTTACACTAGAACTAGCCATTAATGAATGTAGAAAAAAGAATGGAGAAAAGCCATATAGCTATTATAAAGGTGGTCCAATGGCAGATATTTCTGCATATATGGCATATACCTCAAGAGGGAAGAAATTTAACCTACAAATTCCAAATAATGATAAAGCATTAGAGGCATATGAGTATGGTAAAAAACTATATTTCACCAAAGTAGGTCAACTTAACTTTTCATGTGCAGATTGCCATGTATATCAAACAGGAACTAAATTGCGTGCAGACATACCAAGTCCTGGAATAGGTCATGCAACTCACTTTCCAGCATATAGGTCTGTAGCTGGAAGATTAGTAACACTTCATGAGAGATTCGCTGGTTGCTTAAACAGAGTAAGGGCTAAACCATTTAAAGCGCAGCAAGAAGAATATAGAAATTTAGAGTATTTCATTACTTATATGAGCAATGGGTTAGAAATAAATGGCCCAGGGTCAAGAAAATAGGTATAATTTCCATATGATTAGTAGACTATTTGCAAACAAAATTCTGTTTTTAGCAATAATTCCTTTAGTTCTCTCTTCTTGTGCAACTATAAACAATATGATGCCAGGCACAGATGACGAGTCATCATCTGAAATTAAGGAAATTAGCCTGAATAAAAGATTACAAATATCAATCCCCATTCCAGAAAGTTCTAAATATCTAACTGACAAAACTATTATTTTTGGTGAAGGCTCAAGATTTACCGGAGTATTATATCTTCTTCATGATATTCCTGCAGACGAAGTCGTAGAATTCTACAGAGTTAAAATGAGGGATGATGGTTGGTCAGAAATTGCAATTGTAAGAAGCGATTTTGTACTGATGAATTTTGATAAAGAAGATAGATTTGCTACCATCAAAGTCAATCGTAAATTATTTGAGAACTCAACTTCAGAAGTTACTATAGGTCCAAAAACAGATACGACTATAAATAGAAGTATTAATATTGATAATACTATCGATCAATCAGATGATCCATTTTCAATTGAATAAGTAGAAGTCATTCTCTTTAAAATACCATCCATAATATCATCAAAATAAAAATCTCTAAAAAAGTGATCTGCATCTTGTATCTCAATAAGTTCTATATGTTTATTATAGCTCAAGATTAAATTAACTCTTTTATGAGTCAAAGGCACAAACGTATCATCCGATGCAGTAAATACAAATATATTCTTGTTTATTTTCTTTAGATTTGGAATAAGAGATCCTCTATTCCCACTCTCTGTATTTGTAATTTTATAGTAATCTAAAAATGATGAATGCTTAACATTAGCGTTTGGACAATTTAAAAAGTCAATTTTAAAATAATCATTATTATTTTCTATAGTAGAAATATCAAACTGATATTTTTCTAAGAAATATTTTGATGTATCTTTAAATGAGTCTGACAATGGAGCAAGCAAATATATTGATGGTATATGCATCTGATCTTTTTTTGTAAGAGAATTATAAAATTGAACCACATTAAGCCCACCTCTGGAATGACCTATCAAATATATTTTTTTGTAATTATTCTGCTTTAAATAATTAAACCATAACTTAATTTCTTTAATTGAATTTTCTTTTTTATGAGCATGATTTATATCACAGGGTAGAAAATCATTATTTCGATTATTAATTCCATAACTTAAATTTACTCTAAGTGAGTTTACATTATTTTCCAATAGCACAGATGCAATAGACGAAATCAACTCTAAATTTTGATGGCCTCTTGTCCCATGAAGAATCAAAGCGACGCTATCTGTGTTATCGGTTTGTAAATGTATTCCATTAATCTCTATATAATTTTTATCAACCTTATATTGCAACTTTACTGGTTCAGCTGATAATGTAGAAAAAATAAAAAATAATATAAAAGTTAAAATTTTTTTCATAATCACATAATTAATTAGGGCGTACAGGATTCGAACCTGTGACAAATGGCTTAAAAGGCCACTGCTCTACCAACTGAGCTAACGCCCCATTATATCTTTTCAAGTGTTCTAAATTTATTAGGTATTAAATTCAGATCAGCTAATGATGACCTAAGACTATCAAAAAAACTACAATCTTCATAGACCGCATTATAATACTCTATCTTCATAGTTACAGCTGCTCCGATGACTATTGATAAAAGAGTAATAAATGAACCCAAAGCAAGAGTTGATACACCTGATACTCCTTGTCCAATTGTACATCCCATAGCGAGAACTCCTCCAATACCTATTAAGATAGCTCCGATTATATGTCTCACAAAATCCTGTATGGACGCAAACCACTCTATTCTAAAGTTTTGGGTTAAAATAGAATATATAAATGACCCGAGTATTACTGAGAATAAAGCAACTACCCCAAAAGTTAGATAAAAGTGTTCACCAAAACTACCAGCATAAATCAGGCTTTCTGCCATAGGGTTTATAAAGGTAAATGATTGCACTCCAACTCCAGGTAATGGATTATCCAGAAAGTTGTTTGTTTCTATCCAGTCTTGTCCTACATTCCCCCCTGTAATAATCCATGCTAATACTACGACACCACCAACTACTAGACCACTAATCACATCATCGATTTTATTTGAGAAAGTTCCTGATTTAAAGATAAAGAATATCATTGATAAGCCAATTATAAGGCCAATTATAAGCTTAAAATACATTAAGTTAGACGCATTTGTAATTGCAGATAGTATAGATGGTAATGATTGGTCATAAATACCGATTTGAGCTAGATCAGGGCTTATTGGACTCATCCAACTGTGAAAAAAAATCCCATAAAAATCAGTTCTTGTCATAAGGTAAGCCATAAAGCCCGCAACTATTAATACAAATACGGATTTTAAATTACCACCGCCCACTCTTATCAATACTTTGTTGCCACAACCACTAGCAAAGGTCATGCCTATTCCAAACATTAAACCTCCAATTATATATCTAGGCCAGAATAAAACTGAATTTCTATAAGGTATTCTTGATTCATTGATATTTACATATGCTAGGAATTCAGATATGGTCACACCAATTATAGCTATTGCTGCTGCTAACATCCAAGCCTTAAAACGAGAGAAATCTCCAATATTTATCCAATCTGATACAGCTCCCATTGTGCAGAAATTAGTCTTGTTCACTACAAAGCCTAAGATAAAACCCAGTATAGCAATATAAGTTAATAAAACTGATGCCGATTCCATAAAACCTCTATTAAGATTAATGTTTAGATAATTATATTAGCAAAGTATAATATAAGCATTATATTTTTTAATTTTTTTTATAAATAGTCGGGTCATCAATATTAGCTTCCAAAAATCCTTTTTTTCTAAACCTGCATGCATCACATACTCCACAAGCCTGTCCAATAGAGTTTAGAGAGTAGCAAGAAACTGTCATCGAATAATCTACATTCAAAGCTGTTCCATATTTGATTATTTCTGATTTAGACATTCTTATTAATGGCGTATGTATTTTAATACCCTTTTGTTCAACCCCATATTTTGTACCTAAATTGACCATTTTCTGAAAAGATTCTATAAACTCAGGTCTGCAATCTGGATATCCAGAATAATCAATTGAATTTACTCCAATAAATATATTATTTATATCAAGTTTTTCGGCGTACGAACATGCAATAGATAAGAATATGATATTTCTTGCCGGTACATATGTCGGGGGTATTCCAGTTGACTCTGTTAAAGGTACGTTAATCTTTTCGTCAGTTAGAGCAGATCCTCCTATCTTAGCTAAATCTATTTTAAAAATAATATGTTTTACATCTGGATATTTTACTAATATTTTTCTACTAGCTTCTAACTCATACATATGTCTCTGTTTATAATCAATTGTCAAAGCAGTCACATCATAGTTTTCAGACAATGCTTTAGCAAGGACAGTTGTAGAATCCAGACCTCCTGAAAATAAAACTATAGCTTTTTTACTTGCCACGTTCGTTATCCCAAATAATTTTATGCAATTGTGTTTGAAGTCTAGCAGGTAACTTATCCTTGAGTATGTTATCGGCAAGGAATCGTATAGGCATTTCATCATAACTAGGCGACAACAAAACATTACAAATTTGATGAAGATTATATGTATATATATAATCCTTTGTCCATAGATAATCGTTGATATCGCAAATAACAAACTTTACTTGATCTGTCTTTTTTAGAAATTGATAATTATCTATAATGTTTTTTTCACACTCTCCTGATCCGGGGGTTTTAATATCTAAAACTATATCAACATGTTTATTTATTTTCTCTATTGATAACCCATTGCTTGTCTCTATAGATACAGTGAAAGATTTATCTAAAAGTAAGTCTATTAAGCTATATACATTATGCTGTGCTAAGGGTTCACCACCTGTAATGGTAACAAATCTGGAGTCATAGCTTTTTATCTTTTTGATGATGTTTGATAGACTCATCTTAACTCCTTCCTTAAAAGCATATTTTGTATCACAATAATTGCAACGTAAGGGACAACCTGTAAGCCTTACGAATACAGTAGGTATCCCTGTATTAAGACTTTCACCCTGAATTGAAAAAAAAATCTCATTGATTTTAAGATATTTCATTATTATATACTCTTTAGCTTATCTGGATTTTCGAAATAAGTTATACCATGGCATATTGCAATACCCAGGGCATCTGATGCATCAATTTCAAGTTTTCTTCTGATATTTAATATTTTTTTTACTTTTTTTTGAAGCTCTTCTTTATCTGCTGCGCCATTTTCCGTTACAATCATTTTTACACTTCTAGGACTATACTCAAAAACCTCAATGCCTAGTCTACTGCATGCACATATTGCAGCACCCCTAGCTTGACCTAATTTAATAGCAGTTCCAGCATTCACACTAAAAAAAACAGATTCTATAGCAACATGATTTGGTTTAAATTTATTTATCATAATATTTGTAGCTTCATTAATCATAGCTAATTTAGTTGTATACTTATTCTTGAGCCCGGTTTTGATGATGGAATGGTGAATATACCTAATTTTTGCTGATGAGACTTCTATTAATCCAAAACCAGTAATATTTGTTCCAGGATCAATTCCTAATATAGTTAACATTATCAAGCAAGATTGACATTCATATATATATTCTGAACATCATCTAAATCCTCAATCTTATCAGATAAGTCTACAATTTTTTCTATTTCGTCATCTGGTATATCAATAGTTACTATGGGGTCCATAATAACTTCTTCATTCAATACCGTTAATGATTTTGACTCAAAATATTTCTTTATATTATATAAATTAGTTGGTTCAGTAAATATAACACAATCGCCTTCCGCAATCTCAAAATCAAGCAATTCAACATCATCCATATGATTAAGTAAAATATCTTCGCTAATATCAATCAATTTAAGAATCCCGACTTTTCTAAAAAGGTGAGCTACGGATCCATTTGTACCTAAGCTGCCTCCATGCTTGGATAATACATGTCTTAGTTCAGATACAGTTCTATTTTTATTATCAGTAAGACATTCAATTATAATTGCAACTCCTTTTGGCCCATAGCCCTCATATGTAATCTCCTCAAAGTTATCATTATTATTGCCAGAAGCTTTTTCAATAGCTCTTTTAATTGTATCTTTTGGGACATTTGACGCATTAGCCTTTGATAAAGCTAATCGTAACCGTGAGTTACTGTTAGAATCAATGCCACCTATTTTGGCAGCCACAGTTATTTCTCTTATAACTTTAGTGAAAACTTTACCTCGTTTATTATCTTGAGCTTTTTTTCTGTGTTGAATATTTGCCCATTTACTATGCCCAGCCATATTAAGATGCCTTGTTAATAATTTTATTATCTCTAAAGCTAATCATTCTATCTATAGATTTTTTAGCTTTGAGTATTGTATCATGTGATAGCTTGATTTCGTTAGTGTTAGAATTAAATACATTTAATATTTTATCTAGTGAATTCATATTCATCCAAGGACACCTTCCACAACTTTTACACGTTGCTCCTTCGCCTTCAGTCGGTGCTTCCATAAATATTTTATCAGGAGATAATTTTTTCATCTGGTAAAATATACCTTTTTCAGTTGCTACAATAATATATTTTTTGTTTGATTTTTTAGAGGCTTCAATTAATTGCGTTGTAGAACCTACAACATCTGCTAATTGTATTATACTTCTTGGTGATTCAGGATGAACAAGAATATCACTTTCAGGATATAGTTCTTTGAGTTTTTTTAATTCAATAGTTTTATATTCTTCATGAACAATACATGAACCGTCCCAAAGAATCATATCAGCCCCGGTTTGGTCTAGAATATAATTTCCTAAATACTTATCAGGCGCCCATATAATTTTTTTCCCCATTGAGGTTAGATGCTCTACTAAAGGTAATGCGATACTCGATGTTACCACCCAGTCTGCGATTGATTTCACTTTGGCGCTTGTGTTTGCATATACTACAACCTCCCTGTCAGGATGTTGATCACAAAAATATTTAAATTCGCTATAGTCACAACCCAAATCTAGCGAGCATGTAGCATCCATATCAGGCATAAATATTTTTTTATCAGGATTTAATATTTTTGCAGTTTCACCCATAAATTTCACACCCGCAACAATTAATGTAGATTCATTTTGCTGCATACCATAACGAGCCATCTCTAGACTGTCACTAACAAATCCTCCTGTATCTTCTGCTAATTGTTGAACTAATTCATCAACATAATAATGTGCTACAATTTTTGCATCATTTGTAATTAGTAAATCTTTAATTTTATATAAATAATCTTGGTAATTCATAAATATTATTTTGGTTTCTTAGCAGATAATGATAATTCATCTAATTGTTGATCATCTACATGAGATGGTGCATTAGTCATTAAACATGATGCAGACTGAGTTTTTGGGAATGCTATTGTTTCTCTTATAGATTCTTCATTAAGCAGCAACATGACTAAGCGGTCAATCCCAAAAGCTATACCACCATGAGGTGGGCAGCCAAAGTCTAAGGCTTTTAGAAAAAATCCAAATTTGCTGTTAATTTCATCATCATCTATATTTAGTAATTTAAAAATTCTTTCTTGTATATCTTTGGAGTGAATTCTTATGGATCCTCCGCCAATTTCATTTCCATTTAATATTAAATCGTAAGCTCGTGATGCTATTGAGAAAATATCCTTTGATTCTAGGTCATTATTATTAACAGGTGAAGTAAAAGGATGGTGCATAGGTGTTGGATTGCCATCACTATCTTTTTCAAATAATGGGTAGTCTGTAATCCATAATAATTTCCACTCATTAGAGAGAAGGTTAAATTTTTTTGCCAATTCACCCATAAGAAACGACATAGATGTATTTACGATTTGAGCCACATCAGCTGAAAAAAATATAATATCGCCATCTTGAGCATCCACCTTATCTAAAATAGCTTTAATTACATCGTTTTGTAAAAATTTTTTTATGGGAGATGTAATTCCATTTTCAATGTTTCCTATATCCTCAACTTTCATATAAGCTAATCCTTTTGCACCTAAGTCTTTCACTTTATCTGTCAGAGTATCTATATCTTTTCTAGAAAGATTACTAGTGCCATTTGGCATTCTCATAGCAACTATACGCGAATCATCATGATTAGCATGTTTCATAAAAACATCAAGTCCGCAATCTTGCATTATGTCTTTCACATCGTGTAAGATAAGAGGATTTCTCAAGTCCGGTTTATCAGACCCATAATTAAGCATAGCATTACTATAAGTCATTGTAGAAAATGTAATATCCTTAGTGATATTTAGAGTATCCTTAAATATTTTCTTGAATAATCTTTCTATAAGATTTTTTATATCATCTTCATGAACAAATGATAATTCAACATCGAGCTGCGTGAATTCTGGTTGTCGATCCGACCTCAAATCCTCATCTCTAAAACATTTAGCAATTTGAAAATATTTATCAATACCACCAATCATTAATGTTTGTTTGAATAGTTGAGGAGATTGTGGAAGAGCATAAAATTGATTCTGATTTATTCTACTTGGTACTAAATAGTCTCTCGCACCTTCTGGTGTTGTTTTGGTTAAAACAGGAGTTTCCACATCAATAAAGTTTTCAGAATAAAAATATTCTCTTATACATCTAATAAGATTTGAACGAAATCTCATATTATTTTGCATTTTGTTGCTCCTCATATCAAGATAACGATATTCTAATCTTTGGTCTTCATTTACATTTTCATCGTTAATTTTAAACGGAGGTGTCTCAGCTTTATTAAGTATCATGAGTTTGTTTACTTCAATCTCCACCATACCAGAGGAAAGTTCATTGTTTACAGTTTCAGCAGACCTTTCGCTAATTAAACCTTCAACATGAATCACATACTCAGATCTTATAGATTCAGCCTTAGTGAAGATTTCTTGATTGTCTGGGCTAAACACTAATTGTACTAAACCGCTAAAATCTCTCAAGTCAATAAAAATAATACCACCATGGTCACGGCGCTTACTCACCCAACCAAATAGTTCAACATTCTTACCTACTTTTTCTTTAGTAATATGACTACAATATTGACGCATATGCAAAATTACCTATTTTAAATATTTTTATTCGACTTTGTGTCAGCTTTTTTTTCATGATTATTAATATTCTTTTTAAAATCAGTCTCATACCAACCAGAACCTTTGAGCCTAAATCCTGATGATGATATAAGTCTCTTCATTTTCCCGCTAGTATTGCATATTTTACATGTTTCAATATCATCATCGGTTGATTTTTGAAAATACTCAGAAATAGAGCCGCAACTTTCGCATTTGTATTCATAAATAGGCATAATTTAATTCAAAAACTAATGATTATTAATTTATTATACAAAAAAAATGAAGTTTTATCTCTCATAAATATAGTGTATAATCCTGGCTTAAATATACTATGAAATCAATAAATAAATTACTTGTAGCCACACTTTTATTATTATTATCATCATATACAATTGCAGATGCGATATCGCCAGGCAAGAGTAAATCAGAAACCTGTTTAGGATGTCATGCAATCCCGGGCTACAACAATGTTTATCCTACCTATAAAGTCCCTAAATTGGCTGGTCAACATGCTGATTATATTATTTTAGCTCTCAAAGCTTATAGGGCTAATGATAGGAATCATGATACCATGCATGCTAATGCAGTTGGTCTATCAGATAAAGATATAGATGATATTGCTAAATATTTTGAGTCACTGAAATGAATAAATTTATCTTACCATTACTTGTAGTGCTATTAATCCCACCATATACATATGCAGACTACGATGCTGGTAAAGAAAAATCTCAAGTATGTGCTGGCTGTCATGGAGTTGATGGTAACTCTCAAATAACAATGTATCCAATATTAGCAGGTCAATACAAAAATTATCTTAGTAATGCTCTCCATGCATATAGATCTGGTGAACGTAAAAATGCTGTTATGGCTGGCTTTGCTTCAGGATTAACTGATCAAGATATTGAGGATTTATCCGAATACTTTTCAAAACAGACTGGGTTAGAGGTACTGCCTAATAATTAGAATCTTTTTTGAATGCTACTATATAAAGCTGGAACTAGATATAACGTAATTAAAGAAGATAAAGTAATTCCTCCAAGAACTACTATTGCCATAGCATACCTACTTTCAGAACCAGCACCACTTCCAATTACCAACGGAACAGCACCTAAAATTGTTGATATAGTAGTCATAACGACTGGTCTGAATCTGATCATTGAAGATTCAAATATAGCGTCATCTATGCTTTTGCCTTTAAGTCTTAATTGATTTGCGAATTCGACAATAAGAATTCCATTTTTAGTAATCAAGCCAATGAGCATTAAAAACCCTATTTGACTATATACATTAATAGATGTACCAGTTAAAAAAAGAGTATATAAGCCAGCTGTCAATGCTATAGGTACAGTAAAGATTATTACAATAGGATTTCTGAAACTTTCAAATTGAGCAGATAGGACTAAATAAACTACAAGTATTGCAAAAAGTAATGTAATTTCTAATGCATTACCAGATTCAAAATATTCTTTTGAGTTCCCACCATAGGATATCTTTGCATTAGGTGGTAATTTTGATTTAGCAATATCATCAAGATCATATAAAGCATCACCTAATGGATAACCCGGCGCTAATGAGGCCGAGAATGTTGTAGAAGGCATTCTGTTTATTCTTTTCAAGCTGTCGCTAGTAGAAGTTTCTTGGTAGCTAACCAAATTAGATAAAGGTACTAAATTAGAGGATAATGATTTCACGAAAATATTATCTAGGCTATTTGTATTAATTCGGAAATTTTCATCTGCTTGTAAAATGACATTATATGTTAAGCCTTCTTTAGAAAAGGTTGTAACCTGATTTGATGCTAAAAGTGTTTCCATAGTTCTAGCAATAGCTTCTGCAGGGACTTCAAGGTCATAAGCCTTATCCCTATTAATCTTAAGATTTAATCTTGGATTATCAATTTTGTAGTCGATATTTGCATTACGAAGTTTCAGATTTTTTGATTCATTAACAAGAATATTGCCCCAATCATTAACATCATCATAGTTTGTACCACTTATAACAATTTCGACAGGTGGTTTAAATCTGCT
The DNA here is from genome assembly GCA_002698665.1 of Gammaproteobacteria bacterium. Lineage (GTDB taxonomy): Bacteria > Pseudomonadota > Gammaproteobacteria. The sequence continues at coordinate 30,242 of NZZP01000007.1, read as the reverse complement.
ACCACCTAGGCTAGGAGGATTGATTGCAAATATTCTAGCTCCAGGTATGGATAATAATTGTGGGAATATCTCACGTACAATATCTTGTTGATGTCTTCTAGCAGCCCAGTCTTGATTAAGTGTTGTAAACATAAAAGCAGAGTTGACCATACCAGGCTTACCTGAAAAACCAGGAGCAACAATTGAGAATACTGTAAATATTTCCCCATCATCCGAATATGGTTTCAACTTACTTTCCACTTCTGTAACAATCTTGTCTGTATAATCTAAAGTAGCTCCTTCAGGCCCTTGAATTGAAATTATAAAAATTCCACGATCCTCAGTTGGTGCTAGTTCTTTTTGTATTACTTGATAAAGTAGTATGGCAACAACAATCATAATAGCCGAGAAAAGGTATACTCTTTTTGTATTTTTCTGAGATATTAATAGAGACTCTCTATAAAATAACCTAAATTTAGTCACTATATCTGGTTCAGTAAGATTGCCATCATCTTTAACCATTTTAGAGCATAACATCGGTGTTAATGTAAGAGCTACAATACTAGATATAATAACTGCAAAAGATAAAACAACACCAAACTCAATAAAGAGTCTACCTGTTTTTCCTCCCATAAATGATAAAGGTAAAAATACACTTATAAGAACTAATGTTGTGGCAATAACAACAAAAGTAATTTGCTTGGCACCATTTACTGATGCTTCAAAAGCTTGCTCACCAGTATCGATTCTTCTTTTAATATTTTCTAAAACAACAATTGAATCATCAACAATTAATCCTATAGCTAATACAAGTGCAAGAAACGTAAGGACATTAAGTGAGTATCCAAGTAAGTATATAATATAAAAAGTTGCAATCAACGAAACTGGAATTGTAATTGTAGGTATAAAAGTAGCTGCAGATGATCTCAAAAAAAAATAAATAACACCTATGACCATTAATAATGATATAAAAAGAGCAAATCTTACCTCAGAAATAGACTCTTCAACAAAAACAGACTGATCATAACCAATAAACATATTGATATTTTCAGGCAATGTTGGTCTAATAATTTCTAGTTCTTTTTTGACCGCTGATGCTACTTTTAATACATTCGATTTTGTTTGTCTCACTACACCTAAACCTATTGCATTTTCGCCATTAGCTCTAAGAAATCCTCTTTCATTTTCAGCTCCAATTCTTATATCGGATATATCACCTAGCTTTATTTTTTTATCATTTATCTTTTTTATGACAATATCTTTAAACATACTTACTTCTGACAATTTAGATTTAACCTGGATACCAATTTCTCTTTCCATTGAATCTAGTCGCCCAGCAGGTTTTTCTATATTTTCTCTTTTAATAGCAGTTAAGATATCGTCAACCGTAATTTTTCTTGCTGACATTTCATCAGGGTTAAGCCATATACGTATCGCATATTTTCTCTCACCGCCAACTGTTATAGATGCCACTCCTGGCAAAATAGATAGTCTATCCACAATATTTCTATCAAGATAATCATTTAATGCAATGCTATCCAATTGATTACTGCTAAAACCAATCCATAATATAGCTCGTGCATCAGTGTCTGATTTTGCTACTCTCGGTTGATCGGAATCTTGGGGAAGTTTAGGTGAAGCTCGTGATACTTTTTCTCTGACATCATTAGCAGCAGTTTCCATATCTTTATCTAGAGAAAACTCTATCCTGATACTTGATACTTCATCGCTACTATCAGATTTAATCTCTTTTATATCAGAGATGCCTGCAAGAGAATCTTCAAGAACTTGAGTTATATCTCTTTCTATAATTTCAGCAGATGCGCCACGATATACTGTAGTAACAGTTACAACAGGTTTATCAATATCCGGATATTCTCTTATAGTCAGCTTGTCATATGATACTATACCAACAAGTACAAGGAAAAGACTAATCACAGTCGCGAAAACTGGTCTTTTAACTGTTACTTCTGATATATGCATAGTTATTCAATAATCTTTATCTTTGATCCATCTTTAAGCTTTTCTTGTCCCATGTAGATAACACTATCATTCTTAGTAAGACCATTTTTGATTTGAATAAAGGCATCATTTCTTATGCCTATTTCAACTGATTTAAGTTGTGCTAAATCATTATTTACTACATATACAAAATGCTTCTTATTTATACTTAATAATGATTCCTCAGGAATAAGGATTGAGTTAGGAACTTGTTTTAAAAATATATCCAATTTCATCAATAATCCGGGTTTAATTTCTTGTTTGCTATTATCTAGCAAAGAATAAGCACTAATTGTCCGTGTCTCATTATTTATTCTTGTATCAACAAAACTTAGTTTGCCGGTATAGAAGATGCCTGGTAAATTATCTGAAGATGCAACATATTCTAAATCTTCTACTAAGAAAGGGAGGAGCCTTTCAGGTAAATCAACTGATAATTTCATAGTATCATAATTGTCTAATGCTGTTAAAAAATCACCACGTATGACTGTGTCTCCAAGATTTTTGTTACTAAGACCTATTTTACCTTTAAAAGGGGCATGTATTTTAGTGAGCCCGATCTTATCAGCAGAAATAATTGAATATAATAGTGAGCCCTTGTCTACAGTTGTACCCTCTTTAAAATGTATATTATCAATTAATCCATTTACTTTAGAGGTAATCTCAATAGAATCGCTAGACTCTACTATAGATATGGCCTTATAAGTCTCTTTTGCAATATCAATTTTAACAGGCACTGTTTTTACATTAACAAATTTTGTTTGATTCATAAATTTAGTGAAACCTAAATATTTTGTATATAAAGACATTCCACCATATAAGAGACCTAATATAAATAAACCTAAAAATATTTGGAATATATTTAGTGATTTTATATAAGTTATAATTTTATTTGGCATAGTTTATTCTATCCAAATAAGAGATGCAATTCTACCTGTAATATTTTGTGCCCGATAGGAATAATATAGGTTTAGATTTTGATAGGTACACATTTCATCACCGAATATTTTTCTAACGCCTTCTCTCTTAAGTATTAATGAAGCACACATTCTTAGGTTTAGCTTCCATGTATCACTTTCATTTTTGGTAAATATTTTTTTTGATATTTTTGAGAGTTTATTATATACGTCTTCCTTAACAATATAATTATCAGGAGTAATTGATGGCCCTATCCAACAAATAATTTCATTAGGATTTTTTGAAAATCTCTTGACGAACTTAGAAATAATACCATTATGGAGCCCTCTCCAACCAACATGAATAACACCGACCTTGGAACCATTTTTATTACATACTAATATAGGTAAACAATCAGCGGATAGAACTACACAGGGTAGGCCCGGAACATCCGTATATGTGCTATCACATACAACATTAGTAGTATCTTCACTCACTTTTTTAATATAAGAACTATGGATCTGTTTCATCCAACAAGGATTTAATTTATAACCTAGAAGTTTTTTTAATTCATTACGATTTTTTTTGACATTAGTCTGAGCATCACCTACGTCTAAACTTAAATTAGAATAGCGGTAATTATTTTTGCTTGATCCTCCTATTCTAGTTGTATAGTATGCTCTAATATTATCAGGTATATCCCATGAAGGTTTTTTATATTGGATTGTCATAACTTAAATCCTCTAGATTTCTCTTTATATAATTAAAATCATTTGGTGGATCGCTTTCAATAAATAGCGGTCTATTATTTCTAGGATGCCGAAAATTGAGTGATGCGGCATGTAGAGCATTAGATTCATATTTGTCAAAGAATTTTGTAAGACTTTGATATTTTTTAAAAAATGATTTCTTGAAACCATATAACTTGTCACCTATGACTGGATGGCCTAGGTAAGACAAATGTACTCTAATTTGATGAGTGCGGCCTGTTATCAAATCAATTTCTAAAAATGATGCTTTTTCATATCTATTTAAGACATGTATTTTTGTAAGAGCATGTTTTCCTTTATCAGATACAGCCATTTTCTTTCTATTAATTGTATGGCGTCCAATACTTCTGTCTACTGAACTTATATTTGATATGATTCCAGTAACTAATGAAAGATATTTCTTCTTAATCTTTCTGTCATGCATTTGTTTAACAAGAGTATTATGAGACTCAAGTGATCTAGCAATAATAAGCAGACCTGACGTATGCTTATCAAGTCTATGAATAATTCCTGAACGTGGCACAGATTTTAATTCTGGGTATCTATATAGTAGAGCATTCTGCATCGTCCCTGAAAAGTTACCTGGTGCAGCATGAGTCACCATGCCACAAGCTTTATTGATAATTAATATATCTTGGTCTTCATAAGCTACATCAATTGGAATGTCTTCTGGTCCTATTTCTATCGATTCAATCGGTGAAAATTCAACTTCAACGGAACAAGCTTGTGAAATTTTCTGATCAGGGCTACAAGCTTCACCATTGACTAAAATTTTTTTATCTATCATCCAATTTTTAATTCTTGAACGAGAATACTCTGGTAATTTTTGTGATATCAATTGATCCAGCCTTAAGTTATTACTAGGCTCAAGATTAAATTTATAAAAAGTAACATTTTTCATGATACATTCCTCTGTAACTAATCTATAATAACAAAATGAAAGCAAAAATACTCCTTAATAACATCGCTCTAATGATATTAATTTCTGGCTGTTCATATTGGGAAAATGCCTTTAAAGAGGCAGATCCAACCGTTGGTATGACACCTGCGCAAATTTATGATTTAGGTAAAGATTTTTTGGATGCAGAGGACTATCCAAATGCTATTAAATATTTCGATTTATTAGAAGCTAGATATCCATTTGGAAAGTATGCAACCCAAGCAATGTTAGACTTAGCTTATGCCGCTTATAGATCTAATCTGAATGAAGAAGCGATAGTGAATTGTGATAGATTTATCAGATTGTATCCAAATCACCCTAATGTTTCATATGCATATTATCTGAGAGCTTTAGCTAATTTTGATAAAGATTCGAATTTTATTACAAAATTATTTGCCCAAGATGCTTCAAAATATGATACTTCAAGATTAAGACAATCGTTTGATGATTTCACAATTGTAATTAATAAATTCCCAAATAGCAAATACGCTAAAGATTCAAGAAATAGACTTATATATATAAAAAACATGATGGCTGCAAATGAATTATATATTGCAAAATATTACAGTAAAAGATTAGCTTATGTTGCTACAGTTGAAAGAATTAAGTATTTGTTAAAAAACTATGGAGGGTCTTCTAGCACAGAATCAGCATTGTTACTCCTAGTTGAAAGTTATAATAAATTAGAAATGTATGATTTGGCATATGATGCTGCCAGAGTCTTAAAACAAAATTTTTCTGAATATAATATTGACAAAAGAGGAGAAGTTATCTTGGTTTCAAAAGATTCTAAATTATCAGAAAAAAGATTTGTTGATCCAGTTAACGAAGAAGATTCTTCTTGGCTAGAATATTTAAATATATTTAACTATTTTTAATTTTATCATCAATATAACATACTGGAATAGGTTCCATTTTATGAAGATTTTTTGATCGTATAGATAAATACTTTTCCCTGTTTTCGCTTTTATCATTAACCATTGCTTCCTCTATTTCTTTATAAGATAGACCTAGTTGCTTTTCATCTGTTCTATTATCAGACCACAAACCATCTGATGGTGGAGCTTCAATTATAGCTGAGTCTATGTTTAATTCTTTTGCAAGGTCACTAACCTCAGTTTTTGAAAGATCTGCAATAGGGGCAATATCTACACCACCATCTCCATACTTAGTATAAAAACCAACACCAAAATCTTCTACTTTATTACCGGTACCAACTACTAACCCAGAATAAGATGCAGCTGCTTGATATAACAATAACATCCTAAATCTAGATTTAGAATTCGCAAAACCAAGATCACTTGATAGTTTTTTTGCGTCACATATTCTCTTAAAAATATCAAATGGTTCATCGAGATTAATTTCCAAAACTTCTACATTATCAAACTGTTTACTTAGAAAATTAGCATGCCCTTTACTTAATGACATTTTTGATGAATGTAAAGGCATCATAATGACAACAGTTTTTTTTCCTGTCATCGCACATAAAGTACTGGTAAGTGATGAGTCTATACCACCAGATATACCAATAACAAAAGTTTGATTATTTGGCGCTTTATTCTCTACATAACTTGAGAGCCAGCCAACTATATGATTTATAACTTTACGTGTGTCCATTTATAATAGTTTATCAAGAAAATAAGTCTAAACAATATACTAAAATATTGTATAGACACATATATTATAGTCTATAATATTAAAAAAATACCATTCATAATAAAATTATGCGTATAATAATATTAGTTTTAGTAGTCTTTTTAGTTTACATACTCCTAAAAAGTTTATTTAAAAAAGGTAAGATAGGCAAGTCTTCCGGTAAAAAGAGCATTGAGTATTGTAAATATTGCGAAGCTTATGTAGCACAGGAGGAGCATTGTACTAATAATGGTAAGAATTTTAAAGCATGCAAAAACTACAAATAATTATTTATGAATAGAATACCACTCTTAATAACATTATCTATTATAATGTCAATTGGAATAATATTGACAATAATCTTCAGATAGCCATGCATAAGATTATTGTAACTGGACCAATTAATTCAGGCAAAACTACTGTTACCAAAATGTTTCATAAAAAAGGTTACATGATATTTAATGCAGACCAAGAGGCAAAAGAAATAATTACAAAAAACAAATCAGTTATAAAAAAATTAATCAAGATTTTTGGAGATGGAATTATGAGAAATAATACCGTCTCATTAAATATGTTGAAAAGCATATTTTTGAAATCTAAAGAAAATAAAAAGTTAATTGATGAAATCATTCATCCTATCTTTTATAGTAATCTAAATAGATTAGTTAAAAAGTACAATAAGAAGAATATTGTCATAGAAATACCATTGATAGAAACATTAAAAGGTAGAAATTTTAAATCTGATATTATCTTTATAAGTTCAACATATGAGAAAAGATTACAAAGGTATCTAATAAATACTAAACATAAATCTCAAACATTTGAAACTATAAATAAAATGCAAGCTAGTAATATTTTTTATAAAAAAAATAGTGATTATATTCTTATAAATAATGATACTATTGATAGCTTGAAGAAAAGATTTGATAATTTATATAGAGTTTTTGAAAATGGATAATTTGTCGGATAATCAAGTTTCAGTTTACGAGGAGCCTGCGCAAGAAAAGATAAGGAAATTTATTCGAATAGAGGCTTTATTTGCTAGAATAATCTTTTTTAAATCTAAAGAAAATAAAATTGAAAGTTATCAATCTATATCTGCGTTATGTGAACTTCATGAACTATTATCGAGAAGTGATATAAAATCCGAGCTTATAAGGGAAATTGAAACTCATAATACTTATTTTAAAAAAATAAAAGATTTACCAGATGCAGATAGTGATAAACTGCACTCGATCTTAGAAAAACAGAAAGCTCTTTTAGATTTAACCTATTCTGTTAAATCTAATTATCTAGATTATTTAGAAAATGATATTGTTTTTAAGACTTTATCTAAAAACACATTATCACAAATCCAGCCATCATCTGTAGAGTTTTGGTTTACAAGAGATATTATGTTCAGAGAAACACAAATTGATCTTTGGATAGAGCCTTTAATGTTTATTAAGAAGTCTATTGATTTTATTCTAGATCTTGTAAGAAAGTCTGGGAATATCCAAGACAAGTTAGCAACAAAAGGTTTCATTATCGAAAAGCTCGATCAAAAAAAGAATATTTTACTGATAAGAGTTACTCTTACATCTGATGTGTATTATTATCCACAGATAAGTGTTGGAAAACAACGCCTAAATATCATGTTCATGACTAAAGATGATAAAAATAATTTTATACCACATCAGGAAGATGTCTCGTTTGTTTTATCAATCTGTTCTCTCTGAATTTAATTCCAAAAGTTTGATATACCTGATATTCCATAACCAGATGACTTTAATGATTCATCTAAATCATTAATATTCAAGCCACCTAGCGCAAATGTTGGCATATACGCCTTATCACTTAAAAACTTAAAACCATCCCAATTAATTTTTTTATTTGAAAACTTATCTTTTTGAACTGGAGAAATATAGATAAAATCGAAATTATACTTATTAGCAAGCATGACTTCTTCGGTGTTATGACAGGAAGTGGAATATATTATAGAGCGGCTGTGATCCAATCTAGTTTCGAGCAATTTCAAATCATTAGAACTATAATGTATACCTTGAATATCATACGCATAAGCTAATTTTGTATATTTTAAATCAATCATAAAATTACATCTATAACCATAGAGATTAATATAATAATCTATATGATTGATATATTCTTCTTCATTTAGATCAAGAGATCTAATTCTTAAAATAAATTCATCAGATGTTGAATGTAAAGCAAGTTGTCTATTTTGCGAGTATGCCTTCGGAGTAATTAACGCATATCTTGGAAGTGAAATGTATTTTAGTATCCTATGAGTAGAATCAAGAAAAGGCCCTGATATTAATTCAGGTAAAAATAATTCAATATCTTGATTTTCATTAGATTTGATTATACCCGTGAATGAAATAATCTCAAAAATATGAATTATAACTGAAATTTCTGGATAATTATGAGTTATCCTGCCTTTATAATTAAAGCTAGTAAGACGTATATCCAATTCTTCATAACATTCTCTCTGAATAGCGTCTGATGGTGTCTCATTATCTTCAATTTTTCCACCAGGAAATTCATAAAAATTCTTATATGGATTCTTATGTCTCTTTGAAAACAAATATTTTTGATTAATTTTAATTAATGCTACGGCGCAATTGATTTGTCTATTCATAACTATGAAGTGTATTCAGAATTAATAGAGACATATTTAGTAGTTAAGTCTGAAGTAATCATAGAAAAATCATATTTACCTAAATTTAACAATATTTCTATACTTATTTCCCTTCTTTTCATAGACTTATTAAGTAGCTTTAAATCACATAACTTATCTTGCATTCCTCTTGAAAAGGTATTGTGGCCATTAATTTTCATTATCACTTTTTCTGGGATAAGATTTATGTTTTCAATTGAACCTAAACGAGCAATAATTCTACCCCAGTTTGGATCACTACCAAACATAGCGGTTTTTATTAAATTAGAATTAGAGATAGAATATGCAATTTTTTTAGCTTCTTTATAACTTTTTGAACCTTTAATGTAAATTGTGATAATTTTTGTTGCGCCTTCACCATCTGATATTATTTTTTTTGACAGATTTTGACATATATCAAGAATATTTTTTTCGATTTTAATAATATTTGAGTTTTTAGAAAAATTAATTTGATTTTTTCCATTTGCAATTAGAACAACACTATCATTTGTAGACATATCACCATCAACAGATATTGAATTGAAAGATTTGTCTACTGATTTTTTTAGAATAGAATTTAGCTTACTTCTAGGAATTTTCGCATCAATCTCAATAAATGATAACATAGTTGCCATATTTGGCTCTATCATCCCTGCGCCTTTACATATAGCATTAATAGTTATTTTTTTATTATCAACTAAGAAGGATTTCTTGATACTTTTAATAGTTGAATCCGTTGTCATAATAGCTTTCGCCGCTGACTTCCACGTAGACTTAAATTTGAATGTTTTTTTGTTTATTAAATTAGTCATTTTTTGTATAGGCAATTGTTTACCAATAATACCCGTAGAAAACATAAGAATATTTTCTTTTTTACATTGAAACTTTTTAGACAGGTTTTTCATACATAATAATGCATTATTAATGCCTTGCTGACCTGTACACGCATTAGCATTACCTGAATTAACGAGAATATATTTTGGTTTTGCTAAATTAATATGTTTTCGAGACAAAATGACAGGTGCAGCAGCAAACTTATTTTTAGTTGTAACTATCGAAACACATGAATTATCTGGAATACTAAAACATACACTATCATCACAGCCTTTTTTTATACCGATATTAAATGATTCGATTAAAGTTCTCTCACTCATAACTTACCACAACATTGTTTAAACTTCATATTAGTAACAGGACATTTTTTGTTTCTAGGTATATTTGCATCATGCACATTTACTAGACATCTAGGATCATCTGATTTTTTTGATATCATATCATTCTTATTTGTGCCTGTCTCTTTAGTTGTTAGTTTATCTATAATAGGATTATTTATTTTTACTCTTGCTAATATTTTAATAATTTCGAAATTATTGATTGACAACATTTCTTCGAACATTTCAAATGACTCTCTCTTGTATTCGTTCTTAGGATTTTTTTGAGCATAACTTCTCAAACCTATCCCTTGACGTAAATAATCCATAGATTGTAAATGATTTCTCCAATCCTCATCTATAACACTTAAAAAGATATTTCTCATAAGATCATTTTTATCACTGATGGATAAAACACCTATATTGTTTTGAATTTTTTCATTAATTTGTTTTTTTACATTATCAAGAGTTTTTGACTTAATATCATTATTATCATCTTCAATCTGAATATTAGTTAAGGTCATATTGAAATTACTATTAATTTCTTCATAAAGTTCTTCAATATTCCATTCATTTGCTGGTTGCATATCTGTCATATATTTATTAATTAAATCTTCACAACAAAGATGCAATATATTTATATATATCTCTGAAAGATCCTTTGCTTCCAACATACTGTCTCTCTGATTATATATTGCTTTTCTTTGTTCATTTGCAATATCATCATATTCAAGCAATGTTTTCCTTATATCAAAATTATATGATTCAACTCTTCTTTGAGCATTTTCAATTGATTTTGAGACCCACTTATGTTCTATAGCCTCTCCATCTTGCATACCAAGCTTTTTCATAATTTCTGACACTTTTTCTGAAGCGAATATCCTCATGAGATTATCTTCTAAAGACAAATAAAATCTTGATTCACCAGGGTCACCCTGTCTACCAGCTCTTCCTCTTAATTGATTATCAACCCTCCTCGACTCATGTCTTTCAGTTCCAATAATATATAAACCACCAAGTTTTTTTACTTCATCAACATTGTTCTCGGCATTTAAGTCAATAACTTTTCCACCCAAAACAATATCAGTGCCTCTTCCAGCCATATTTGTTGCTATTGTTACTGATGATAATCTACCTGCATTTGCAATAATTTCAGCCTCTTTTTGATGATGCTTAGCATTTAATACTGAATGGGGTATTTTTTCTCTTTTTAGAAGTTTAGATAATAATTCAGATGATTCAATAGACGTAGTACCTATTAATATTGGTTGCCCAAGAGCATGAACTCTTTTGACCTCTTGAATTATTGCATCATATTTATCTTTGATGCTCAGATAAACAAGGTCTACATGGTCATTTCTTATCATTTTCTGATGAGTTGGTAACACAACAACTTCAAGGTTATAGATTTGTAAAAATTCTGGTGCTTCAGTATCTGCTGTACCAGTCATCCCACTAATTTTATCAAATAGTCTAAAATAATTCTGAAATGTTATAGAAGCATACGTTTGATTTTCATTTTGAATCTTTACTTTTTCTTTAGCTTCAATAGATTGATGTAATCCTTCAGACCACCTTCTGCCGGGCATCTTCCTTCCAGAGAATTCATCAATGATGATAATTGAGTTATCTTCTACAACATAGTCAACATCTTTTTGATATAGTAAATTAGCTTTTAAGCATGCATCTATTAAATGAAGTAACTGAATATTTTTTGGATCATAAAGACTTTCATTGCTATTTAATAGATTATTTTTCATAAGAAGTTCTTCAATTTCTGAATGTCCTTCTTCTGTAAGTGAAACAGATTTTTGTTTTTCATCAATAATGTATAGATTTTCTTCATTATTATTAGATATAAGAAGCTGGCTTATCTTATTGAGCTTTACATAAAGATTACTAGTCTCTTCAGCAGAACCTGATATCACTAATGGTGTTCTAGCTTCATCTATTAGCACAGAGTCTACTTCATCAATAATTGCATATGACAAATTACCTTGAACTTTCTGGTTTATATCATAAACCATATTGTCTCTTAAATAATCAAATCCGAATTCATTATTTGTTCCATAAATAATATCACACTGATACATTTTTTTCTTTTCCTCGGGTGATAAGTCATTAGTGATGGTCCCAACTTTTAAACCCAAATAATTATAAATTTCACCCATCCATTGTGAATCTCTCCGCGCTAGATAATCATTTACTGTGACAATGAAAACAGATTGACCTGACAGTGTATTTAAATAAGCAGGCAAAGTAGATACAAGAGTTTTGCCCTCACCTGTTTTCATTTCTGCAATTTTTCCATGATGGAGAGCAATTCCTCCTAATAATTGTTCGTCAAAGTGCCTAAGTCCTAAAGTCCTTACTGACGCTTCTCTGACTAGAGCAAAGGCTTTTGCAAGAATTGATGAAAAATCATTATTTTTTTTATAAATATCTCTGAGATGTTTTGTCTCTTGAATAAATTCATCTTGCGTTAAATTTTGATATGTTTTTTCTAGCGTATTAATTTCATGGAGATATTTGCCATATTCTTTTAAAATACGCTTGTTTCTACTACCAAAAATGTTCTTAAATATATTTGATATCATTGTGTCTTATATATTGCATACATCAGCTACTGTGTCGTACAATTAGTATAATAGCTCATGAAGAAAATATCATCATTCATACCTGTGAATATTATCAATAAGAGTGCTTTAATCAAGGAATTAAGTGCATATATTCATAAAGTATATCCAGAAGATGTCTTTTTAGGTATAGAGATTAACTCTATTAAAGATCATACACTGATTATATCTTGTAAAAATAGTTCTATTGCAACGATAATGAGGTTTGAAAAACAAAAATATATAGATTTATTAAAGAATAATACTATCTGTCAGGTAGACGATATCAAGGTAGTAATTTCAGATTAATTTTCTGAAACAGCAGGCTCTGGTGAGGTATAAAAGATAGGAGCTTGTTCATTATCTTCCATCTCGACTTTTTCCCATGCGTCATGATTATTAACTAATTCTCTAAGTAGCAAATTATTCAGATGATGACCTGATTTAAATGCTGAAAAAGAACCAATAAGACCATGTCCTAAAAGATATAAATCACCGATTGCATCTAATATCTTATGTTTAACAAATTCATCTTGAAATCTGACTCCTTCTTCATTTATAACTTTATAGTCATCTATGACAATAGCGTTATCAACACTTCCTCCAAGAGCTAAGTTATTCTTACGGAGAAGTTCTATATCTTTGGTGAACCCGAAAGTTCTAGCCCTGCTTACCTGACTAAGATAAGACACAGATGAAAAATCAATCTCTGATGATTGTGATGATTTATTGAAAGCAGGATGATCAAAATCAATTGTAAACGCAACCTTAAAACCATTGAATGGTTCTATCTTAGCCCATTTTTCACCTTGTTTAACATTTACAGTTTTCATGATTTTAATAAATTTTTTACTATCTTGTTGTTCTTTTATACCAGCGGACTGAATCATAAATACAAATGGTCTAGCACTGCCATCCATAATGGGAACTTCAGGTCCATCTAATTCAACTTCAGCATTATCTATTCCTAAACCAGCAAGAGCAGATAATAAGTGTTCTACAGTAGAAATTTTTGCTGATTTTGATGAAAGAGAAGTAGATAGCCTTGTATCAAATACATTTTCAAGGGACGCCTGAATAGAGTCACAGCTAATGTCAGTTCTTTTGAAAATTATACCAGTATTTGGCATTGCTGGTTTTAGAGTTAAACTAATCTTTTTTCCCGTATGAAGGCCTACACCTGATGCCTTTATTTTACTTGATAATGTTCTTTGCTTTAACATATTTTAGTACCTAGCTTATTTTAAATGAAACCACAGTATATTCAAGGATTTAGAAGTATTAAATCATATATACATATAAGACAATATTAATTGGCTAAAGTTCTTTATCAAAATAAGCTGATAACTTATTCCAAAACTTCGTTATAGATTGAAAAAAAGAGTTGTTGGACTGTTGTCGGTGAGGCATCATTTTTAATTGAGCTTCTCTATATAGTAATAATCCAACAGCTGTAGAATATCGAGTGAGGCCATTCAAGTTAGTGATTCCAGGGATTGGTTTTGGACTTCCTACTCTTGCAGATATAGAAAATTTATTTTGTGCATGATCATCAATTCCTAATATTTTAGATCCCCCACCGGTAAATACAATACCTGCTCTAATTTTAGACGACCAACCACTTGAATTAATTTCATTTTGGATTTGGGTAAAAATTTCGTCTATTCTACAAGTTATAATATGAGTTAGTACAGATTTTGCTATTTCTGTATCTGGTTTATCTGAAACAGATGGGACTGGAATCTTAATTTCACTATCACTTGGGTCATTTTGTAAACTACCATACTTTTTTTTAATTTCCTCTGATGCCTCTAGCGATGTACATAATCCGATTCTAATATCATTTGTAATCATCTGACCTGCAATAGGAATAACTGCGGTATGCTTAATATCTCCATCAGTAAAGATTGCTATATCTGTCGTTCCTCCACCAATATCAACTAAGCATACACCAAGAGATTTTTCTTCGTCTGTTAATACAGAGTAACTTGAAGCAACTGGCTGAAGAACAAATTCATCTACATCTAAGAAACTATTTTCAATGCACTTTATTAAATTTTTTTTAGCCGTAGTAGAACATGTTATCACATGAACATTAGCTTCTAGTCTTTTACCTGCCATACCTAACGGTTCTTTAATACCCATTTGTCCATCAATTGTGAAATACTGCGGTATCCTATGAAGAATCTCCTGGTCTGGAGGGATATCTATGTCACTAGCATTCTGTATAACTTTAGCTTTATCTTCTTCAGTCACTTCATCATTCATTATATTAATGGCAGCATTTCCATTATAACTTTGAATATGGTTGCCGGCGATTCCAGTAGTAACTGTATTAAATTTACAGTTTGTCATGGCTTTAGCTTTATCTTTAGCCTTCCTAATACTCATTACCGTCGTATCTATTTCAGATATCACACCTTTGTTTAGTCCTTTACAACTTTCTTGACCCACACCAACGATTCTCATTTGGCCATCATCATCATAATCTGCTACAAGACATAATACCTTAGTAGTTCCAATATCAAGAGCCACAATGAATTCATTATTGGTAGAATTTTTTGCCATATACCATAATATCATTATTTACAGTACATCAAAATATAATATTAATAATTACTGTACAGCAAAACCAGTAGAATATCTTAAATCTATAATTTGCTTTGAGCTATTATTTTTTTGAGAATTAATGAATTGGTTATAAATACTTACGAAATCATATAACTTAGGCTTATACTGAGAAAATCTTAATTTAAATAAATATTTTCCAGTATCTATGGTCATCACATCATTATTACGTGATATTTTATTTATATTTAATTCTATACTATCTAGTATGTCTCGAATAATGAGATAATTATTATAATTTTCTATAGCAGAACCTATATTACTATTTAACTCTAAAATATCATCTAGAATTAGTTGTTCAGACTTAATCAAATTACCTTCTAAATCTACATATACTAAATTATTCCATAAAAAAATAGGATCATATTCTTTTATATTAATGATGATTGTATCTGGTGGCTTGAGTATTACTTGTGTATTTTTTATCCAGGGGTCTATTTCTAATTCTTTTTTAATCTGTCTTAAATCTATTTTATATGCTTGTTTCCCAATAGTCTTATTGATGACTTGATTTAGAGTTTTTTTATCACTATTTATAATATTTGATTCAACAATTACTTCTTTGATTAAATCTCCAGGTAAAAACTTATCATAGTTATAAAGAAATCCAAAAGTTGCTATTAAAATAAGAAATATAAAATATTTTTTCGTCATACTTTAATATCAAGTAATATTTTCAATAAATCATAATAGTTCAAATTATTTTTTTTTGCAGACATTGGAACTAAACTATGGTCAGTCATGCCTGGGATTGAATTTATCTCTATCAATTGAATTTTACCATCATCATTCATGAAGAAGTCAACTCTTCCCCAGTCACTACATCCTAAAGACTTAAAAGCTTGAAGCACTGTGTCATTAATCATTTTTTGATGGTCTGTATCAAAGACAGGAAAAGTAAAGGATGTATCATCATCTATATATTTTGCATTATAGTCATAAAACTCTCTTTTTGTGTCTATCTTTATCACCGGGAAAATCTTATTTTTGATGATTGGTGCTGTATACTCATTATAATTAATATATTCCTCTAAAAAATATATTGGTTCAGATAAGTCAGAATTCACGCATAATTTTTCTAACTCTATGAGTTCTCTGGAGTTTTTAGTATCAAAGATTTTTTTAGAACTTAATATCTTTATTCCCACACTAGACCCTGATTCGGATGGTTTGAGTACGACTTTATCACCGAGAGTACTAACCAACTTTACATTCAAATTTTCTCTCGTCAATGGAATATATTTTGGTGTATTTATATTATTAGAAATCCAGCATTCTTTACTCTTAAGTTTATTAAATGAAATTTTTGATGATAATGAATTTGATCCTATATATTTCATGGAGATTGACTCTAAATACTCTTGAACAGTACCATCTTCTCCACCAGTTCCATGCATTAAGTTAAATACAAGATTAATGGAGTTATCTTTAAGAAATTTATAAAGTAAAAGCTTGTCATTGATTTTAAAATCAAATAATTTAGATTTCACATTATTATCAATGAGACATTTATGTACTGATTCTCCACTTTTAAGTGAGATTAATCTTTCATCTGACCACCCACCACATAATATTGCTATTTTCAAATAATCATCCATATCAGAATATACATATTTCCTTTTTTAATAATATATTATATTTGCCTTTAACAACATTTTGTACATGTTCTATTAATTTAACCAAGTCTTTACATGTGCCCGTTCCATCATTTATAAAATAATTGCAGTGCTTGTTAGAAATATATATCCCACCAATCCTTCTAGGTAAAATATCAGATGAGTCAATTAGATAGCTTGCTGAAATATCTTTAGATGGGTTTTTAAAAATACATCCAGAAGACCATTGCTTGACTGGCTGTGTATCAGTTCTTAAGTTAGAGTATTTGCCTAACAAGTCTTTATTGAATTTTTTCTTTGTATTAATCATTAGTGTCAAATCTAAGAAAAGAGCTATTTTGTCACGATATATTTTCCGATATGAAGTCTTGAATCTCTCTCTTGGCCAAACCTTAAGTGCTCCATGAGAATCAACAAATCTAGCCGAATGAACAGAATCCCATATCTCCTGTTTAAAAGCACCAGCATTCATTATTAAAGCACCACCAAGAGTACCCGGGATTCCATGAAGAAACTCAAATCCTGGTATCTTTTTCTTATAACAGTATTTTGCCAATCTCGCACATGATATATTAGCTGATAAATTAATATATTTTTTATTTTCAATACTGATGTCTGTTTTTTTAAAATATTTTAGAGATATTATGTTCCCATTATAGCCTTTATCATTAAATGCAATATTTGATCCTTTACCTAAAATTAATGTTTTTGGAGAAATAAGAATATCGGTAATACTATGAATATCCTCAAGATTTTCTGGAAATAATATTTTTTTTCCAATTCCGCCTAATCTAATAGTTGTAAATGTTTTTAATGATATATTTTTTTTTATTATCACTTTATTTAATATAATCCATAGAATGATTTAATATAATATTCTCTGCATCATTAGGAAAAATACTCTGTATATTTTTTGATAGAGCATACATTCTTTTCTGATCATTTAATAATATATTAACTATTGTAATGAAGTTTTCTATAAAATCATCTTTTTCTTCTAATAATATTGCGGCGGAATTATCAGCTAGATATTTAGCATTATACAATTGGTGGTTATCTGTAGCATATTTAAATGGTACTAAAACTAACGCTCTACCAATTTTTGAGATTTCTGATATTGATGTTGATCCGGCTCTACCTATAATCAAGTCACTCCAATCATAAAGCTCATCAATATTATTTGAATAATCAATTACTTCAGATTTGATTCCATATGATTTATATTTATCTTGTATTAATGCAGTCTTATCTTTGCCAGCAATATGTTTTATGAAGATATTATCCACATGAAAATGTGAAAAAGCAAATGGCATTGTATTATTTAGAAAAAGAGCACCTTGACTACCACCCATAACCAAAACATTTATAATAGACTTATTGCTACTATACTTATCTTCTGGTTTTGATATATTTTTAAAGATGTTTCTAGTAGGATTACCAGTATGATAAATTTTATCACTATATTTATTAAAACAAGATGGATAAGTTTCATAAACTTTCTTAGCTAGATAGTAATTTATTCTATTTGCAGTGCCTGCGATGGAATTTTGTTCATGTATTGTAAGTGGTATTTGTAAAATAAATGAACATATGGAAGGACCAACACTTACATAACCACCAAAACCTAGGGCTAATGATGGTTTAAACTTACTAAGTATTAAAAATGCTTGAATAGTTGATATAAATAAATTAAAAACAGATTTGATTTGTTGATATCTAGATTTTCCTCTAACCCCTGAAGATCTAATACCTTTAATAATGATATTGCTATCTTTAATTACCCTATTCTCTAATCCATTATCTGTGCCAATCCATAGGATTTTATAACCTTTATCTATATAACGCATAGCCATAGCATATGCTGGATAAACATGTCCACCTGTCCCACTGGCAAAAATGGCAATATATTGCATTAATAACCTCGTCTTACTGCTTGACTTATTTTTTGTCGGTTTTCAATTTGTATTCTAACCAATAGTCCCATAAAGAGAAACATCATTAATAGATTTGTCCCGCCATAACTTATCATTGGCAAACCCATTCCTTTGGTGGGAGCTAAACCTGTGTTAACAAGAATATGAATAAGAGCCTGATATATTATGAAAAAACCTATGGTAAAAGAAAGATTTGACGCAAAGATCATATTGTTATCAATAGATTTATTAGCCAGTCTTATAATTCTGATAAATATTATCATAAATAGAGAAATAATTATAAGTGTAAAAAATAAGCCTAGCTCTTCAGCAATGAGAGCAAAAATAAAATCATTATATGATTCTGGTAAATAGTTTAACTTCTGAATACTTGACCCTAGACCTAAACCGAAGAAACCTCCTTTGCCAAATGCTAGTAATGAAGCAATAAGTTGATAACCACTGCCAGAAGGGTCATCCCATGGGTTCATAAATGATATAACTCTTTTCAATCTATATGGTTGATAAATAATTAATGGAATTGATATTATAAAAACAATAGTAAAATAGTAGAATAATTTTTTAAGATGTAATCCGGCAACAAACATCAGTGAAAAAAATGTAAAGATAAGCAGAGCTGCACTACCAAAATCCCTTTGAGATAATATAATAGCGCATAAAATTGCAACTATAAGTAGACATTTGTTAAATGACAAATTTACATCTCTTTTTGATATAAAACTACATATCCATATCATAATAAAAAATCGTGAGATTTCAGATACCTGAATAGTTATAAATCCTAGATCTAACCATCTTTTAGCGCCATTAATCTCCCTTCCAAATCCAGGTATAAAAATAATTAATGAAATGATGAAAGCAATTAACAAGAACAGTTTGCTGTAATCATTATAAAAACTCAACTTAATTTTAGAGACAACAATTGAAATGAATAGCCCAAAGAGCATGTATATAGAATGTTTGATTGTAAAGTAAAAAGAATTAGACTTTACTTGTAATGCATAATCAAGTGTTGCTGAAGTAATCATTATGAAGCCAATAGCTACAAGTGCAGCAAAACAAGTTATTAAGGTCTGATCAATACCTTGACTTTCACTTCTTAGTAATCTAGTTTTGATGAATTCAGATAACATATTTTTCTATAGCATTTTTAAAATCTTTCCCTCTTATTTGATAATTTTTATACATATCATAACTTGGGCTTGCGGGTGATAACAAAATACTATCACCTCTAACTGCATATTTTATAGCAATTTGCACAGCATCTTGCATAGTACTAGCATCAATTGACCTTACATCGACTTTCAATTGATTTTTTATATAATTCTTATTCTCACCTATATAAATTAGGAGTTTGACTTTATTATTAATATTTTTCGATAACTTACTATATGATATATTTTTTTTAGAACCACCAAGTATTAAAATAGTATTATTTTTCATAGCATCAAGTGCTGCAATCGTTGATGCGCAATTAGTTGATTTAGAGTCATTAAACCATTGTATCCCATTAGTCTCTTTTATTAGCTCTATTCGATGCGATGGATAAAGAAAATCTTTAAATGCCGCCAAGGAATCGTCAAGTTCAATATTAATAATATTTAGGATAGAGAGGACAGCTAATATATTTTCAAGGTTATGTTTTCCTAAATAATCTAGTGATAGATTATTGTAGGAAATTTTACTATTAGATATATTAATATTTTTATAATTATTATCATATATTATACATTCTGATTTTGAATTTATTCCATAATAACTAATCGTATTAATATCAGATAGATTTATTCTATTTTCCTTTAGAGAGATATTAGCTAAACAATATTTTGTAGACTTATAAATTTTTTTCTTAGCAGATATATATTGTTCAATTGATTTGTGTCTATCAGTATGATCTTGATCAATATTTGATATTAAACTTATATATGATGTATAGTCATGCATATAGTCTAGTTGATAACTAGACAATTCCAAAATTATATATTTATATTGACTACTAGGAATTAATAATGGTGATATACCATTATTGCCACATGCAATTGAGTTGATTCCAATATTATTTAGAACATGTTGTAACATATTTACAATAGTAGTTTTACCATTTGTTCCTGTAATTGATATTATTGGAATACTATTTGATCTTTTGAAAAGATCTATATCAGTAATAATATTTATATTCAAATCTTTCAAGATTTTAAATACTTTATGTGATTTATCAAGACCTGGGCTAATTATCGCTTCATCGACATTAATTAAATCTTTTTTCATTATATTTTCAAAGAAAATATTTTCAGCTTCATTCTCAATATATCTATCGTCAACCTCCGTTTTTGGTCTTGTATCAAATATTATAAATGGAATTGATTTTTTTTTAAGAAATGCTGCACAAGAAGTACCTGTTAGACCTAAACCAATTATTAATTTCGTGTTGTTCATTTATCTGATTTTCAGTGACGCAAGTGCAATCAAAACAAGTATAAAAGTAATTATCCAAAATCGAACTATAATTTTAGGCTCTGGCCACCCTTTTAATTCAAAATGATGATGTATTGGAGACATTTTGAATACCCTTTTTTTAAAAATTTTGTACGATGCTACTTGAATCATCACTGAGAGTGCTTCCATAACAAATACTCCACCCATAATTGCATAAACTATCTCTAACCTAAGAAGTACGGCTATAGTTGCAAGTATTGCACCTAACGACAAAGAACCCACATCTCCCATAAATACCTGTGCTGGATATGAGTTGTACCAAAGAAATCCAAGCCCGGACCCTACGATAGCACTAGAGAATATAGCTATTTCAGAAACACCAGATAAGTAGGGTATCAATAAATAGTTAGCTATATTAAAATTTCCTTCTACATACGCAAACAAAACAAATGCTGCAGCTATAAGAATACAGGGCAGTATCGCTAAACCATCTAAACCATCAGTGAGATTGACAGCGTTACTTGATCCTACAATAACAAAAATAGTCCATGGTATAAATAAAATGCCTAGATTCAAAGCAAAGTTCTTTAGAAATGGCATTGTCAAGCTAGTTTCAATACTTGACATAGCTGTTGTGTAGATAAAATAAGCTATTATTCCCGAAAATATTATTTGGTAAAGTAGTTTGGTTTTGCCACTTATTCCCGCACTTGAGGAATGTCTAAATTTTTGATAATCGTCATAAAAACCAATTAATCCAAATGTTAATAGAATAAATATCAATATCCAAATATATTTACTAAATATGTCCGCCCATAGTAAAGTGCTAACTAATACTGATATAATAATTATTAAGCCTCCCATTGAAGGTGTTTCTGATTTCTTGTCTAAATGTGATTGCGGACCATCCTCTCTTATTGTTTGATATAATCTATTTTTTGATAAATATCTAATCACAACAGGGCCTATAATTAAAGATAAAGCTAATGCAGTTAAAGCTGATAATATTATTCTTAATGTTAAATATCTAAATACATCGAAAGATGAATAGTATTGTGTTAGGTATTCAAAAAAGTAATATAGCATAGTTAGATTCTAATATTAAATAGTAGTTAATGCATCAACAATAATTTCAAAATTCATAAAACGAGATGCCTTAATGAGAATATTATTTTCTTTTTGTATTATAGGCTTAATAAAATTAATTAATGATTTCTTATCATTAAATATATGGGAATTTTCTCCAAATGCATTAGAAATAACATCTGAGTATTTACTGATGATGAAAATTTTTTCAACACCCTTATATTTGGCATATGAGGCTATTTCAGCATGAAAATTTAGTGCCATATCACCTAGTTCTCCCATATCTCCCATGATTAACCATGGTGTTCCATCCATTTGTACCAATGAATCTATATTTGCTTTAAATGATTCTGGGTTTGCATTATATGTGCTATCAATTATTAAACATTCGTTCTCTCCGCGTAACATATTAAATCTTCCAGATATATTTTTAGTGGAGTTGATTCCTTCAATAATATTTTCTAGATTTGCTCCCGCCTCCATTGTAATTGCAATGGAGAATAGTAGATTAAGAATTATATATGGTTCATAGTTATCATTTATAAGTTTAATAATCTGATTATCTTTGGTTCTAATATTTATATAATCTTTATCACTAGATATAAGATAGTAGTCGGCTTTAGTGGTCATCGAAATAGTGACAATTTTGTTATGCTTGGATTTATCTAACCATATTTCATAAAACTTATCATCTCTATTAAGTATGACTGTTTTTGGGAATCCCTGATATGACAAAATTTCCCCTTTAGTATTAACTATATTATCTATATCTTTAAACGTATCTAAGTGCGCTTCTGAGGCATTTAATAAAGCAACTATGTTGGGTTTAGCAATCTGTATTAAATCATTTATATCACCAGATTTACTGGCTCCCATTTCCAAGATAAAATGTTTTTCATTAAAATTTGTATTGAATATAGATAATGGCAACCCAATTAGATTATTGTAATTTTTAAATGTTTTGAGTGATGGATTTAAAGTAGACAAAATATTATAAACAATATTTGTGACGGATGTTTTACCATTAGTGCCAGTTATACCAATTATAGAACTGGGGCTTATTTTATCAAGTAAATATGATGCAATTAGTCCAAGTGCAGCAACAGTATCCTTAACTATTATATTAGGACATTCCTGATTGAAGTTTTTCGATGAGATAATAGCAACCGAACCTTTTTCTAGTGCTTCATGAATATAGTCATGCCCATCATGAGATTGTCCTTTAATGGCTATAAAAAGAGTATTGATATCTATATCTCTAGAATCAATTGATATTTTTTTTATTGGATATTTTTTTGCCTTATCATAATTATATTCAATAAGTATAGGTTTTATAGATTTTAATATGTCATTTAAATTAATATTCATTTACTTTATTTTTTAAATAATTTATATCATTATGTTTTAATACTCTATTTTTATATTGGATTTCAAACTCATTGCCTTTCCCAGCAAGTATTATAATGTCTTTTTTTTGAGATAAGGATATAGCTCTATCTATTGCCTTTTTACGATTAGGTACTAGATATATTTTAGACTTATCTTTTATACCTTTACAAATGCCGTTAATAATATCGTTCGGATCTTCGTTTCTTGGATTATCATCAGTAATGACCAAAATATCTGAATATTGTTCAGCTATATCACCCATTTTCTTTCTTTTATGTTTGTCTCTATTTCCTCCGCAACCAAAAAGAGTAATAATTCTAGCTGTAGTATATTTGTTGTTGACATATATTAACAGATTTTTCAGTGCATCTGGAGTATGTGCATAATCTACTAAATATTTAATTCCTCTCTTCTTATCAAATATAAGAGTTTTACGACCTGGGATACATGGTTTTATTTTTGATAAGATAGAAATAATTTTTTTAAATGAGTGGCCATTATAATCTAAGAATTTCGAAAGAATAGATATGTTTGTTACGAATACTAAATCATGATTATTATGTAGATTCAATTTTTTATTTAAATTTTTATCAATATTATTTATCTTATATGGTATATAGCTTTTCTTCTTTACGATTTTAGACAACATACTACTATTGTTACAATCACTATTAATAAAAACGTTTCCACTTGTATTTTTTATTAAGATAGATTTAGCCATAATATACTTATGAAATGATCCATGATATTCAATATGTTCTTTATTTATATTTGTTAGGATAGATTGATTAAATACTATTCCATTAAGTCTACCCTGGGCCAAACCTTGTGATGAGCATTCTATGATAATTTGATTGACACCAGCAATATTAAATTTATCAAAATATTTATAAAGAATATCTATTGTAGGAGTTGTATATCCTGTAGATGAATAACGAGGGTATATCCCAACTCCCTCAGAAGATATTAACCCTACTTTGTAATTAATTTTTTTTAAACATGTTGCAAGAAGATGACATAGTGTAGTTTTCCCATTTGTACCTGTTATGCCAATAATTTTTTTGCCTTGCAAAGGATAGTCATATATGAAATCTAATAAGTAATTCATATTATTCTTTATATACTTTGACTCAAAAATCATATTCTTTTTAAAAAGTTTTTTCTCATTTAATGGATTAGCAGATACTACTCCTAATATACCTTTCTTAATTGCCTCATTGACATAAGTATATTTTTTTTTATTTGATACATTACCTAAAATAAGTACTTTATTTCTACAATCATCTTTCGAACTAAAAACAATATGATTCTTAATATGTCTTATGTTTGGTTTCAACGAATAAATATATTTGATTATATTGCTTATATGCTGATTACTATTCATCTTATATCTGGGTAAACTTTTAATAAATTCATTGAGTGACTCATGAAGTCACGAAATATTGGTGCGGCATGCCTACCACCAGATGCATTTTCAGATTTAGGATTTCTAACAATTATTGCGGCAACATATTCTGGTTTAGAAGCTGGCACAATGCCAACAAATAATGCATTATGCTTATATATATTATATTTACCTCTCATATTAACTCTTACAGTTCCAGTTTTACCTGCAACAGAATATTTATCTAACTTTGCATTGATTGCAGTTCCCTGATTCCCTACTACTGATTTCATCATTTGAATAATATTCTTTGAAATATTTTTATCTAAAACATCTTCGTAGTAGATATCTTCTTGCATTTTTTTTTCATATGATAATTGTACCTTTTTGCCGTAGTTCGCTAATATAACATATGCATTAGCAAGATGTAATAATGTCGTAGATAACCCATAACCATATCCAATTGTTGCTTGTTGATCATAAGTCCATTTATCATAATGCTCTAGTTTACCACTCTGTTCTCCAGGCCAGCTCATGTATAAACTTTTACCAAAATCTAAACTACTCAATACATTGTAAATAACTCTACGATCAGTTCTCGTCGATATAGTAGCAGCTCCAACATTACTTGATTTCATTAAAATTCCTTCCGCATTTAATTGACCAAGATCTTTATAATCATTCATTTGCTTAGCTTTATCTTTCATATAAAATCCTTTAGATGTGTTGATATACTCATGAGGTAAATATTTATTTGTATAAATACCTGAATATATTGTAAATGGCTTCATGGTAGACCCTGGCTCAAAAGTGGACGTTATAGCTTGATTCTCTATCCTCCTTCCTTTCATTTCTTTTCTGTTAGAGGGATTAAATGATGGATAATTTACCATAGAGACAATCTCTCCAGTTTGATTTCTTATGAGTACTAGAGAGCCACTATCGGCATTACTCTTTTTAATATGTTCTTTTAAAATCTTATATCCAATAAATTGTATTCTCTTATCAATAGATAAAGTAATATTCTTTCCAGGAATGGGGTCTTTTATAAGTTTAATTATTTCTACTGATCTTCCTAGATTATCTTTTCTTATTTTTCTCAGACCAACAGTTGATTGTAATTCGGAGTTTTTTATATACTCAATCCCAGATTGACCATTATCATCTATATCAGTAAAACCAATAATATTAGAAAAATATGAGCTACCTAAGTAAACGCGATGATATTCATCTATAAAGTATACATATGGTAAGTTTAATTTTTGTATTTTTTGAACTAATTTTTCATCTAGCTTTCTTTTAAGATAGTACTCTTTTCTGTCAGAATATCTATCCAATATATTACTGAATTTATTAGTAGACAAATTGATTATTTTTAATAATTCTCTGTATTCATTTGCACTATATTTTAATTGTGTGATCTTGAAAATATTTATGCATAAAGTTTTCTTTGGCAGACTCATGGCTAGTATCTCACCATTAGTATCGAAAATCATGCCACGATTAGTCTTGATGAACCTATGGTCTATCTGTCTTTTATCGGCCATATCACTTAGATTGATCTTACAATCTGATTTATTTAATAAAAAACAATCAGTATTAAAACCTTGAAGCAATATAATTCTTACTATAATTAAAAGTAATACAATGAAGACAATACTATAAACTAAATATTGTCTCCATTTGGGGTAATTTGAGTTTTTCTTTGTACTAGTCAGCTTGTTGCCTTAAAAAAGCTGGGATATCGATATTGTCCACATGCTCTTTCTCTGCTAGTGACTCATTCGTCACAGTATTTACTCCAATAGGAGTAGTTTGTGCAGTTTGTGAAGGCATAATACCAGTATTATTAATATTACCTGTGACATCCTCCTTTAGACTCTCTGGTTTTGATTGCAGATCAGCTTCATCAAAGCCTGTAGCAATCAATGTTACTCGCAGTTCACCTAAATTATCTTCTTCTTTTATGCAACCAATAATTACCGTTGCATTATCATTAGCAATCTCCTTTACACGGTCTCCAATTATTCCAAACTCCTTTGAAGTTAAATCAGATCCAGCAGTTATATTAACTAGTACGCCACTGGCTCCATGTAAATCAATATTATCTAATAACGGACTACTCAATGCTGCCTGCACAGCTTCTTCAGCCCTTTCTTCTCCTTGCGCAAAACCTGATCCCATCATAGCTTTACCTCTTCCAGACATAACAGTTTTTACATCTGCAAAATCTACATTTATAAAGCCACGAATAGTAATTATTTCTGCAATACCTTTAACAGCACCTCTGAGAACATCATTTGCTTTTTCGAATGCATTAAATATAGAATTATCATCACCAAACACCTCTGATAATTTCTCATTTGGAATAACTATCAAAGAATCTACCCACTCACTGAGGGCCTCTATTCCTTCTTCAGCAAATGCCATTCTCTTTGATCCTTCAAACTCATAAGGTTTCGTGACAACTGCTACAGTTAATATACCTGCATCTCGAGCTATTTGCGCTATAACGGATGCTGCTCCTGTACCAGTTCCACCACCCATCCCAGCAGCAATAAAGAGCATGTCTGCCCCTTCTATTGCAGAAGTCAATTCTTCTTTTGCTTCTAGTGCAGCCTGTCTTCCTTTTTCAGGATCAGCACCAGCTCCTAAGCCTTTTGTAATCTCAGAGCCTATTTGAACCATAGTAGCTCCCTTAACATCACGTAATGCTTGAGAATCAGTATTGGCGAGGATAAATTCAGCGCCATGAATTTTTGATTCTAACATTGACATAACTGCATTACCGCCGCCGCCGCCAACACCTATAACTTTAATAACAGCATTTTGACTATACTCATTTACTAACTCAAATGTACTCATACATCACCTCCGGTTTATTCAACCAAATTCAAATAAATTATTTTTTTCTTATGTGGCATCTCCATGCCTAATTGTTTTTCAAAATCTATATTTATTAATCTGTTGTGTATTAATTTATTTTTATCATCTAATAGTTTTTTATGTTCATTAAGTTCATAAGCTAATTTCTTATCAATTTTTTCGATGCTTATGTTCATATTTCTATTTTGATGCTTAATGAATATAACTCCAAAAGCAGAAATAGTTATAATTGATAATAAAAATAAGTTAATCATAATTCTCATTAGTCTTCTCCAAAATATTAAGTTTGGCAGATCTAGATCTAGGATTGTCATTTATTTCTTTTTCTGTTGGCTTGATAGATTTTTTTACCAATTGAAACATCTTTGTTAAAAACTCACTTTTTATTGGTAAATCTCTTGGTGTTGATCTATTTTTATCTGTAAGTGAGAGAAAGTCTTTTATTACTCTATCCTCAAGAGAATGATATGTTATCAACACTAATCGACCCTTAGGAGCTAGAATATTATAACTGCTATTTAATGCATCTCTTAGAACATCTAACTCTTTATTTATATAGATTCTTAATGCCTGAAATGTCCTTGTTGCGTTGTGCTTATTTTTATCATTCTTTGGAATAGCTTTATCAATTATGCTTACAAGCTCATGTGTATTTTTTATCTTATGTCTCTCTCGTTGTAAAATTATCTCTTTTGCAATTCTTCTAGAATACCTCTCATCGCCATACTTCCAGATTATGTCAGATAGTGTTTTTTCATCTACAGACTCTATCAATTCACATGCTGACAAGCCATTGCTTTGATCAAACCTCATATCAATAGGACCATCATTCATAAAGCTAAAGCCGCGGCTCGGTTCATTTAGGTGATGGGAGGAAACACCTAGGTCAAATAAAATTCCATTTACCGAGCCATGAATGCCCCAATCATGGGACAACTTATCTAATTCTGAGAAACATCCATGTTTTAGGGTAAATCTTTTATCATTATTTCTTTGAGAGTTAGCCATTTTAATGGCATAAATATCTTTGTCTATTGCATAAAGATGGCCACTAGTACCCAATATATTTAAAATTTCCTTAGAATGACCACCATATCCATAAGTTGCATCTATATATGCTCCATCAGGATTGATATTCATGGCCTGTATAGATTCTTTTAGCATCACTGGTGTATGGGCAAATGTAGTCATGATATATTTCTCTTCACTTTCATTATATTTTCATAGGCATCTCTAGCATCTATGAATTTCTGTGTAGATGCTTCATCATTATGGTTTTTATCAGGATGGTATTTTTGAGCTACACGCATGAATGCCCTCTTGATAAGCCTTGTATCCTCATTTCCAGTTATCCCAAGTGTTCTGTAGTATCTCTCTAATCTCATTTATATTCTTATATCAGATAAAGCTGAATCATCTGATTCATCAGTTTCTTCTGATCTCCATGTGTTCACTCTGTTATTCCATATCTCCTCACTCCATATTTCAAATTTTTCACCTTGGCCTATGAGTGTGACTTTCTTGGACATTTCAGCTACTAATCTTAATGGCTTTGATAGGAGTATCCTGCCAGTTGTATCCAGGTCTATTTCTTCGGCATGACCTATTAAAAGCCTTTGAATCCTTCTCGAGTTCTTATTAAAGCTTGGTAAACTATTGATTTTTTTCTCTATTTCAAGCCATACAGATGATGGGTATAAAAGCAAACATTTTTCTTCAGAATCAATGGTTACTACCAATTTACCATCTGATTGATCGTCAATTGTATTACGGTACTTAGTAGGGATAGTCAGCCTTCCCTTAGAATCCAAGTTTATATTGTGTATGCCTTTAAACATATTTACCATTAATTCCCACAATTTTACATAAATTGCCATATATCAACACTATATGACTTTTTTATGATGTATGCAAGGCTTTACGCTTATAAATTAATGGTTTTATGGCAAAATACTCTATATTTTTCATATACTTATAAATAACAATAACTTACAGAATATTTAAAGATTTGTTTTATTTTTTGGGCGGAGAGCCAGCCTATAAGCCGGGTTCTGTCATGTATGATCATTAATCTCGAATTTTTGTCACCAAAAATCTCTAGCAGCTTACCATATAGCGTGTCTTAGGCTGACAAAATGCTATAAATTTGCCTTGCTCCTAGTGGGGTTTGCTTCACCATACTTGTTACCTTGCATGTGGTGAGCTCTTACCTCACCTTTTCACCCTTACTAATAATATA